>CANPWM010000123.1 GCA_947584295.1 uncultured Oscillospiraceae bacterium | reverse complement strand
GTTTTAGAATACCACATCTGAAAGCCCTTGTCAAGAGGTTTTTTTCATTTTCCCCTTAACTTTTTTCTCCCAGACCGGTCTCTCGCCGCCGTCACCCGACAGCTTGCCTAATATACACCCCTCTTTTTGTTTTGTCAACACCTTTTTCAAAAATTTTTTGAAAAATTTTAAGAGGCGCTTCGCCCCCTCTTTTTCGCGTGGCCGGAGGACTCGCAAAACCGGCCTGCCTGTTGTATACTTATTATATTATATTGTATTATCGCGGCCTTCCGCCCGCGCCTTGGGGCGCTGAAAACCGGCGTGTCCCCCGGAGCGGCCCCGGGTTTTCCGGTAAAAAAGATAAAAAAGTAGGTTTAACTTGCAAAAAACACTTTACAACCGGGGAAACGTATGGTAGAATGTCATGGATTGCCCCTCTACATGGTTTTGCGGAGTATTCCGGCACCGCTGCCGGAACCTTTCGTCCCTTTACTATGTTCAGCGGGGACTACCGAAAGAAAGGAGTACCTGACATGATCACCAAGGAGCAGAAAACCGCCGTTATCGACGCCAACCGCCGCAGCGAGCATGATACCGGCTCCCCGGAGGTTCAGATCGCCATCCTCACTGAGCGCATCAATCAGCTCACGGAGCATCTGAAGGTCCACAATAACGACGCCCACAGCCGTCTCGGTATGTATAAGATGATCGGCCGCCGCCGTCGCCTGCTGGACTATCTGATGGAGAAGGACATCGAGCGTTACCGCGCCATCATCGCCAAGCTTGGCATCAGGAAGTAAGCAAGCCGGGTATTATATGCGGTCAACAAATCGCATATAATACCCATTGTTCCTTTTTGCCCCGGAACAGTCAACAAGGAGTCCGGCTGTTTTAGTATTTGAATCCGGGTTTAAGCCTGCCGTGATTGAGGCCGGATTCAAGTGCTAAAAGGCCGCGACTCCAGAAATAAATACAAAAGGAGTCATACCATGATCATCAAGCACAGAGAATTCCCCAATTACAAAAAGTATGAGATGACCCTGGCGGGCCGTCCCCTCACCATGGAGGTGGGCAAGCTGGCTGAGCTTGCCAATTCCGCCGTCCTGGTGACCTACGGCGAGACCACCGTTCTCTGCACCGTCGTCGCCTCTCCCCGTCCCAAGGACGGCATCGACTACTTCCCTCTCTCCGTTGAGTTTGAGGAGAAGCTCTACTCCGTGGGCCGTATCCCCGGAGGCTACACCCGCCGCGAGGGCAAGCCCTCTGAGCGCGGCACCCTGGCCTCCCGTATGATTGACAGGCCCATGCGTCCGCTGTTCCCCTCCGACCTGCGCAACGACGTGGTGGTGACCTGCACCGTGCTGTCCACCGACCACGACTGCGCCCCGGAGATCGCCGCCATGATCGGCGCCTCCGCCGCCGTGTCCATCTCCGACGTGCCCTTCGCGGGCCCCATCGCCGGCGTGGGCCTTGGCCTCATCGACGGCAAGTATATCATCAACCCCACCAGCGAGGAGCGCAAGGTCTCTGAGATGTACTGCACCATCGCCGCCACCATGGACAAGATCGTTATGATCGAGGCCGGCGGCGACCAGATCCCCGAGGACGTGATGTATAACGGCATCATCGCCGCCCACGAGGCCATCAAGCCCGTGATCGCCCTGATCAACCAGATGGTGGACGAGGTGGGCAAGCCCAAGTTTGAGTATGAACACGCCTCCTTCAACCAGGAGCTTTTCGACAAGATCGTTGACAAGTATCTGGACGATGTGCGCTACGCCATGGACACCGACGATAAGAACGTCCGCGAGGAGCGCTACAACGTGGTCGTCAACAAGATGATCGACGAATTTGGCGAGGAGTACCCTGAGATCACCGCCCAGCTGGAGGAGATCACCTACAAGATCCAGAAGAAGGTGGTCAAGCAGTGGCTGCTGGAGGGCAAGCGCGTGGACGGCCGCGCCATGAATGAGATCCGTCCCCTGTCCGCCGAAGTGGGCGTGCTGCCCAGAGTCCACGGCTCGGGCCTGTTCACCCGCGGCCAGACCCAAGTACTCTCCGTCTGCACCCTGGCTACCCTCTCCGCCGCCCAGAAGCTGGACACCATCTGGGAAGAGGAGGAGAAGCGCTATATCCACCACTACAACTTCCCCAACTACTCCGTGGGTGAGGCGCGGCCCAGCCGCTCCACCTCCCGCCGCGAGATCGGCCACGGCGCTCTGGCGGAGAAGGCCCTGGAGCCTGTGATCCCCTCCGAGGAGGAGTTCCCCTACGCCATTCGCGTGGTCAGCGAAGTCCTCTCCTCCAACGGCTCCACCTCCCAGGGTTCCATCTGCGGCTCCACCCTGGCCCTTATGGACGCCGGCGTACCCATCAAGGCCCCCGTGGCCGGTATCTCCTGCGGCCTTATCCACGACGACAACGGCGACTGGAAAACCTTCATCGACATTCAGGGCGTGGAGGACTTCCACGGCGAGATGGACTTCAAGGTGGCCGGTACCAAAAAGGGCATCACCGCCATTCAGATGGATTTGAAGAACGACGGCCTGACCTATGACATCATCAAGAACGCCTTTGAGATCACCCGTGAGGCCCGTATTCAGATCCTTGACGAGATCATGCTGCCGGTTATCTCCGAGCCTCGCCA
>CANPWM010000122.1 GCA_947584295.1 uncultured Oscillospiraceae bacterium | reverse complement strand
TGCGAGCTGGTGGCCGCCCTTATCAACCAGCAGCGGTCCTTCGCCGACGGGATCCGCTTCGCCCAGGAGAAGATCGAAGGCACCGTCTCCCTGCTGATCCTCACCGACCGGGGGGAGATCATCGCCGCCCGGGACAAGCTGGGGCGGCTGCCCATTATCGTGGGCAGGAGCGACGACGGCTGGGCCGTCAGCTTCGAGTCCTTCGCCTTTGAAAAGCTGGGCTACCGCGGCGTGCGGGATCTGGGGCCGGGGGAGATCGTCCGCGTCACCGCCGACGGCATGGAGCAGCTGGCCGCCCCCGGTGACAAGATGAGGATCTGCACCTTCCTGTGGACGTACTACGGCTACCCCAACTCCCGCTACGAGGGGGCCAACGTGGAGCTGTCCCGGGCCCGCAACGGCCACCTGATGGCCCAGTATGACCGGGCGCACAACGGGATCCCCAACGTGGACTACGTCTGCGGCGTGCCGGACTCCGGCACCGCCCACGCTATCGGCTACTCCAACGAGTCCGGCATCGACTTCGCCCGGCCGTTCATCAAATACACCCCCACCTGGCCCCGCTCCTTCATGCCCCACAAGCAGGAGATCCGCAACCAGGTGGCCAAGATGAAGCTTGTCCCCGTCCACGAGCTGATCGAGGGGAAGAAGCTCCTCTTTGTGGACGACTCCATCGTTCGCGGCACCCAGCTGGCCGGGACGGTGGACTTCCTGCGCAACAACGGCGCGGGGGAGCTGCATATGCGCTCCGCCTGCCCGCCCATTATGTACGGGTGCAAATATTTAAATTTCTCCCGCTCCACCAGCGAGATGGAGCTGATCGCCCGCCGCACCATCAAGACCCTGGAGGGCGAGGAGGGCTTCGACCACGCCGACGAGTACGTGGACGGCACCACCGCCCGCGGCCGCGCCATGCGGGAGCATATCTGCAAGACCCTGAAATTCGACTCCCTGGAGTACCAGACCCTGGACGGCACCCTCTCCGCCGTGGGGATTGATAAGTGCAAGCTTTGCACTTACTGTTGGAACGGAGAAGAGTAAACAAAGGTCGGGTCGCCGGGGACGGCGACCCCTACGGACATTCAATAACGGTTCAAATGGGCTGTAGGGGCGGCCGTCCCCGGCCGCCCGTCCCGGTCAACCGCCGGGTTTACAATCAACGCCGTACGGGCCGCCGCCCACGGCGGCCCACCGCAACAGCCCCGATAGGCCCGTAGGGGTCGCCGTCCCCGGCGACCCGTCCATCGAACACAGACACCTTATTTGAAAGGATCATGTATATGAACGACTCCAGATCCGATTTTTACGCCTCCGCCGGGGTGGATATCACCGCCGGTTACAAGGCGGTGGAGCTGATGCGCGCCCACATCAAGCGCACGGTGATCCCCGGCGCGGACGACGACATCGGCGGCTTCGGCGGCGCTTTCGTGCCGAACCTGGCCGGTATGCGCGAGCCTGTGCTGGTCTCCGGCACCGACGGCGTGGGGACAAAGGTGAAGCTGGCCTTTGAGCTTGACAAGCACGACACCGTGGGCATCGACTGCGTGGCCATGTGCGTCAACGACATCGTCTGCTGCGGCGCGAAGCCCCTTTTCTTCCTGGACTACATCGCCTGCGGACGCAATATCCCCCAGAAGATCGCCGCCATCGTGGGCGGCGTGGCCGAGGGCTGCGTCCGGGCCGGCTGCGCCCTTATCGGCGGCGAGACCGCCGAGCATCCGGGCCTCATGCCGGAGGACGAGTACGACCTTGCCGGCTTCTCCGTGGGGATCGTGGACCGGGAGAGGATCTTAAAGCCGGATTCCGTGGCGGAGGGGGACGTCATCATCGCCCTGCGCTCCTCCGGCGTCCACTCCAACGGCTTCTCCCTGGTGCGGAAGATTTTGGCCGACTCCCACACCGCCCTGACGGACGTCTTTGACGAGCTGGGCGGGAAGAGCGTGGGCGAGGTGCTTCTGACGCCCACCCGCATCTATGTAAAGCCCGTCCTGGCCCTGATGGACGCGGTGCGGGTCAAATCCGTGGCCCACATCACCGGCGGCGGGTTCTATGAGAATATCCCCCGCGCCTTGCCGGAGGGCCTGGGTGCCAGGATCGACAGGCGGAGCCTCTCCGTCCCGCCCATCTTCGCCCTGCTGGCCCGGCTGGGGAACGTCCCGGAGCGGGAGATGTTCAACGTCTACAATATGGGCGTGGGCATGACCGTCATCGTGGCCCCGGAGGACGCGGACAGGGCCCTGGCGGCCCTGAAGGCCGCCGGAGAGGACGCCTACGTGTGCGGCACGGTGGCGCGCTCCGAAAAGAGGATGGATCTATGCTGAGGGCCAGGATCGCGGTGCTTGTCTCCGGCGGCGGCACCAATTTGCAGGCCCTGATAAACGCCGAGAAAAGCGGCCTCCTCCGGGACGGCGAGATCGCCCTGGTGGTGTCCAACGTGGACGGCGCTTACGCCCTGGAGCGGGCCAGAATGGCCGAGATCGAGACGCTTACCCTGCTCAAAAAGGAGCTGGGGGGCCGGGCGGCCTTTGAGGCGCGGCTCCAGGAGGAGCTTCAGGCCCACGGCATCGACCTCATCATCTTGGCGGGGTTCCTCAGCATCTTGAGCGCCGATTTTACCGCCAAGTGGCCCGACCGGATCATCAACGTCCACCCGGCCCTGATCCCCAGCTTCTGCGGCAAGGGCTTTTA
>CANPWM010000121.1 GCA_947584295.1 uncultured Oscillospiraceae bacterium | reverse complement strand
GGTACTAATAACCCGAGGGCTTGACCTTGAAAAGAATGGCAAGCTCCGCTTCGCCTCCTTTCATCTTCCATTTGTTCGGTTCTCAGGGCGCAAGCCTAAGGCTTTAAGAGCCGATGGCCCGATGGTCAAGTGGTCAAGACGGGGGCCTCTCACGCCCCAATCGGGAGTTCGACTCTCCCTCGGGTCACCATATGCACCTTTAGCTCAGTTGGTAGAGCACCTGACTCTTAATCAGGGTGTCCAGGGTTCGAGTCCCTGAAGGTGTACCATAGTTGGTGTTGATTGCGGTGAGGGTCCACCTGTTCCCATTCCGAACACAGAAGTTAAGCTCACTTGCGCCGACAATACTTGGCTGGTGACGGCCCGGGAAGATAGGAAGACGCCAACACAAAAAAAGCAAGCCATCAGGCTTGCTTTTTTTGCGCCTTCTTTTCAATGCGCTTTTTGCTCCTTTGGGGAAAACCCGTTGCGTTCCAGGCTGTTCTATGGTATGATTTTCTTGTGACACGTTTGATTTTTCCTGAACGGAGGCCGGAGACATGGAATACGCCGCCATAACGCATTTTGCCGACAACCGCTATTGCTTCGCCCTGGAGCCGGACAGGTTCCTTATCCGTATCCGGGTGAAAAAGGGGGATATGCGCCGGGTGATCTTGCACACCCAGGACAAATACCTGCCCTTGGAGCGCCTGGATACCCGGGCGGCCGTCCCCATGTCCCTGGCGGCCCGGGATCGGGTCAGCGACTACTACGAGGCCGTCATTACGATCCATATGGTATGCCTGCGCTACTGGTTCGAGCTGGAGGGCGTGGACGGCACGCGGGTGTATTACGGGAATTACCAATTTTCCACGGAACCGCCCACGGATATCGAGCGCATGTTCGACTGCCCCCAGAATCTCCGGGGGGAGGAGCGGTTTTTGGCCCCGGCCTGGGCCATGGACAAGGTGGTGTATCAGATTTTCCCCGCCAGCTTCGCCCCCACGGGGCCGGTGGACGCCAGGCGCTGGTACGGGCCGCTGGATCACCGGGTCAACCCCGGCGGAACGCTCCGGGGGATCATCGACCACCTGGGGCATCTTCATAAGCTGGGGGCGGACGTCCTCTATATGACGCCGGTTTTCAAGGCCAACACGCCCCATCGGTACGACACCGTGGACTATTTCGCCGTGGATCCCTCCCTGGGGACGAAGGAGGAGTTGCGGGAGCTGGTGGACAGCGCCCACGCCCTGGGGATCCGCGTCCTGCTGGACGGCGTTTTCAACCACACGTCCCAGAAATTCTTCGCCTTCGCGGACATTTTGGAAAAAAAGGAGCGCTCGGAGTACCTGGACTGGTACTTCATCGAGGGCTTCCCCCTGCGCATGGCCTGGGGCGAGAAGCCCAATTTCAAGACCTTCAGCTACTATGGCGGTATGCCCAAGCTCAACCTGCGCAACCCGGCGGTGGAGGCGTATTTCATCAACGTGGGCCTCTACTGGATCCGCGAGTGCGGCATCGACGGCTGGCGGCTGGACGTGGCCGACGAGGTGGGCCACCGCTTCTGGCGGCGCTTCCGGGAGGCCGTCAAGGCGGAGAAGCCCGACGCCCTGATCGTGGGGGAGGAGTGGCACTACGGCGGCGACTTCCTCCAGGGCGACCAGTGGGACAGCGTTATGAACTACCCCTTCTATAACAGCGTCCTGGATCTGGTGGCCCGGGGAACCGCCACGGTGACGGAGTTTTTCGAGGATCTGGGCTTTTTGCGGGGCAATCTTCACCCCGATGTATACCATCTTTTGTGGAATCTCATCGGCTCCCACGACACGGCGCGTTTCCTGCGGGCGGCCTGCGGCGACAGACGGCGGCTGAAAATGGCCTCGGCGCTCCAGCTCCTGCTGCCGGGAATGCCCATGCTCTATTACGGGGACGAGTACGCCATGGACGGCGGGGACAACGGCGACTGCCGGCGCGGCATGGTCTGGGACGAGGCGCGCCAGGATCGGGAGATGTTCGCCTGGATCAGCCGCCTTGCCGCCCTCCGGCACGCCCACCCCTGCCTCACCCGGGGCCAGGCTGTGGCCTTCACCGCCGACGACGCCTCCGGCGCCGTCGCCCTGACGCGGCGCCTGGACGGCGAGACGCTGACCCTCCTTCTCCACTGCGGCGACGGAGAGGCTCCCTTCCCGGCGTACGCGGGCCGGGAGGAGCTGATCTCCGCCGCCCCCTTCCCCGGCTCCCTGGGGCCGTGGGAGGCCGCCGTCGTACGGGGCTGAAACGGCCTCGGCTTTCACGGAATGATTTACCGGCCTGCCGGGATTTTTCCCCTTCGACGTGTTTTTGATTTTTTCTCCCCCTCTGTGTGCTAAACTATCCCTACAAGCGGAATTTTTTGCTTTCACCGCCCGCCCCGCCGGGGAGGACGGAACACACAAAGTCTAATGGTGTGAAGTCAAGAATGCAATAAGAGAAAATTTGCGAAAGAAGTAGCCCAAAAGAGTAGTAACCAGGGAAAAAGGCAACACCAATCCAAGCCCTGCCCCTGCGGATTTTTGAAACAGGGCCTGCGCGTCCGCGCGTCGAGCTTTAATTCAGCCCTTCGGCGGGATATACAGGCGGTTGTCCTTCAGCAGTCGAAAGACCAACCGAACCAGTTTTCTGGCAGTTAAAGCGAGTGCGCGTTTATGCTGGAACTGGTTGACCTCTTTGAACTTGAGGTCGTAGTAGCGCCGAAACTCGGAGTC
>CANPWM010000120.1 GCA_947584295.1 uncultured Oscillospiraceae bacterium | reverse complement strand
GCGTGGCCCGTCCGGCCCGTCTCCACCTGGCGGCGGAGGGTCTGGGTGATGTGATCCTGGCCCACCACGTCCTCAAAACGCCGGGGCCGGTATTTTCTGTATAGCGCCTGGTACATGGACTCACCCCGCAATAATCAAAAAACCCGGAGGCCCGGGCTTTGTTTTAACCGTTACGGCGCGCAGAGGAGCCGCGAACCTGCCTTTGACGGTGCGGTATACCCGGTACGTCAGGAAACGGCTCAGAGCCGGCTGGCTCGCGGCACACGCCGGTTTCCGCTTAATGCTGCTCGGTTCCCCGCCTGACATGGTTCACGATCCGGCGTTGCGTGAGACCGACTCATCAACACCTTTTCCTGAGGGCAGACGATACACCACACGGCCGGGGGCAGGAATTCATCCCCGCTTTAGCGGATCGCGGGTCACAGGGCACCGCTATCTCCCCGACTATCGCGGCTCTTCTCCACGCCGTAACGGTTGTGCGTATTTGTTATTATACACCATGGGAGAGAAAATATCAACAGTAAAAATTCCGCCGCTCTCCCCTGCTGTCGGAAGGAAGGAATTGGACGTGGAACTATGGCATTTCATCATTCCCCGACGCTTTTGCGTCGGGGAATGATGAAATGCCCCCGTCCGGGGTGGGACGGGGGCATTTCGCAAAAAATGAGGGAGAAACGCTTGGGCTAACCAAGCTTGCGGATTGGGAGACATCCGCTGAAGCAGATTTGCGGCAATATTTTGGGGGCGATATCGCCGCGATATGGAGGAATCGCTTCGATTCTATTATACTGTCCCTCCATAGAAAGAGTGTGAATAAATTTTATACATTTTGTAAACAAACCAGCCAGAATCAGGATTTCACGCCGTTTTTGTCGGGAAAAGGCCGCTGTTTTGCCAGTCTGAGGCAGAAGGTGAAGGTGGTGAGGCCCTCCCGGCTGGTGACGAAAATATTGCCCCGGTGGCTGTCCAGAATGGTCTTGACGATGTAGAGGCCCAGGCCCACGCCGTCCCGGTCCTGGCTTCTGGAGCGGTCGGTCTTGTGGAACCGCTCGAAGATCAGGGGCAGCTCCTCCTGGGGGATCGTCTCGCCCCGGTTGGAGACGGACACATACGCCTTGCCCTCCTCCCGCCAGAGCTTCATCGTCAGGACGGAGCCGGGATCGGCGAATTTGGCGGCGTTGTCCAGCAGGTTGTGGACCACCTGGGTGATGGCGTCGCCGTCCCCCACGGCGTAGATGGGTTCCTCCGGCAGTACCGTCTCCACGTCCAGGCCCCGGGAGGTGATCTTGCTCTCCAGACTCAGGAGGGACTGACAGCAGACCTCCAGCAGATCGAAGGAGCGGGAGGACAGCTCCATGGGGGTGACGGACTGGAGCTGGGACATATCCAGCATTCCCCGGACCAGCCGCGAAAGGCGCTTCGTCTCGGCGGACACCACCTCCAGGTACTCCCGCTCCTTCTCCGGCGGTATGGTGCCGTCCAGGATCCCGTCGGCGAACCCGGCGATGGTGGTCATGGGGGTCTTCAGCTCGTGGGACACGTTGGCGATGAGATCCCGGCGGCTCTGCTCGCTGCGCTCCAGGGAGTCGGCCATCACGTTGAAGGCCTCCGCCAGCTCCCCCACCTCGTCCTGGCGGCCCTCGGTACGCACCCGGGGGGTGAAGTCGCCCTGGCTGTAACTCCGGGCGGCGTCGGACATCTCCTTGATGGGGCGGGACATCTTCCGCACCATCCAGTAGGCGGTGATGAAGGACAGCGTCACCACCACGGCGGCGGCGGCCAGGAAGATCCTGGCGAAGCTGCGCCAGATGCCGCCCATTCTCCCGGCGCTGTCGGAGACGAAGATGTACGCCTGGCTCGGCCCGGCGGGGATCGCCAGGCCCACCACGAACCGGGGCGCGGAGAACACGCCGCCCAGATCCGTGAAGCCCTGGTATTTCCCGGCGGTGTTGACGGCGGAGACGGCGGAGGCCGGCACGGACAGGCCCGTGTGGCCGCAGGTCAGCTCCCGATCCGAGCAGTTGACCACCTGCCCCTGGCCGTCGGTGATGAGCATGTGGTACCCCGCGATATCGGCGGTCAGCGCCAGCATGGAGCGCATATCCAGGCCGTCATACCCCGTGTCCCACTGCTGGGCGTAGGAGCGGAGCATCACGCCGGCGGTACCGGCGGAGTCCAGCATCCCCTGGCTGCGCTCCCGGATAATGAAGCTGTAACTCATACCGGCGAAGGCCGCCCCCAGAATGGCGAAGCTCAGGCAGAAAAGCACCATGACGGCGGCGAAATTTTTGAAATAGACACTGCGAAGATGACGCATCTTACCGCCCCGCTCACTGGTTCTGTCCGGCGGTCAGCTCAAACTTGTAGCCCACGCCCCAGACGGTCTTGAGGCTCCACTGGGGGGACACGTTCTCCAGCTTCTCCCGCAGGCGCTTGATATGTACGTCCACGGTGCGGGAATCGCCGAAGTAGTCAAAGCCCCAGACCTCGTCCAAAAGCTGGTTCCTGGTGTAGACCCGGTTGGGCGACAGGGCCAGGTGGTAGAGAAGCTCCATCTCCTTGGGGGGGATATCCACCCGCTTGCCGTCCACCGTCAGGACGAAGGACTCCATGTCGATGATGAGCTTGTCAAAAACCAGGCGGCGCTTGCTCTGGGCGTTCTCCCCGCCGCCGTAACGGCGCAGAACGGCCCTGATGCGGGCCACCACTTCCTTCATGTCAAAGGGCTTGGTGATATAGTCGTCGGCGCCCATCTCCAGGCCCGTCACCTTGTCAAAGGTCTCGCCCTTGGCCGTCAGCATGATCACCGGCGTTTCGGCCTGGGCGCGGATCTTCCGCAG
>CANPWM010000119.1 GCA_947584295.1 uncultured Oscillospiraceae bacterium | reverse complement strand
AATAGGCAGACAGGCACGTTTGAGGTGCGTGTGTCGAATGACGTGTGAGTTCAAGTCTCATCTCTCGCACCAAAAAAAGACCGCCGAGAGGCGGTCTTTTTTTGGTGTGAGAGATACCTTTTTTTACCTTTTACCACGAGCTAATACTGAGGTCATATTGGGCGGCGAGCTCTTCCAGGACGGCGCGCTCAGGCCCCGTCAGCGGCAGGGCCGCCGCGCCCCGGAGGGCGCTGCCCAGGTCATCGACGCGCTCCTCCATGAAGAACTCCGACACCAGAAGGCTGAGTACCCTGTCCGCGTCGATGCTCTGATCCGCCGCCAGGGCGTTCAAAAGTCCCCGGGGATCGGAGAGGAACCGGCGGGCCAGCTCATGCCCCGCGGCCTCGGCGTAGGCCCCGTCGGACCGGGCGGCGAAGACGGTCAGCTCCCGGTCGGAAAGCTCCTCCGCGTGATCCATGGCCCACATCATGGTGAACCCACGGGCCTCAAAGGTATTGGCAAAGACCCACAGCTCGGCGGCCGTCCGCTCCGGCGCCCGGTCCGTCCAACGCTCTATCACCGCGAAGGCGCTGTACGCGGATTCATAAAAGCTCACCGAAAGGGCGTTGAGGATCCCGTCCGCGCCGGTCCACTCCCCGTCGAGGCCGCCGGGTTTGGTGGGAATGACCGTGTAACCGGCCTCCGTTTCGACCCGCGTGACGGTCTCCCGGGCCGCGTCCAGGCCGATCTGGCCGAAATTCACGATCTCCAGGGACGCGTCCTCCCCGCTGCTCCAGCGGACGACGTCATCGAGACCGTCCCCGTAGAGACTGCCGGACCGCGCCCAGCCGCTGTCCGGGATCACGATGGCGCAGCCGTCCAGGGCGTACAGCGTGGCGTTGACGGTCTCCTCTCTGACGGGACTGCCCCAGAAGTACGTCAGCTTCCGGGACGGGGCAGCTGCCTGATCCCCCGGGGCGTCCCAGGCGAAGGCCAGCACATAGAGGCTGGATTCGGGATCCACCACCCCCAGAATGTCCGTGGTCAGGGCTACGGGGGCCATGTCGTCCACGATGTAGATGTACTCCCCGGCGGTGGTATACAGCGCCCAGTCCCCGTGGCGCGCGCCCTCCGTGTCCTCAAACATATCCGCCTCCAGGACGGTCAGCACCGCGCCCGGCTCCAGGATATAGACCGGGCAGGAGACGTACTCCCCGCCGTCGTCATAGCCGCTCTCCGTCCTTGTCTCCCGGACACCCGCCACCTGGAGCTGTAAATTGCCGTAGGTGAAGCTGTATACAAGGCCGCCGGCGGGGGCGCGGGCCTCCGTGGTGTCGTTATTCCCGGCGGTATCGCCGGTGTCGGCGGTGTCGGCGGCGTCGGTGGTGTCCGCGTCCTCCCGCCCCGAGGGAGGCGTTTTATCCTCATTGCCCGCCGTGGCAAAGACGGTGACGGCCCCGGCGATCACCAGGACCACCGCCAGCGCCAGGGCGATCACGGAATTTTTTTTGAATCTCATGATGGCTCTTATCCTTTCCTCCGCGGTATTCTTGCTGAAGAAGCTCCCGAAGGGCGCGGGCAGAGCGCGTTTTTCCTCCATGCCGATGATGGTCTCGGCGTAGCTGCGCCGCCGTCCCGGCCCGTAATAGCGCAGAACGGCCTCGTCGCAGGCCAGCTCCAGATCCCGATCCAGCAGGAAGTACATCACCCACACCAGGGGGTTGAACCAGTGCAGGCACAGCGCCGCCGCCATCAGCAGCTTCAGGGCCGCGTCGAACCGGCGGATATGGGTGTACTCGTGGTACAGGACATACGCCGCCCCGGCCCTGTCCGACCAGTCGAATCCCCGCGGAACAAGAATGACCGGCCTTACGATCCCATAGGTCATCGGCGAGGGAAGCCCCGTAAGCTCCCGCAGCTCCACCCGGCGGCGCAGGCCGTGGGCGGCCAGCCACCGCAGGGCAAATTCATTCTCCACCGGCACCGCCGTTTTCAGCTCCCGGCACAGCCGCCCCCGGGAGAGAAGGAAATAGATCCCCAGCCCCAGGCCCACCGCCGCCCAGACAGTGGGAACAAGGGGAAAGCGCCCGGCGTCCCGGGGCGCCGCCGCCGGAGGCGCGGGCAGGGGCGCGGCGGTATCGGGCAGGAGCTCCGCCCCCACAGGGCCGCCGGGGATCGCCGGGGAGACGGTGTCCGTCGGTTGGATAACCGCCCCGTCCGGGACGGGCAGCGCCGGGAGGGACACCCCCGCCGGGACAGGCACGGAGAGGGGCGTCAGCAGCCGCAGCAGCGCCACGCACCAGAGGACGGGAAAGAGCCGCTTGGGCAGCCTGCTCAGCCCCACCAGGCGAATGAGGACGATGACGGCGATAAGGACAGCGCCGCCCAGGGTCATTTTCAACAGCGTCGTCACCATGGCTCAGTCCCACTCCTCCACGATGGAGCGGAGCTTCTCGATCTGCTCCGCCGTCAGCGTCTTTTTCCCCAGCAGGGCGGCGAAAAGCTTGGCCGGCGCGCCGTCGTAGAGCTTGCCAATCAGCTCGTTGGTCTCCGCCTCCTGCACGGCCTCCCGGGGGATCAGGGCGCGGCAGAGGAAGTTCGGCTCCCGCCGCTCGATGGCCCCCTTGGCGATGCACCGCTTGATAAGGGTGTAGGTGGTGTTCACGTTCCAGCCCACCTCCCCCTTGAGTACGTCGGAAATGTGCTTGGCCGTGACCTCCCCCTCCCGCCAGAGGACGTTCATCACCCGGATCTCCGAATCAAAAAGCTTGCAGTCCATCTGTTCACGCTCCTTTATACGACTGTGGTAGTTTGGGCCCACGTTCATACTACCACAGCCGTTTGCGGTTGTCAATACTACTGGAGTAGTTTTTT
>CANPWM010000118.1 GCA_947584295.1 uncultured Oscillospiraceae bacterium | reverse complement strand
CGGCGCAGCGGAAGCATACGCCGCCCTCCACGCCGGTGGAGAACTCGCTGATCTCATGCCGGAAGGCCTCCACGCTGGTGTTGTCGGACTGGCTGTAATAAAGCTCGTAATCCGCGATGCCCCGCTTTTTGGCCTCGGCGATCACGGCGTTTTTGAATTCTTCAAATGTCATGTCAAACCCTCCTTATCTGCCGCCCACGGTGATGCTGGAGACGCGGATCAGCGGCTGGCCCACGTTGGTGGGGACGGAGCCGGAGGAGGAGCCGCACATGCCCTGGCCCATGTCCATATCCGTACCTACCATGTCGATCTTCTGAATGATCTCGGAACCCTTGCCCACCAGGGACGCGCCCCGGACAGGCTCGCAGATCTTGCCGTTTCTCACCATGTACCCCTCGTCCACGGCAAAGTTGAACTCGCCCGTCACCGGGTTCACCGAGCCGCCGCCCATCTTCCTGGCGTAGAGGCCGTACTCCATGGAGGCGATGATGTCCTCGTTGCGATCCTCCCCCGCGGCTATGTAGGTGTTGGTCATGCGGGAGGTGGGGGTGTAGGAGTAGCTCTCCCGGCGGGAGCTGGCGGTGGACTCCATGCCCATGCGCCTGCCGTTGAACTTGTCGATCATATAGGTCTTCAAAACGCCCTTCTCAATGAGGACTCTCTTGCGGGAGGGCGTGCCCTCGTCGTCGATGTTGATGGAGCCCCAGGCGTTGGGGATCGTGCCGTCGTCGATGGCGGTGACCTTCTCGTTGGCGATCTTCTGCCCCAGCTTCCCGCAGAACTGGCTGGCGTTGTAGGCCACGGAGCTGGCCTCCAGGGAGTGACCGCAGGCCTCGTGGAAGATAACGCCGCCGAAGCCGTTCTCAATGGCCACGGGCATCACCCCCGCCGGGCAGTAGCCCGCCCCGGCCATCACCACCGCGTGACGGGCCGCCTCCCGGCCCACCGCCGCGGGGTCGATGATCCCGTCGAACATCTCCATGCCCATGCGCCGCCCGGGTCCGCAGCTGCCCGTCTGGGTCTGGCCGTTTATCTCCGCCACGGCGCTGACCACCAGGCGCGTGCGGATCTGCCGATCCTGGGCGTACACCCCGTCGGTGCTGGCGATCAGGATATTGTGATCCACGTCCAAAAACCTGCCCGTCACCTGCCGCACGGCCTGGTCGTATCCCCTGGCCGCGTCGCTGGCGGCCCGCAGGATATCCACCTTCCTGGCGTTGGCCACGCTGGAGGGCGCGTCCAGCACCGGGTGGATATTGGCGATGACCCGCTCCCTTAGGTCGATGGCGATCTCCGCCCTGCCCGCGCCCAGGGCGTCGGCCACCCGCTGGGCGCACCGCATCAGGCCCTCCTCGCTGGTGTCCACGGTGGAGGCCATGACGCTGCGAAGGCCCTTGTAGACCCGGATCGCCGCCCCGGCGATAACGTTGTCGTTGATGGCGTCCACCTTACAGCCCACCATCTCGATAGAGTGGTTCAGGGTGTTCTCCGCGAAAAGCTCGGCATAGTCCGCGCCGGTGGACGCCGCGCGGCCGAGTACGCGCTCACAAAGCGCTTTTGAAATCATTTGTACCCCTCCCGGATAAAAGCTTTTACCTTAAAATGTTACCATATCCGCGCCAAATTTTCAATAGCGTCCCTTGCGGTTTGTGAAAACATGTCTCCCTATAAATCCCCCCGCCCCCCTTGCCGAATCCCCCAAAATATGCTATACTCCTTATACGTTCATCTTCTTTCGCCGAAAGGAGGCCCCCCTATGCCCCTCTCCGCCGTGGAGCTGTATACCGACGGGGACGTGTCCAGGCTCCGCCGCAAGATCAAAGCCTGGATCCTCTCCCTTCTCGCCTTTTCCCTGCTGGCCCTGGGTGTGTGCGTCGCCCTGGCGGCGCTGACCACCACCGCCAACGCCCAGCGCATGGAGTTTTCCGCCATCGCCGTCAGTACCGTCTCCGGCTGGATCGTCCTCTACTGCGCCATCTTCACCGTGGGGACGGCCCGCCGGGAGCTGGCCCACGCCGGCACGCTCCGGGAGGGGGAGCGCCAGCGCGTAGAGGGCCGCGTCCAGGTCACCCGCCGCTGGCTGCGCATCAAAAAGAGCATCACCGCCCTGGCCGTGGACGTGGAGACCCCCGAGGGGACAAAGAGCTTCTGGGTGTCCCGCAGCCGCGCCAGGCGTCTGGCGGAGGCCGCCCCCACCGCCCTCTATATCTGCCACGGCTACGTCGCCGCCTATGAGGTGACAAAATGAGATTTTTCAAAAATATCTTCTCCCAGCTCCACACCTTCGTCCTCTGGGCGCTGATGTCCGCTATCTTCTGGGGCTGGATCTTCACCCTGGTCACCGACGCGCCCCCCGCCAAAAAGATCACCGTCTACTGCTACGTGCCGGAGATCCGCGACACCGAGCTGGCCGTCTTTCTGGAGCGGGACAAGCCCGACGGCGTCAAGATGATCCAGGTACACAACTTCGAGTACCTCCTCTTTAACTCCGGGGCCGTGGAGTTTGGCGATATTCTTATCCTCCCGTCGTCTGAGATCGAGGAGTATCAGGAGCTTCTCCGCCCCGGCGACCCGGGCCTTCAGGTCTACGACGCCGCGGCCCATACCGGCGCGGCGGCGGATTACCTGGGCTACACCGACGAGGATTATTACCTCTTTCTGGGCGCCAAGTCCGTCCACCTGGAGGACGGCGCGGCCCAGGCCGTGGCCGACGCCTTCCTCTCCGCCCCGTAATATGGATCACTTCCCCCGGAGGCCGCGAAATCGGCCTCCGGGGGTTTTTAGGAAGATTTTTCTGCCCTTTTTTGCAAATCTTTCATCAGAGCTTGTAGGGGCCGCCTCTTTAGGCGGCCCGCC
>CANPWM010000117.1 GCA_947584295.1 uncultured Oscillospiraceae bacterium | reverse complement strand
CCGGCGAGAGACCGGCCAAGGAATAAACGGGAGTGGAACCGCGCTTTCGCGCCTCCTATGGAGCGATCCATAGGGGGCTTTTTGCTTCCCCCGGAAAGGAAATTAAACAGTATGTTTGAAAGAACACGCGAGATGATCGCCGCCTACAAGGCCCGGGATCCGGCGGCCCGGTCGTCTCTGGAGATCTACTTCCTCTACCCCGGCCCCCGGGCCGAGCGGGCCTACCGGCGGGCCCACTGGTGGTGGAGCCACGGGCATCACCTGCTGGCCCGCGCCATCTCCGAACACGCCAAGCGCCGCACGGGCATCGAGATCCACCCCGGCGCCACCATCGGCCGCCGCCTTGTCATCGACCACGGCAGCGGCATCGTCATCGGCGAGACCACCCAGATCGGCGACGACGTACTGCTCTACCAGGGCGTCACCCTGGGCGGCACCGGCAAGGATCACGGCAAGCGCCACCCCACCATCGGCAACAACGTGCTGATCGGCGCGGGGGCCAAGGTGCTGGGCCCCTTCACCGTGGGGGACAACGCCCGCGTGGCCGCGGGAGCGGTGGTGCTGAACCCCGTGCCGCCGGACTCCACCGCCGTGGGCGTCCCGGCCAGAGTCGTGCGCATCGCCGGAGAGCGGGTCAACTACGCCGGCAACGTGGATCAGGTCAGCGTCACCGACCCCGTCAAGGCCGAGCTTTGCGCCCTGCGGGCCAGAGTCGATGAGCTTGAACAAAAGATGAAAGAGGAGAACCACCATGTATCTTTATAACTCCGCCACCCACAAGAAGGAGCTTTTCACCACCCACACCCCGGGCCGCGTGGAGATGTATACCTGCGGCCCCACGGTCTACCACTTCGCCCACATCGGCAACCTGCGCAGCTACATTATGGAGGACGCTTTGGAAAAATACCTCCGCTACGAGGGCTATGACGTGAACCGCGTCATGAACATCACCGACGTGGGCCACCTCTCCGGCGACAGCGACGCGGGCGAGGACAAGATGCTCATGGGCGCCAGGCGGGAGCATAAATCCGTCATGGAGATCGCCCAATTCTATACCGACGCCTTTTTCGACGACTGCCGCAAGCTCAACATCAAGACCCCCGACACCGTCCAGCCCGCCACCGGCCTTATCCCGGAGTTCATCGCCATGGTACAGGGCCTTCTGGACAAGGGCTATGCCTACCTCGCCGGGGGCAACGTCTATTTCGATACGTCAAAGCTCACCCGCTACCACATCTTCTTCGACCACGACGAGGAGGATCTGCAGGTGGGCGTCCGAGAGGGCGTGGAGGAGGATACGAACAAGCGCAATAAAAACGACTTCGTCCTCTGGTTCACCAAGTCCAAGTTCGAGGATCAGGCCCTGAAATGGGATTCCCCCTGGGGCGTGGGCTACCCCGGCTGGCATATCGAGTGCTCCGCCATCTCCCTGAAATATAACGGCGAGTACCTTGACCTCCACTGCGGCGGCATCGACAACGCCTTCCCCCACCACACCAATGAGATCGCCCAGTCGGAGAGCTACCTGGGCCACCCCTGGTGCCCCCAGTGGTTCCACGTCCACCATTTGAATACCGACAGCGGCAAGATGTCCAAGTCCAAGGGGGAGTTTTTGACCGTCTCCTTGCTGGAGGAAAAGGGCTATGACCCCCTGGCCTACCGCTTCTTCTGCCTCCAGAGCCACTACCGCAAGGCGCTGGTGTTCTCCTGGGAGAATCTGGATAACGCCGCCGGGGCCTACCGCAAGCTCATCGCCCGTATAGCCGCCCTGAAGCCCGATGACGGGCCGGTGGACGGGGCGGTTTTGGAGGCCGCCCGGCAGAAATTCATCAAAGCCGTGGGGAACGACCTGAACACCTCCCTGGGCGTCACCGCCGTCTACGACGCCTTGAAGGCCGACGCCAACGACGCCACGCGCCTGGCCATCATCGGCGACTATGACCGGGTCCTGAGCCTCAGCCTGCTGGAAAAAGCCGCCCAAAAGCGGGAGGACGACGCCAGGCTCTCCGCCGGGGCCTCCACAAGCGCCGGGATCACCGTCACCGGCGAGGGCGACCCCGCCATCGACGCGCTGGTGCTAAAACGCGCCGAGGCCAAAAAGGCCCGGAATTTCGCCGAGGCCGACCGCATCCGCGACGAGCTGCGCGCCCAGGGCGTCGAGCTTACCGACACCCCCACCGGCGTCGTCTGGAAACGGGTATAAAAAATATCCTCTCCCTCCGTCCCCGGAGGGAGATTTTTTACCCTTTTCCCGCGACGCCGGGGAAGCGTTGGTGAGTATAAGGGTGAGGGCCCTCGCATCAAAAGGCAGAAAGAAGGTGATACCGTGGAGGACAGGGAGATTGTGAGCCTCTATTGGGCGCGGGATCAGCGGGCAGTCGCCGAGACGCGGACAAGGTACGGTGGTTATTGCCGTTCCATAGCTGGGCGGTTTTTGAGCGACGAGCGCGACTGTGAGGAGTGCGTCAATGATGTTTGGCTGGCGGCCTGGAGGAGTATCCCGCCCCAGAGGCCGGAGACGCTGAAAACCTATCTGGGCAAGCTGACCCGCCGCGCTGCCTTGAACCGTCTGCGGGACAAGGGCAGAGAAAAACGTGGCGGTGGACAGGCGGCACTGTGCCTGGAGGAACTCTCCGAGTGCCTTCCAGGGGGGACGGAGGCTGAAAGCAGTGTGGAGCTGCACGAGCTTACCCGGGCCATTGACGCCTTTTTGGCGACGCTTCCTGTGGAAACGCGGGATCTGTTTGTCTGCCGGTACTGGTTTATGTCGCCGGTAAAGGAACTCAGCGCCCGATTCGGCTTTAGCGAGAGCAAGGTCAAGTCCTCACTGGCCCGTGTGAGGGGAAAGCTTCTTCGGTATCTGGAAAAGTCTAATGGTGTGAAGTCAAGAATGCAATAAGAGAAAATTTGCGAAAGAAGTACCCCAAAAGA
>CANPWM010000116.1 GCA_947584295.1 uncultured Oscillospiraceae bacterium | reverse complement strand
GCCTGCTGGTTTTTCGGAGTGAATGACAGATAACACTTACAAAATTCCTGTCAAATCTTATTATACGAGGAGGGATAGGGGTGCTTTTTTCAAGCTCTTTGTTCCTCTTTATCTTTTTTCCGGCGGTGACGGTACTCTATTACCTCCTGCCGAAAAAGGGCTGGGCGGCCAGGAACCTCCTGCTGTTCCTGCTGTCTGTGGTCTTTTACTGGTGCGGCGAGCCGAGGCTCGTGGTGCTGATGCTCTTTTCCATCGCCGCCAACTGGCTTTTCGGCCTCCTTGCGGGGTCGCTGCGCGCCCGGGGGAAAAGCGTAAGGCCCGCCGTCGTGCTGGCGGTCATCGTCAACGTGGGCGTGCTGTTCGTTTTTAAATATTTAAGCTTCGTCACCCGCCAGCTCAACCTGCTGGCCCCCTCCCTGCCGGTGGTGGACATCGCCCTGCCCATCGGCATCTCCTTCTACACCTTCCAGGCCATGAGCTATGTGTTCGACGTATCCTCGGGGGAGGTGGAGCCGGAAAAGAACCCCCTGAACGTGGGCCTCTATATCTCCTTCTTCCCTCAGCTCATCGCGGGGCCCATCATCAAATACTCCACCTACGCCCCCCAGATCCGGGGCCGCGTCCACTCCTGGGACAAGTTCTCCCGGGGCATGGAACGCTTCGCCCAGGGCCTTTGCAAAAAGGTGCTTTTGGCCAACACCCTGGCCTATGTGGCCGACGGGGCCTTTGCCGCCGCCGCGCCGGGGGCCTCCCTGGCGCTGTTGGGCCTCTTTTCCTACGCGCTCCAGCTCTACTACGACTTCTCCGGCTACTCGGATATGGCCATTGGCCTTGCGCTGATGTTCGGCTTTGAATTCCCCGAGAATTTCACCCACCCCTATATGTCCACCAGCATCACCGAATACTGGGCCAGGTGGCACATCACCCTGGGCGAGTGGTTCAGGGACTATGTGCTGTACCCTGTCTCCCGCTCCAGGCTCTTTATGGCCGCCGGGAAGAAGCTGAAGGCCAAATGGGGCCGGGGCGCCCAGAAGCTCCCCTCCTATGTTGCCCTCTTTATCGTCTGGTTCCTGACGGGGCTGTGGCACGGGGCCAACTGGACCTTTGTGCTGTTCGGCCTGTTTCACTACGTCTTTATCGCCATCGAGAAGCTCATCAACATCAACAAGCGCCGCAATAAGCCCCTGCGGTGGCTCTACACCATGGCGGTGGTACTGCTGGCGATGGTGCTGTTCCGCTCCGATTCCGTGGCGGCCGCGGGCCGGTACTACCTGTCCATGGCGGGCGTCAACGGCTTCTTCGACGCCTCCGCCGGGTTCTTCCTCCGAGAGAACTGGCTGTACCTCCTGTTGGGGACGGTGTTTTGCGTCCCCGTGGAGGCGCTTTTGGAAAAACACGTCAAGTCCCGGCCCGTCAAGGCGTTCCTTTTGGACGGGCTGAAGCCCCTTTTGCTCTTCGTCCTTTTCGCCGCGTCGGTGACGTATATCATCAAGGGTACCTATAACCCCTTTATCTATTTCAACTTCTGAAAGGAGGACATTTCGCCGTGAGAAAAACTGTCTTTCCCTGTCTTATGATCGCCTTTGTCCTCCTGATGAGCCTGCTTTTGGGCATCAACGCCCTCTCCGACGCCGGTGTGCGGGGGACGGCGGGGGCCGTGGTGAAGGGACTGCGCGACCCGGATATCACCGCCTGGGAGACGGAGGTCAACGGGACGCTGGACAAGAACCACGTCTTTATCAACATCTTCGGGGCGATCCAGCGGCTTTTGGGCAAACGGCTGGTGGAGGACCCGGCTGGCTACCCCGTGGCCAGGCTCTCCAACGGACAGCTCACCTTCGCCGGGAACGACGTGACGGTGGATCAGGCCGATAACGCCGCCAGCCTGGAGCGGCTGAGCCGGGAGCTTTCCCAGAGCGATATCCCCCTCCTCTTTGCCGTCGCCCCCACCAAGCTTACAAATCCGGCGGTGGAGATGCCCTCCGGCGTGGCGGACTACGCCAACGTCATGGCGGACGACCTTTTAGCGCGGCTCCAGGGGAAGGTGGACACCCTGGATCTGCGGCCCGCGTTTGTGGATTGCGGCCCTGAAAACAGGTACTTTTTCAATACCGACCACCACTGGACGGCCCAGGGCGCTCTTTTGGGCTGCGGCGTTCTGATGGAGGAGCTGGGCGGCAAATTCGGCTTCCCGGTGGACCGGGAGGCGCTGGATCCCGCCTCATACAACGTAACCACCTACCCCGGCCTCTTTTTGGGCAGCCAGGGCAAGCGCGTGGGGCTGTATTACGCCGGACGGGACGATTTCGACGTCCTCAGCCCCAAGTTTGAGACCAGCTTCAGCTACACCTATGACGGTCTGGAGACGCCCCGCGCCGGAACCTTTGACGAGGCCCTCTGCTTTTCCCAGTGGCTGAACGACGACTATTTCAACGGCAACTGCTACATCTACTACTCCGGCGGGGACTGGGGCAGGGCGGAGATCGTAAATCTCTTGAACCCCGACGGCCCCACGGTGGTGCTGATCCGGGACTCCCTCTCCTGCGCCCTGGCCCCCTTCCTGGCGGAGCAGGTGGGCAGGCTCATCACCATCGACCTGCGGGCCTACCCCGGGGGGCTGACGGAGGAGCTTCGCGCCCTCTCCCCCGATCTGGTGCTGGTGCTGTACGGGGCCAACTGCTACAAGAGCGCGGAATCCTTCGATTTCTTCAAGCTCCCCCAGTGACCGGCCCGGGATACGCGATTTTTCGGAAAAAGGTTCTTTACGGGCCTGTTATTTTATTGACATACCGGCGTGTAACTGATATAATTTTATCAGTTGCCATATACGGTACGCCCGCCGCCTCCACGGCGGAAACACCGCCAAATCAACATACAAAGAAGGGAGTTTCACATGATTTATTCCGCAGAAGTTGAAAAAATGTGTCCCGTCGCCA
>CANPWM010000115.1 GCA_947584295.1 uncultured Oscillospiraceae bacterium | reverse complement strand
TTTTTTCGACAGTTTATTTTCTGGGCAGGTAGGCGGTGGGGTCAACGCTCTGGCCGTCCACGGTCATGGAGAAGTGCAGGTGCGCGTCCTCCGCCGTCTCGTAGAGGGAGGTGGCCCCCACGGAGCCGATCACGGAGCCCATGGTCACGGCGTCGCCGGGCTTGACGGTGGGTACCCCGGCCAGGTTTGCGTAGGTGCTGGTGACGCCCGCGCCGTGGTCGATGGTGACGACGGTGCCGCGCCCGTCGCCGGAGTCCTCCACGCTGGTCACCGTGCCGTTGCAGCAGCACAGCACCCGCGTACCCAGCTTGGCGGCGATGTCCACGCCGTCGTGAACGCGCCAGTCGCCCATGGTCTCACTGTAAACCAGCTTGTCCGGGGAGTGGCCCTTGACGATCTGCCCGGATACGGGCCACAGGAAGGTCAGATCCTTCACCGTCTCGGCCCTTTGGGGTTCATCACCCTCCGGCTCGTCCTGGCCGCCGGAGGTATCCTGCTCCGGCGTATTGGTGACGGTCAGCGCCCCGGTACTGCCCTGGGGCTTGTTGTCCGGCTCGTTGGGCTTTTGGGTGAGATCCGGCTTCTGAGCGCCGGTGTCCGCCGTGGTGTCCTGGCCGCCGGGGCCTCCGGCGGTGTCAGGGCCGGGGCGGGTGGTGTCATTCTCCCGGGGATTTGTGCTTACGTCCCCCATGACGTCAAGATAGTCCCTCTCATCGCCGTCGGCCAGGGGCGACCACCGCGAAAACAGCAGCAGCCACGCCGAAATGCCGATAATGGCGACGCACGCGAAAAGGACTATGTAAAAGCCCTTGCCGCTGAGGAACTCATCAGCCATCTGTGAAAAGCTCTTCCTCTCGTGCATCGTTTTACCTCCAAAATGCGGTTCGCCCGCTCTTGTTACGGAGGTAGTATGGGCCAAACAGGGGAGAAATATACATGGGACGTGAAAAAAATTGCCGTAGGACATACGGATCGTGCGTTGGGGGGAAATAAAATGATATGGGGAAATCGTTGCGTAAGACGGCGGGCCGCCAAGAGAGGCGGCCCCTCCGCCGCACGGCGGCGGGTGATTGGATCGGAAGGGGAACCCTGATGGTCCGCCGTCCGGCGGGTGATTGAAATGGAGGGGGAACCCTGACGGTTCCCCCTCCAACCTCTTCCCTCCGATTATACGGAAGCCTGATTTATAACGCAAAATGTTCTGTACGGGCCGGACACCCGGCCGGCCCGCCTGACCATTTACGAATAATCTATCTTCATACGCCGTACGGGCCGCCGCCCACGGCGGCCCACGAATTTCGGGAAAGCTATCCCATATGTTGTAGGGGCCGCCTCTCTTGGCGGCCCGAAAATTTAAATACGCGGCGAAGCCGCAACCTTTTTTTGGGGAGGCGGAATCGTAATTCGATTGGCGGGCCGCATTTTGGGGCCCCATCGGGCCGTTGCCCGATGGGGAAAGGAGGAGCAAACCGTGCGCCTGAGCGTTCCCGCCGCGCGGGGACGCGAGGTTAAGCCGGTTCCGCGACGACGCGTCCGGCCCGTACGGGGGATTATACGTTGGGCGAAAATAAAAGATATGGGGAAGATGTTGCGCATGCCGGCGGGCCGCCTGGAGAGGCGGCCCCTACGGAATCGTTGTACGAAATAAACGCAAGATTCGGAAGCTGTTGCGTATGTCGGCGGGCCGCCTGGAGAGGCGGCCCCTACAAGCCCTATTGAAAGATTGTGCAAAAAAGAGGAAAAATCTTCCTAAAAACCGTAGGGGCAGGGTTCTAAACCCGCCCGCCGAATTTTTGGAAATTTAATTCATACGCCGTACGGGCCGCCGCCCACGGCGGCCCACCGTATTCCCGAAAAACTATCCCATAAGTTGTAGGGGCCGCCTCTCTTGGCGGCCCGAAATTTCAATATGCGGCGTAGCCGCAACCTTTTTTCGGAGGCGGAATCGAAATTCGATTGGCGGGCCGCATTTGGGGCCCCATCGGGCCGTTGCCCGATGGGGAAAGGAGGAGCGAACCGTGCGCCTGAGCGTTCCCGCCGCGCGGGGACGCGAGGTTAAGCCGGTTCCGCGACGACGCGTCCGGCCCGTACGGGGGATTATACGTTGGGCGAAAATAAAAGATATGGGAAAGATGTTTCGTAAGACGTGGGCCGCCGTGGGCGGCGGCCCGTACGGCGTTTAAAGATAGATTTGCGGGAATACGGCGGGTGCGGTTGGGGGAAATTTTCCGGGAATACGGCGGGCCGCCAAGAGAGGCGGCCCCTACAAACCCTGATGAAAGATTTTACAAAAACAGAGGGAGAATCTTCCTTAAAAGCCGTAGGGGCGGGTTCTAAACCCGCCCGAAATTTTAATACGCGGCGTAGCCGCAACCTTTTTGGGGGCGGCATCAAAATTCGTTCGGTGGGCCGCCTGGAGAGGCGGCCCGTACATGTCCTATTGAAAGATCGTGCAAAAAAGGGAGAACTTCTTCCCCCGCGGGTCAGAAGGTGGGCTGGGGCGGGAGGGCGTTGAGGCCCACGGCCAGCTCCTCGTCGGTGGGGATATGGTCGGTCATGGTGCCGTTGTTGAACTGCTCATAGGCCACCAGGTCGAAATAGCCGGTGCCTGTAAGGCCGAAGACGATATTCTTGGCCTCGCCGGTCTCCTTGCACTTTTTGGCCTCGTCGATGGCCACCTTGATGGCGTGGCTGGACTCCGGGGCGGGGAGGATCCCCTCGGTGCGGGCGAAGAACTCGGCGGCCTCAAAGACGGCGGTCTGCTCCGCGCTGGTGGCCTCCATGTAGCCGTCGTGGTAGAG
Organism: uncultured Oscillospiraceae bacterium; assembly: GCA_947584295.1. Classification (GTDB taxonomy): domain Bacteria; phylum Bacillota; class Clostridia; order Oscillospirales; family Oscillospiraceae; genus RUG626. The sequence continues at coordinate 159 of CANPWM010000115.1, read as the reverse complement.
CTGGGAGAGCACGGGACTCATGCCGTGGAACCGCAGGCCCCCGGCGTGGTTGGGGGAGGGGATAAAGCCCGCGCCCAGGGTATACATCTTGGCCAGGGGGCAGATCATGCCGGTGTCGCAGAAGTCATAGGCGAACTTGCCCCGGGTGAAGCTGGGGCA
>CANPWM010000114.1 GCA_947584295.1 uncultured Oscillospiraceae bacterium | reverse complement strand
CCGTGGTGCTTGTAAAAGCGCTGATCCTCGATGGCCACCAGCGCGTGCTCCATGTCCTTGGGGATCTCGTCGTAGGGTACCCAGTACATGAAGCCGTCGTCGCTGAAGATGGAGGCGGACTCCACCCAGCTGTCCGTGTGCTTGTCGTAGTAGTAGATGATGCTGGTCTCGTTGAGCTGATACTCCTCCAGGGAGACGCCCAGATCCTCGCTGGCCAGGTTTGTCTTGATGTAGATGGCGAAGATGCTGGCGAAGATAGCGCCGGTGGTGATGAAGATGAGCAGGAGGATCCCCAACGTCCTCAGCGCCAGAGACACGGTGCTGACCAGGGCGTTGGCCCCCGCTTTGGCGGTCTTTTTGATGGCTTTTTTCGTCTTATATTTCAATCTGACACCTCACGATCCGGTGAAAACCATAAAATAGCAATATTTCTGATTTTCTTATTGTAACACAAAGCGCGGAAAATTTGTAGCTTTTATTTGAACATTTAATAAATTTCCTCCAAAACGGGCAAAATGAAAGTATTCTTAAGAGGAGGACGATCCCATGAAAAGCAGACTGTGGATATTGCTGCTGGCCCTGGCGCTGGCGGTGGCAACGGGCGTGGCGTCCATCGCCGCCCTGGCCAATTTTGACGCCCCCGCCGGCGCTCCCGCCGGACAGGACGCGCTGGAAAAGGGCGGCTACACCCTGGCGGCCTACAACGGCGTCATCGGCGTTTTTGAGGGGGACAAGCTGGTGATGGCCGCCGACGTGCCGCTGGAGGGCCTGCGGGCGGTGGACCGGGAGGAGATCGCCCGGGGCATCGCCGTGGACACCTGGGAGCAGGCGCTGCGGCTGTTGGAGGATTTCGGCGCGTAAGGGGCGAAAAGCCATTTATGCCAAAGCAAAAATTTCCCTTGATTTATTGGCCCGCATGGGCTATAATGAGGACAACAAAGAGACGACGGAAGGGTGCGCCAAATGAGCGAGGAATACAGCGGCAACATCATCTCCATCAGCGATGAGGACGGCAACAACTACGAGCTGGAGCACCTGGACACCATCGAGATGGACGGGGTCTACTACCTGGCCTTCCTGCCGGTGAACGACGGCAAGGGGGACGAGGATCTGGGCATGGTCATTTTAAAAACCGAGACCGGCGAGGACGGCGAGGATTATCTGGTCGTCCCCACGGACGAGGAGATCGACAGGGCCTATGACCTTTTCATGGAGGAGCTTTTCGACGACGAGGACGGCCCCCAGGAGTGACCCCGCAAAATTTCATAACCTCTCTGTAAAGTGAGGGGCGGGTCTGTTTAAACCCACATCTCTTATAAGGGATGCCCACCTCTGATGCCGGTTCGCAGGCCTCCCGCTTGCCGTCCGCGAGCGGAAGTTGGAAGCGGTTAAGGACTCAGGGAGCAACCCACCTGCATATGTTGTGCAGGTTATAAATGGGCCCGCCCCTCACTTTACAGACAAAAAAACAAAGGCCATTCGGCCTTTGTTTTTTTGTTTGTAAAGTGAGCCATTACATCGGAAGGGGAACCTTCATGGTTCCCCTTCCAACCGCCGCACGGCGGCGGGTGATTGAATCAGAAGGGGAACCTTCATGGTTCCCCTTCCAAACCCTTCCTTCCGGGTTATTTCGGTTTTTGCTTACGGTTTTGCTTCCGGGCTATTGAAGCTTCTGCGCACGGTCTATCGTGGCTTCTGCTTACGGTCTATCGGAGTCTTTCCCTATTCTATCTTTTCCCAGGTCTGGAAGGCGTAGCGCAGGGGGCCGGACTCCTGCTCCTCTCCCCCGTCTGTAAGGCGCCAGCCGGGGAGGGCGTCCAGGGCCGGGAAGAAGGCGTCGTTCTCCGCCCGGGCGAAGATGCGCGTCACGTGGGCCTTGCGGCAGTAGGGCAGCAGCGCCCGGTAGACGCTCTCGCCGCCGATGACGTAGACGGGCCGATCCTGGCCGCATTTTTCCAGGGCCTCCTCCACGCTGTGGGCGGTCTCCGCGCCCTCCACGGCAAAGGAGCCGTCCCGGGTCAGCACGATGTTCCGGCGGTTTTTCAGGGGCCTGCCGCCGGGGAAGTCCGCCAGCGTCCTGCGCCCCACGATCACCGTCCCGTGGCCGGTGACCTCCCGGAAGTGGCGCCGGTCCTCGGGGATAATCAGGGTCTGGGTGCCGTTTTTCCCGATGCCCCAGTCCGCGTCGGCGGCCACTACGATCTCCAGGTCGTCTCTCATATGGCCACAGGGATCTTCTCGTCGAACTCGTTGTACGTATACCCCTCCAGCTTGAAGCTGTTGCGGGTGAAGGCGTAGAAGTCCGTAACGGAGCGGTCGATGATGAATTTCGGCGCGGGCTTGGGTTCCCTTGTCAGGAGCTTTTTCACGATGGCCACGTGCCGGTCGTAGATGTGGGCGTCGGCGATGACGTGGACAAGCTCCCCGGCCTCCAGGCCGGAGACCTGGGCGATCATATACACCAGCACCGCGTACTGCACCACGTTCCAGTTGGAGGCGGTGAGCATATCCTGGCTGCGCTGGTTGAGGATAGCGTTGAGCTTGTTGCCGGAGACGTTGAAGGTCATGGAGTAGGCGCAGGGGTAGAGGCCCATCTCGTGAAGATCGGCGTGGTTGTAGATGTTGGTCATGATGCGGCGGCTGGCCGGGTCGTGCTTTAGGTCGTACAGCACCTTGTCCACCTGGTCAAACTCCCCCTCGGGGTAGATGTGCTTGATGCCCAGCTGATAGCCGTAGGCCTTGCCGATGGAGCCGTTTTCGTCGGCCCAGCTGTCCCAGATGTGGCTGTGCAGATCCTTGATGTTGTTGGACTTGGCCTGCCAGATCCACAGAAGCTCGTCCACGGCGCTTTTCCAGTAGGTGCGGCGGAGCGTCATAATGGGGAACTCTTTGGAGAGGTCGTAACGGTTGACGATGCCGAATTTTTTGATGGTGTGGGCCGGCGAGCCGTCGGGCCACCGGGGCCGCACATTGAAGTTGGTGTCCCACACGCCGGAGCTTAAAATGTCCCGGCAGTTGGAGATGAAGATGCTGTCTGCCCTGCTCATATTTCCCTTCCCCTTTGCGAAAACTGTTTGACAAATCAATTATAATAGTGTATCTTAATATTTGCAACATATTTTTATAG
>CANPWM010000113.1 GCA_947584295.1 uncultured Oscillospiraceae bacterium | reverse complement strand
GCGGGGGCGGTACACAGGACGCTGACCGGCACCGTCACCCGCTGGCCCTCGTAAAAGGGCGCGGGGTTCTCCCGCAGAAGGGCGGCTTTGGACACGCCGAATTTCTCCGAAACAGACTGAACGCTCTCGCCGCGCAGCACCGTATAGGTGTGCATATCCATCTGCTCCAATGGTTTTTAGACTGTCGAAAAAGCCCTGACGGGCTTTTTCCGACAAAGGGAACGTGCGGGATTTTCCCAACGCGCATGTCGCCGGGAAAAAGAACGAATTTTAGTCTTTAGACAAGCTGAGTGATCTTGGCGTCCCTCACGCCTGCTCCATTGTATGCGTATTATTTCCGCTTTGTCTCCTTGAGTACCCCGGCAAGCCAGGGCAGGCGCCGCCGCAGGGGGGCAAAGGAGGGCAGACGCCACTCCCAGTTGGGGCTTCCCACGGTGCCGGGAGTGTTGAGGCGCGCCCTGTCGTCATAGCCCAGCACGTCGCTGAGGGGCGCGATGGCCATGGCGGCGGGGCTTTGCATGATGTAGCGGACGAACTTTTTGGCGATGGGCGTGTGGGGCGTGCCGCAGGCGGCAAGGCGATCCAGCACGCGCCGTTTATCGTATTTGGATTGGCTCTTATACCAGCCGGTGACGGTCTGGTTGTCGTGGGTGCCGGTATACACCAGCTGGTTTTGCAAAATAGGCACGCCGTCCAAAAGGGTGAATTCCACCACGTTCATGCCCATCAGGCCGTAGTGATCCCGGAGCTTCAGCACCTCGGGGCGCAGGTCGCCCAGATCCTCCGCCACGATGTTGATCTTGGGGAGCTGGCGGAACACCTCATCGAAAAGCTCATAGCCCGGGGCCTCGATCCACTCCCCCTCCCTGGCCGTGGGGCAGGAGGCGGGGATCTTCCAGTAGGTGTCGAAGGCGCGGAAGTGGTCGATGCGCAGGATATCGTAGAGGACAGAGGAATAGCGCAGGCGCTGGATCCAGAAGCGGTAATTGGTCTTTTTCATATGCTCCCAGTCGTAGATGGGGTTGCCCCAGCGCTGGCCGTCGGCGTTGAAGTAGTCGGGCGGCACCCCGGCGATGAAGGACGGCTCGCCGTCGCCGTTGATAAGGAATTCCTCTCTGGCGCCCCATACGTCCAGGGAGTCCAGCCCCACATAGAAGGGGATATCGCCCATGATCTGTACGCCCTTTTTGGCGGCGTACTTCTTGAGGGCCATCCACTGCCTGTAAAACATGAACTGGGCGAACATGCGGTAGCCGATCTCGTCCTCCAGGTGGGAGATGTCGTATTTCCGATCCAGAATCCAGTCCTGCTGCTCCTTGGGCCACTCCACCCAGGCCCGCAGGCCGTTCTGGGTCTTGAGGGCCACAAAGACGGCGTAGGGGTAGACCCAGTCGAATTTCAGGAACCTTTTGTACTCCGCGTCGGGCTTGAATCGCTTATAGGCGCGCCTCAGCCACGGCTCCTTGTAGTCCCTGGCCCCGGCGTAGTCGATCCTGTCGGCTTCGGCGGGGGCAAAGGGGGCGGGTAGCTCCTCCAAAAGCCCGTCCTTTTTCAGCAGGGCCAGATCTATGTAGCTTTCGTCCCCGGCGAAGGAGCTGAGCGGCTGGTAGGGCGAGTTGCCGTAGCCCAGGGGGTTGAGGGGCAATATCTGCCAGATGCGCACGCCGGCCTTCGCCAGCATATCCACAAAGGTATAGGCCTCCTTGCCGAAGCTGCCTATGCCGTATTGGTTGGGCAGAGACGCCACCGGCATCAGAATACCGCTTTTTCTCACGAATGATCCCTCCTAAAATTACAACCGCCTGACGCTCTCTCCCGGCGTGAAGCGGAAAGGCACAAGCTCATGGGACGCTGTCGTTCCCTGGCGTATGGCGTCCATCAAAAGCGCCACGCTCCGATCCGCGATGCCCTCGCTGTCCTGGCGGACGGTACACAGCTTCGGCGTCAGGTACTGGCCCAGCTCCACCCCGTCAAAGCCCACCACGGACACGTCCTCCGGGACGCGCAGTCCCCTGTCACGAATGGCCCGGATCGCCCCGATGGCCATCACGTCCGCGGCGGCAAACACGGCGGTCATGTCCGGCATGGCGTCCAGCAGGCGGCACATGGCCTCGTAGCTGTCGGACAGGGAAAAACGGGAGGTGACCAGCTGGCGGCCCGCGTCAAAGGGGACGCCCCGGCGCTCAAAGGCGTTGAGGCACCCCCGGCATCTTAACCCCACCGGGTTGCTCTCGTCCCCCGTCCAGCCGCTGAGAATGGCGATCCGCCTGTGGCCCAGATCCAGTAGATGCTCAATGACGCACTCGGCGGCGTACACGTCGTCGGTGCAGACGCTGGAGAGGGAGTCAAAGCCCAGATCCCTGGCGGAGCCCGTCATCAGGACGCCGGGAACGGGGATCGCGGAGAAGCCCTGACGGAAATTCTCGATGCCGCCGCCCAGGAAAAGCATTCCCAGGGGGTGCGCCTCGGCGCAGATCCTGGCGGCCTCCTCCACCTCGTCGGCGGACTCGTCGATGTAGTTGATCATACACGCCCAGCCGGTATCCAGAAGCTTGCTCTGCACCCGCTGGAGGATCGAGGGGAAGAGCATATTGTTCGTCCCCTTCACCACCACGGCGATGCCGGAGCTTGTCTGCTGCTTCAAACGCTTGGCGTTGGAGTTGAGGCGGAAGCCTGTGCGGCGAACCACCTCCAGTATCTTTTCCCTGGCCTCCTCAGAGACATTCGGCTGATTGTTGAGCACGCGGGAAACCGTGGTCACGCCGTAGCCCGACTGACGGGCAATGTCCTTGATGGTCAAAGCTCAAATCACCTGTTCCTCTCGTCCCCGCCTCCGGGGAGGCGGGGCTGATGCTGTACTATTGGGCGGCTGCCTGGCCGCGTCAGCTTGTCAAAAAGCTCAAATTCAATCTTTTTTCCGGCGGCATGTACGTCGGAAAAAATCCCTTTTGTCACGCAAGTGTGCAAACGGCAGGGTGATTTTCTCTGAATTTCGCAAAATTCAGAGAAAAGTGCCCGCACGTCCCCCCTTGTCGGAAAAAGCCCGTCAGGACTTTTTCGACAGTCCTGCCGCGTTGACGGCCCAGCCGTCCACAATGGCTGTCCGCACGCTCTCCCAGGTCTCCGGGG
>CANPWM010000112.1 GCA_947584295.1 uncultured Oscillospiraceae bacterium | reverse complement strand
TGTTTCCTCCTTAATAACAACGTAAAGCATCTAAAGCATACGACTAAGCACCCGGAAAAAGCAAAAGCCAGCAAATCAAACCCGCTTTCCCGAACAATTTCCCCCTTTTTCAAAAGCCCCTGTGTCTTGCGCGTGTCTTTGTAAGAAATTGGAATGGGCTTGCAAAATTCTTAAGACCATGCTATAATATAAATTTACTGAGCTGAGATAAAAAATACTTCTTTCGGAGGCCGATATGGACAGACGGATCACAGATTATTTCACCGCCCACCGGGCGGATATCCTGGCGGACATCGCCCGGCTGGTGGCCGTGGATTCAGCGCGCGGGGAGGCCGCGCCCGGCGCGCCCTTCGGGCCGGGGCCCAGGCGGGCCTTGGACGAGGCGCTGGCCCTTGTCACGGAGCGCGGGCTTTCCGGCCGGATCGTAGGCGACCGCGTGCTGGTGGCGGAGCTGGGGGAGGGCCAGCCGGAGCTGGGGATCCTGGCCCACCTGGACGTGGTTCCCCCGGCGGGGGAGTGGAAGGTCACCGCGCCCTTCACCATGCGGGAGCTGGACGGGAAAATTTACGGGCGCGGTGTCATTGACGACAAAGGCCCCGCCGTGGTGTCCCTCTACGCCCTGCTGTGCGCCAGGGAGCTGGGCCTTGTGAATCGCAAGGTACAGCTTATCCTGGGTTCCGACGAGGAGTGCGGCTCCGGCGACATCGCCTGGTACATGGAGCATTACAAGATGCCCCCGCGGGTGTTCACCCCCGACGGGAGCTTCCCCGTGGTGAACACCGAGAAGGGCCGCCTACACTTCACCGTCACCGCCCCGGCGTATACGGGGCCGGGCCTTGCCGTGAAGCGCCTCTCCGGCGGCACGGTGGTCAACGCCGTCCCCGCCGCCTGCGAGGCGGAGCTGACCGACGGGGAGAAGCTTTCCGTCACGGGCCGCGCCGCCCACGCCAGCAAGCCCGATGAGGGCGAAAACGCCGTTACCGCCATGATAGAAAAGCTGGCCGCCCTGGACGGCCCCGGATTTGACGCTTTCCGCGCCCTCAGACGCGCTTTTCCTCACGGAGATACAGCGGGCCTTGCCGTAGGCGCAAATTGCTCTGACGCGCTCTCAGGGGGCCTTACGGTGAATCTGGGGGTCATGTCTTATGACGAGGCGGGCCTTGTGTGCCACGTGGACTGCCGCGTACCCGTCTGCGGGGACGGCCAGGGGATCGCCGCGGCGTTCCAGGCCGCCCTGGGGGACGGCCTGCGGGTGGAGGTGCTGGGCCTCTCCGCGCCCCACCACACCCCGGCGGAGTCGGACTTTGTGGAGGGCCTTTTGAACATTTACGCCCAGTACACCGGCCAGCGGTGCCAGGCCCAGTCCATGGGCGGCGGCACCTACGTCCACGAGATCGAGGGCGGCGTGGCCTTCGGCGCGGAGTTCCCCGGCTCGGACGTCCATATGCACGAGCCGGACGAGCGCGTGCCGGTGAGCGAGCTTCTGCTGGCCGGCGAGATGTACGCCGAGGCCGTGGCCATGTTCTGCGGCTGAAAAAGGGGTTTTGCCAATGAAAAAGCTCAAGCGGGGCCTTCACGTCACCGTGGATTTCTTTGACGGGATCGGGGCGCGGAAGATCTGGACCTTCGCCGCCGCCGCGGCCTTCTATCTCTTCCTGTCCCTGGTGCCTATCCTGGGCCTTGTATGCTCGCTTCTGCCCTACACGCCCCTGACGGAGAGTATGTTCCTGGGCTTCCTGCAAAAATTCGCGCCGGAGGAGCTGTACTCCATTCTGGCGAACATCATCACCAGCATCTACGACAGCAGTACCACCACCCTGTCCGTCACCGCCGTGGTGTCCGTCTGGTCGGCGAGCCTGTCCATGCTGGCCCTGATGCGCGGCATGGACGCGGCCCAGGACCTGACCCGCCGGGAGAATTTCATCGTTTTCCGCCTCCGGGCCTGCTTCTTCATGGTCATCGCCCTGGCCGCCGTGCTGATGACGCTGTGCGGCATCGTCTACGGCGGCATGATCCTGGACCTGATCAGCGCCCATCTGACCAGCTCCTGGGCGGAGGACGTGCTGCTGGGCATGATCAAGATCGCCCGCTACCCGGTGATGATGCTGTTCCTCTTTTTCGTGTTCCTCATCATGTTCACCTGGATGCCCGCCGGGCGGCGCAGAATGAGATACCAGTGGCCCGGCGCGGCCTTTGCCACCGTGGCGTGGCTGGTGTTCTCCTGGGCCTTCTCCCTGTACGTGGGCTACTCCAATCGGTACGGCGTCTACGGCATTTTAGGCACCGTCATCGTGGCCCTGCTGTGGGTCTACTACTGCTTTTTTATCCTCCTGGTGGGCGCGTATATCAACCGCTTCGTCCGCGAGGAGCCTGACCGCCTGCGCTCCGCCCACCCGGAGCTGGCGGCGGAGAAAAAGGCCCGGGAGGATATCCCTCCCGCCGCCCCCGAACCTGCCGTCCCGGAACCCGCCCCCGGCGAGCCGCTCCAGGGCGGAACAGAGTGACAGATAGAAAAATCCCCTCTCCGGCGCGCCGGGGAGGGGATTTTCAGTTTGCGGGTTTGCGGTATCCGCTTTCGCGGGATTTATACCATTTTCTCTTGCTTAACCTTCTTGTCAATGACATGGCGGGAGGCCAGCTCCGCCGTCAGCTCGTCCAGGCTGATGCCCATCTCCACCATCAGCACCATGCAGTGGTAGGCCAGATCCGCCAGCTCATAGACGGTCTCCCGCCTGTCCTGGGCCTTCCCGGCGATGATGACCTCGGTGGACTCCTCGCCCACCTTTTTCAAGATCTTATCCAGCCCCTTGGAGAAGAGGTAATTGGTGTAGCTGCCCTCCTTGGGATCGGCCTTCCGGCCCTGCAAAAGCGCGTACAGGCCCTGATAGGAGAACGCCTCCGGCGCGTCCTGCGCCTCATAGACCTTGCCCGTGAAGCAGGAGTCGGTACCCAGGTGGCAGGCGGGGCCGTCCTTTACCACCTCCACCACCAGGGCGTCCCGGTCGCAGTCGGCGGTGATGGAGCGGATATGCTGATAATGCCCGCTGGTCTCCCCCTTGAACCACAGCTCCTGCCGGGAGCGGGACCAGAAGCAGGTGAGGCCCCGCTCCAGGGAGATGCCCAGGCTCTCCCGGTTCATATACGCCAGCGTCAGCAC
>CANPWM010000111.1 GCA_947584295.1 uncultured Oscillospiraceae bacterium | reverse complement strand
GAGAGACGCCTTTAACCCGACCACAAGGGGGATCGACGACTGATGGAAAATAAATTACAAGTCAGAAATCTGCGGATCTCCTTCCGCACCTCCAACGGCAAGGTCCAGGCCGTGCGCGGCATCGACTTCGATCTGGCCCGTGGCGAGACCTTGTGCATCGTGGGCGAGTCCGGCTCCGGCAAGTCCGTCACCAGCCGCGCCATCTTGGGCATCTTGGCCGGAAACGCCATCGTGGAGTCCGGCGAGATCATCTACGACGGGCAGGATCTGCTGAAGATCAGCGAGGAGGACTTCCACAAGATCCGCGGCGATAAGATCGCCATGATCTTCCAGGATCCCATGTCCAGCCTGAACCCCATCGTCCGCATCGGCCGCCAGCTGACCGAGGCCATGCTCTTAAAGGGCAAGATCCGCCAGCGGGAGAGCCGCAGGACCTTCAACACCTACCTTGACCATCTGTCCAAGGCTATGGCCGAGTCCGCCGCCTCCCCGGAGGAGGCCGCCCGCGCGCCGGTGAATTGCAAGAACTTCGACAAGTTCGAGTTCAAGCACATCGAGCTGGAGAAGGCCTACAACACCGCCCACGAGGCCGCCCAGGAGGCCGCCGAGGACATCGACAAGCTGGCCTTTGAGCTGGAGAAAAACGCCGTGGGCAAGGACGCCGCCGACCGCGTCAAGGATATCGCCCGCCAGTCCCGGGAGTCCGTCAACACCTATGTGGTTCCCGAGGCCAAAAAGGACGAGATCGACGCCCTGGCCTCCAAGCTCCTCAGCGATTTTAGGCGCAAGGACTACAAGGCCGTCCTCACGTCCCTCTACGCTATCCGCGCCATTCTGGGCGACGCCATCGGCAAGCCGGTGCCTAACTTCTTCCGCATGGGCTATTACGTGACCTACGCCGACAAGCCCCTGCCGGATATGCCCGTGGATCAGCTGAACGACTTCCTCAAGAAGTACCTGGACGACAACTTCATGCTGGCCTTCCTGAAGGACGCCGAGCGCGCCCTGCGGTTCTCCGCCAAGCGCAGTCAGGACAATATGCGCGCCGCCATTGCCGCCCTCCGGGCCGCCCTGCCGGTCTACGCCAAGGACAAGCTGGACAGCAAGGAGTGCCACGACACGCTCAAGAAGCTGGACGCCGCCGTGAAGGCCACCATCGACCCCCTGGCCGTCACCAAGGACAGCCTGAGCTATACCTTCGCCTCCAGCATGAAGTCTGAGATCGACACCTACTTCCACGGCGAGAAGGCCAACGTGAAGGTACTGCGCAAATATTCCCGCGAGAAGCGCCGGTATGACGCCATGGTGGCCCGGGGCAAGAAGCCCGGCTTCGAGCTGGCCGACGCCGCCGTTACCGATCTGGAGCTGATCAAGGCCAACATCGCGCATCTCGTAAACCGCCTTGTGGATCATTACAACGACCTGCTCACCGCCGCGGACAAGCGCGATTACGCCGCCGAGACGGTGGCCGTTATCGACTACCTGAAGGAAAACGCCTCCGGCGTGGTGGCCAAGGTCACCCGCCAGATCGCCAAGCACCGGGCCATCAAGCTGATGGAGGAGGTGGGCATCGCCGAGCCCCACAAGCGCTACCGGCAGTACCCCTTCGAGTTCTCCGGCGGTATGCGCCAGCGCATCGTCATCGCCATCGCCCTGGCCGCCAACCCGGATATCCTCATCTGCGACGAGCCTACCACCGCCCTGGACGTGACTATCCAGAGCCAGATCCTGGAGCTTATCAACGAGCTGAAGGTGGAGCGCCAGCTGTCCGTCATCTTCATCACCCACGACCTGGGCGTGGTGGCCAACATGGCCGACCGCGTGGCCGTCATGTACGCCGGCAAGATCGTGGAGTACGGCACCAGCGAGGACATCTTCTACCACTCCGCCCACCCCTACACCTGGGCGCTGCTCAGCTCCATGCCCGATCTTGACACCAACGAGAAGCTCACCGCCATTCCCGGCACGCCGCCCAACATGATCTATCCGCCCAAGGGCGACGCCTTCGCCCCCCGCAACCAGTACGCCATGGCCATAGATTTCGAGCGCCAGCCGCCCATGTTCAAGATCTCCGACACACACTTCGCCGCCACTTGGCTCCTGCACCCCGACGCGCCCAAGGTGGATCCGCCCAAGGCCGTCACCGACAGGATCGCCCGTATGAACGCAAGGAGGGAGAGCAAAGATGAATAATCAGGAGACATTGCTCCGCGTCGAGCATCTTTGCCAGTATTTCAAGGCCGGGAACTTCGTGACCAAGGCCGTGGACGACGTGAGCTTCGACATCAAAAAGGGCGAGGTTTTCGGTCTGGTGGGCGAGTCCGGCTGCGGCAAGACCACCACCGGGCGCAGCATCATCAAGCTCTACAACATCACCTCCGGCGACGTGTACTTCAAGGGCGTGCGCATCTGCGCCGGCACCCAGAAGCTCAAGGAGGAGCTGAAGGCCTGCAAGGATCCCGCCCGGGCCCATGAGCTGAAAAAGCAGATCGCCGCCGCCAAAAACGACCAGAAAAACTGCGACAAGATGTACTCCGCCCAGCTCCAGAAGGAGACGCGGGAAAAATACGAGGCCCTGCTGGCCAAGGCCGCCGGCGAGGAGAAGACCAAGCTGGAGGCCGAGTACAAGGACGCCATGCGCAAGGCCAAAAATACCCGCCTTGTCACCCAGATCCAGATGATCTTCCAGGATCCCATCGCCTCCCTGGATCCCCGTATGACCGTGCGCGAGACCATCTCCGAGGGCCTGGTCATTCAGGGCGAGCGGAACAAAAAGGTTCTTGATGAAAAGGTCTACGAGATGCTGGAGTTGGTGGGCCTGGTGCGGGAGCACGCCTCCCGCTACCCCCACGAGTTCTCCGGCGGCCAGCGCCAGCGCATCGGCGTGGCCCGGTCCATCATCATGAACCCGGATCTCATCATCGCCGACGAGCCCGTGTCCGCCCTGGACGTGTCCGTTCAGGCCCAGGTCATCAACCTGCTGAACGAGCTGCGGGAGAAATTCGGCCTCACTATCCTCTTCATCGCCCACGACCTCTCCGTGGTCAAGTACTTCTCCGACCGCATCGGCGTCATGTACTTCGGCAAAATGGTGGAGCTGGCCGATTCCGACGAGCTTTTCGCCCACCCCCTGCACCCCTACACCCGCTCCCTGCTCTCCGCTATCCCCCTGCCCGACCCCATCTACGAAAAGGCCCGGAAGCGCATCACCTACAACCCCCTGGCGGAACACGATTACAGCGTGGATAAGCCCAGCTTCCGTGAGGTGCGCCCCGGCCACTTCGTTCAGTGCAACGAGGCTGAGTACAAGCGCATCATGGAAAGCCTGGAGAGCAAATGAAGGAAAAAAAGCGCGACTTTCTCCTGAATCTCCTGGTGGGGTTCGTCATCGCCGCCGCCGTGTTCGCCCTCAATATGAGCCGTGAATACGGCGCCGCCAGAAGCGTGTGTGACGGCTTTTTCGTGGCCGCCGTCCTGCTTCTGGGCATCGGCGGCATCAGGGGCGTCCGCAACCGCGGCGCCTTCGACGTCACCGGCTACGGCGTCAAAACAGCCCTGGAGACGGCCCTGCCTATCCTCCGCCACGACGGGAAAAAGGAGACTATGGACGAGTACCGCCAGCGCAAGGCCGAGGAGCGCAAAAGCTCCCGGGGCCTCCTCCTGGCCGGCGCCGTCTACTTCCTCCTCTCCCTTGTCGCCTTTCTGGTCTACCGGGCGGTTTAGCGCC
>CANPWM010000110.1 GCA_947584295.1 uncultured Oscillospiraceae bacterium | reverse complement strand
AAGGCCCAGGGCGTGGACGTGGTCAGCTTCGGGGCCGGCGAGACCGATTTTTACACCCCCGACCACATCAAGGCCGCGGGCGTCGCCGCCATCGAGGGCAACAAGTCCTATTATACCGCCTCCTCCGGCGTGGCCCCGCTGAAGGCGGCCATCTGCGGCTACCTGGACAGGACCTTCGGCGTGAAGTACGAGAACAAGAACATCTGCGTCACCTCCGGCGCCAAGCACGTCCTCTATATCGTCATGCGGGTGATGCTGAACCCCGGCGACGAGGTGATCCTGCCCGCCCCCTATTGGGTCACCTACGAGGAGGCCATACGGATGTGCGGCGCGGTGCCGGTTATCCTTAAAACCGACGAGTCCACCCGGTTTAAGATCAGCCCCCGCCAGCTCCAGGACGCGGTCACGGAAAAGACCAAGGCCGTTATCCTGACAAATCCCTCCAACCCCACGGGTATGCTCTACTCTGAGGAGGAGCTGCGGGCCCTCTCCCGGGTCATCATCGACAACGACCTCTACCTTATCGACGACGAGATCTACGCCACCCTTGTCTACAACGGCAAATTCGTCTCCGCCGCCGCCATCGACCCGGAGCTTTATGACCGCACGATCATCGTCAACGGCGTGTCCAAGACCTACGCCATGACCGGCTGGCGCATCGGCTTTGCCGCAGGCCCCGCCCCCATCATCAAGCTGATGGACACCTATCTCAGTCACTCCACCGGCAACGCCAGCAACATCGCCCAGTACGCCTCCATCGCCGCCTACGAGGGCAGCCAGGAGTGCGTGGAGAAGATGCACGCCGAGTTTGCCAAGCGCCGCGCGTATTTCGTTGAGCGCGTGGAGGCCATGGATCTGGTGAGCTGCCTGCCCCCCGACGGTGCCTTCTACATCTTCATGAACGTCAGCCGCACCTTCGGCATGACCCTGTGCGGGGAGAAGATAAACGACTCCTCCGACTTCGCCCAGGCCCTTTTGAAGCACGGCCTGGTGGCCACTGTCCCCGGCGTGGCCTTCGGCTCCAAGGACCACATCCGCTGGAGCTACGCCACCAGCCTTGAGAACATCAAAAAGGGCCTTGACCGCCTGGAGAAATTCCTCCGCAACGAACCCACCGCCCAGAACTGAACCGGCCCCTCCCGCAAGACGCAAGCCTTTCGGGAGGGATTTTTTACTCTCTGCCCATAATATCGGCGGGACAGCGTACGTCTTACAGGGTGAAGGGCCTTTCCTGACAAACAAAAACTGATTCATGGAGGTGAGCGCGTGGAGGATCCCGGTATCGTGGAGCTTTTCTGGGCCAGGGACGAGTCCGCCCTGACGGCGGTCTCCGAGAAATACGGCGGCCTGTGCCATCGGCTTGCCAGCCGCCTTCTGGGGAGCGAGCGGGACGCGGAGGAGTGCGTCTCCGATATGCTCCTGCGTCTGTGGAATTCCATTCCGCCCCAGCGTCCCCTGTCCCTGAAGGCGTATTCGCTGAAGATCACCCGCAACCTGGCGGTGGATCGCTGGCGGCGGAACGCCGCCGCCCTCCGGGCTGGGGAGTTGACGAGCCTGACGCCGGAGCTGGAGGCGTCCCTGCCCCTGGCCCCCAGCGCCGAGGAGGCGTCCGGGGAGCGCCAGACGGCCGAGGCCGTGGCCGGGTGGCTGAGGAGCCTTTCCAAAGACGACAGGACGCTGTTTCTCCGGCGTTACTGGTTCGGGGACACGGTGAAGGAGATCGCCCAAAGCCGGGGCGTCCCCGCCAACCGCCTGGCCCAGAAGCTGAACCGTCTGCGCGGCGGCCTCCGGCGTGCCTTGGAAAAGGAGGGGATCGTCTTATGAGTGAAAGATGCGCGTGTTTTCTGGCCGCCCTGGACGGCCTGGAGGAAGATTTGATCCTGGAGGCGGCGGAGGATCGGGCGAAAAAGCGCCGCCGCTGGCCGAGGCGGCTTCTCAAAACTCTGGCCGCCTGCGTTGCGTTGGCGCTGATAGGCGTAGGCGCTTTATATCTTCTTCCCGCCGGCGGCAGCTCCGGCGAAAATAATGTGGGCGGCAACGGGGACGAGCCCCGGAGCTTCCTATTCTACGAGGGCCCGGTCCTGCCCCTGACTATCCGGGAGGCAGACGACAGCATCAGCGCCCGGAGAGACGTGACCCTGGACTTTTCCGCCTGGGACGAGGAGAATACGGAAATGCGCGTCCTGGACAGCTATGTTTTGACTAACACCTCCGGCGAGGATAAGACCGTGCGGGCGCTCTACCCCTTTATCGGGAGATTTCATGAGGTGAGCAGCCGCCGTCCCACCCTGACCCTGGACGGCGTGGAGCTGGAAACGACCCTCCTGGCCGGATACTACGCCGGCGGCTACGAGGGCCCCTGGAAGGGAAGTATCGGCGGGGACGAGAACGAGGGCAGCGTCAACATGAACTACCCCGATTTCTGGGAGGATTACCGGGATCTGCTGGCCGACGGCAGCTATTTTTCCACCGCCGTAAGCCCTTATCCCGACTTTACCGGCGTCACGGCCTGGGTCTACGACCTGACAGACCCCTGGTATACCCTGGCGGAAGGGCAGGAGGCGGCCCAGCCTGTCCTCAACATCACATTCCCCCTGGATCCGGCCAAAACGAGGCTTCTGAGCATCAGCGGCTTTTCCGGCGGGAGCCGGAACGACGGCGAGGGGTGGATATGTTTTCAGTACCACATTCCCGGCGAGACGAACGGGCTTTACAAGGACGACGGACACAGGACGGTCCTTGTCGTGGGGGAGGACGTGGGGGAAGTAAAAATAGAGGGCTTCACTACTGCGGACGAGGACGAGGCCCAGCCCCTGGAGGCCGGGGCCACGATCACCCGCAGAGAGGTGGATCTGGAGGAATACCTGCGCGCCCTGGCACTGGAGCAGTATGGGAGCTATGACGGACAGGAGGGACGGCCGGACTTTGAGACGGTCTACGGACAGTTCAAACTGTGGCTCGTCACCGACGGGCCCCTGGCGCGGGAGCCGAAGGAGCGGTACCGCGACGGATACCTGGACTTTGGCGAGGCGGCCTCCGTGGACCGGGTGCTGTGGCTGGAGGCGGAGATCACCGTCCCGGCGGGCGGCTCCGTCACCCTGACGGCGGAGCTTCAAAAGACAGGCAGCAGCGACCCCTTCCACTCCCGGGGGAGTACCGGCGGGGCGGAGTACGAGCTGGCGACCCGCATGGGATCGAATCTGACTTTTACCGGCCAGACCGCCACCTTGGAGGATCGGGACAAAATCGAGATCGTCCGCCAGAACTTCGGCTTTGACCTGAACGAAGGCGTCAAAACCGTGGCCCTCACCGGGGAGATCTACTTTTTGGAGGTCAAAGCCAAAACCGAATGAGCCGCCCATACACCGCCCACTGTGGGGCTGGTCATAAAACAGTATAACTTGAGCTCGTCCTTAAGACGAGCCGGGACAACGGATAGGAACGCTCTGGACAAAATCGCCGGGGCGTTTTCTATTCGATATGGACGGAGATAAAGTCTCAAAGACGCATACTTAGACGGTATGCGTTTAATTGAGGACATTGCGTTTGCCGATAGTGTTGCGCATGAGATCATTGCTTTGAATGACGGAAGTTATATCATGGTCGCTGACGGAAAAACAACGTTATACGGAGAGGCGTATATCATTAAGGACGGACAGCAAACGCAAATCTGTAAGGATAATCAATCTATTTCGTTGTAAAAGAAAACTGTTTTACAGCTTTACGACCGCGTGCCTCTGCGCGGCGGGCCGACTTTTTTCAATTTTTAGGCTTGAATTGGCGGAACGATATGGTATAATGGGAGACGTAGACCCAAATTCTCTACATAGGAGTGAATAGTATGCCTTTAGTTACCACCACCGAGATGTTCAAAAAGGCCTATGACGGCGGATACGCCGTAGGCGCCTTCAACGTCAACAACATGGA
>CANPWM010000109.1 GCA_947584295.1 uncultured Oscillospiraceae bacterium | reverse complement strand
CAGCTCCTCCTTCATTCTGGCAAACTCCCCCACCGACGTGTTGGAGGCGTAGATGCCGATGGTCAGCACGATCCCGAAATCCAGAAAGACGTCCTCGGCGATCTTTCTGGTCAGGGCGTGGATATCCTTGGCCTTCATCTCGTCGGGCAGCTCCACGTGGACGGAGCCGATGATCTTCTCCGGCCCGTAGCGGTGGAGCGTCAGGTCATAGGCCCCCAGCACGCCGGGATAGCGGCAGATAAACGCCTTGAGCCTGCCGGAAAGCTCGCTGTCCACCCGGGCGCCGATGATCTCCCCCAGGCTCGTCATCAAAAGCTGTACGCCGGAGCGGAGCATCACCACGGCGATGACCAGGCCCAGCCACCCCTCGGGGTTTATGTGCCAGATCATGGACACCACCGCCGCCGCCAGGGTGGACAGGGAGATCAGCGCGTCCAGCATGGCGTCGGTCCCAGAGCCTACAAGGGCCTCGGAGTTCAGCGCCCTGCCCCGGGCCTTCACATACCGGCCCAGCAGGAGCTTTCCCGCCACGGATACGGCGATGATGGTCAGGGAGACGGCGTTGTATACCGCCGCCTGCGGCTCCACGATCTTCTTCCCCGACTCCACCAGCGCCATGACGCCGGCCAGCAGGATCACCACCGCCACGGTAACGCTGGTGACATACTCCACCTGCCCGTGGCCGTAGGGGTGCTTTTTGTCCGGGGCCTTGGCGGCGATCTTCGTCCCCACGATGGTGATCACCGAGGACAGCACATCTGTCAGGTTGTTGAGGGCGTCCATGACGATGGCCACCGAGCCGGACACAAAGCCCACCATGGCCTTGAAGGCCACCAGGACGATATTCACCACGATCCCCACGGCGCTGACGCGCACAATGGCCCTTTCCCGTTCCACGGTATCCCTCCTTTGCTGAAAGGGCGGAAGAATGTTCCCCCGCCCACAGCCTATATGATATGGTATGCGTCTCCGCTCCGAAATTTGCCTCTCCCCCGGCTTTTGAGCTTCATCATACCTCTTTTGATTTAAATTGTCAACCCCGCGGATCCGCTCTCCCGGGCGGCCTGACACGCGACGCTTGCCAGCCCGTCTGTCAGCTGGGGCAGGTCACATTTTCCGCAGAAGCCTGATGTTCTCCTCGCCGCAGGCTCTGGTCAGCCCGTCGTCGGTGTATAGCTCATAGGTCTCCCCGTCCCCCAACAGCGTAAGGCGCTCCACGTTATATCCCGCGGTACTCTCTATCGGCTCTCCCACGGGTAAGAGCTTGCCCCGCCTTATGAAGAACACCACCTCGTCCACCGCCGCGTCCACGTCGCGCCACCCGGCCTCGGCCTGTTGGCAGTGGAACCGGCCGTCATACCGCACCATGGTCATGTCCTCCGGGACGTAGACCCGCCGCCCCACGGCCCCCTGGGTGACCACCGGCGCGATCATCAGGCTGTCGCCCACCAGGAGCTGATCCTCGATTTCCCGGGCCTCCGGGTAGACGAACGCCAGGGGCTTTATATACATATCCGCCCTCAGCGCCGCCTTCATGTACTCGGAGTAGATATAGGGCAAAAGCCGGTAGCGCAGTCCAATGATCTTGCGGAAGGCCTCGGTGTCCCCGAATTTGTATGCCTCCTGGGCCTGGGTGAATTTCCCGGTGTGGTTGCGCATCAGCGGCGTGAACGCCGAAAAGGCCAGCCACCGCAGCAGAAGCTCCCGGGTGCAATTGCCGTTGAAGCCGCCAGTGTCCGCGCCGGAAAACAGGAACCCGCACATATTGAGGGACGGCATATGGCGCACGTTCAGCAGCAGATGCTCCCACTTTGAGGTGTTGTCCCCGGTCCAGACCCCGCCGTATCGGCCCGCGCCGATGTAGCTTGAGCGGGAGAACAGCATATATCGGTGGTCAAGAAGCCCGGTCAGCCCCTCGCCGGTGGCCCTGGTCATCATGGCCCCGAACAGGTTATGTACGTCGTAGTGCCGCACCCTCCGCCCGTCCATGTCGTGGTAAAAGGACTTATAGTCGCGCACAAGCTCCCTGGCCCGCTTCTCCCTGCGTTTTTTCCCCGGAAGCAGGCTGAGGAGGAATTTAAGAGGCCCTGCTCCATGCCCCCTGCTGTACTCGCTGTAAAAGATGGCCGGCTCGTTCATGTCGTTCCAGAAGCCCTCGATCCCGGCGTCCGTATAAAACCGATAGAGGCCGCCGAACCACGCCCTGGCCTTCGTGTTCAAAAAGTCCGGGAAATGCGTCATACCCGGCCAGACAGCGGCCTGAAAGAAGCGGCCCTCCCTGTTCCGGCAGAAATAGCCGTTCCTGACGCCCTCCTCGTATACCGGCTCCCCCGGCTCGATCTTGATCCCGGCGTCCACGATGGGTACCAGGCGCACGCCGCGCTCCCCCATCTCCCGGACAAAGGCCGTGATATCCGGGAAGTTCTTTTCGTTAAAGGAGAAATCCCGGTATCTGTCCATGTAGTCGATGTCCATGCAGATGTAGTCCAGGGGGATATGGTTTTGCCTGTACCCCTCCGCGACCTTGCGAAAATCCTCAGGCGTGGCGTAGCCGAACCGGCTCTGCCCGTACCCAAAGGCCCACAGCGGCGGCAGATAACAGCGCCCCACGGCCCTCAAAAGCTCCCGGCACACCTCATAGACCGTCTCGCCCTCCAGCTGATAGACCGTCAGATCCCGCGTCTCGCACACCACCCGGATCTGGCCGGAGCGCTCGTAGTCGATCTCAAAAATCACCCTGGCCGGGGTGTCGAAAAAGACGCCGAAGGGCCGCTCCCCGTCCACCGCCAGGAAATTGTGGGAGGCGTAGAGGGAGGGGTTCGTGTCCTCATGCTCGGCGGTGTCGGTGTTGAAGGAGATATACCTGCCCCCGCGCTTGTTCACACGCCCCATGGTCTCCCCCAGGCCGTAGACAACGTCCTCCGGCCCTAAGGGGCAGAGGAAGGTGAAGGATCGCTCCCCCGCCGTGACCCGGAACCGCCTGACAGCGTCGGCCTCCGGCACCTGGGCCGTAATAGCGTTCGTCTCATAGGGCTCGCCGAAAAGTACCTTTGTGATCATGCTCCCACCGTCCTGTGTCCGTAGCAAGAATATACCTGATTATATCACATAAACGCGCCCCTGAAAAGGGGCAAACCCATCAGGGGTTTCCTCCACGTTCAAAAAAACCCCGCCGCAACGCGGCGGGGCGGCCTTTGTCGAAGGCAAAGGCCGTAAGCACCAGGAAAGGCAGCCCTTTTGGGCTGCCTTTCCTGGAATAAGTGATTAAAGCGTCTGTTTCTGCCCGCCAAAATCTATCGGAAAGGAAAGAGCTGTGGAGGAAACCCATCAGGGGTTTCCTTCACGTTCAATTAAAACCCCGCCGCAACGCGGCGGGGCGGCCTTTGTCGAAGGCAAAGGCCGTAAGCACCAAAAAAAGCAACCCGAATGGGTTGCTTTTTTTGGTGCGCGAGGCGGGACTTGAACCCGCACGTGCGTAATGCACACTAGAACCTGAATCTAGCGAGTCTGCCAATTCCACCACTCGCGCGTGCCTAAGCATAATACCATAGCTCCCCGGCACTGTCAAGTGTTTTTTTCGATTTTTTCTCAAATTCCCAGCAGCACCCTGGCCACCTGGAAATAGATGAGCAGGCTCAGGGCGTCCACGATGGTGGTGATGAAGGGGCTTGCCATCACCGCCGGGTCAAAGCCCAGCTTTTTCGCCAGAAGCGGGAGCGTACAGCCCACAAGCTTGGCGCAGACGATGGTAAAGGCCAGGGTGATGCAGATGACCAGATTCACCGTCACCGTCACGGAGGTGTTGTGCATCAGCCACACGTCCACCAGTTGGATCTTGGCGAAATTCACCACCGCCAGGGATACGGCGCACAGCACCGCCACCCGCAGCTCCTTCCAGACCACCCGGAAGAAGTCGGAGAACTCCAGATCCCCCAGGGACAGGGCGCGAATGACCGTGACGGAGGCCTGGGAGCCGGTGTTGCCGCCGGTGTCCATCAGCATGGGGATAAACGCCGTCAGCGCCACCCACTTGGCCAGGGCGCTCTCAAAGGAGCTTATGATAAGGCCCGTGAACGTGGCCGAAACCATCAGCAGCAGCAGCCACGGGATGCGGGATTTCCAGATCTCAAAGGGGGA
>CANPWM010000108.1 GCA_947584295.1 uncultured Oscillospiraceae bacterium | reverse complement strand
TGGGCCGCCATTTACATAGCAGTGCCTGCATTGCGTATTACAGCCAGATACTAAAAAGTCAACATTAATATCCATCGCGGCTATCCTTATATCAAATCAAATCGTGATTTTCCGAACGGTTTCCCGCCCGGTTTTTATATTCCGCTCGAACGTGGAGAGATCTACGGCCTGCCAAGACATTTTCCCAACATTCCTTTTCTGATTTTAGCTCTTTCCCATTCACTGCGCAAGCACTTTCCGCAAAAACATATACTATTCTACAATAACCATCCACCGGCGAAGCCGGTGGTTTTTCACATGCGGGCAAAGCCCTATGCTCCTCGCGGACACGTCAAACGTGTAAGTACGGTCTGCCAACTGCGTAGGACTGTTACTTGCGGCCCGTAAACGGGCTAACGGTGGGGATCCTTAATTGTTCCCCCAGTTCGTCTTCCTTTAGCTGGTTCCTGACATACTCCGCAATTCGGCTCTCGTTCTTTCCTACCGTGTCCACATAATACCCCCTGCACCAGAATTCTCGATTCCTGTACTTGTATTTTAACTCGCCGAATTGCTCATACAGCATTGTACTGCTTTTTCCCTTTAGATACCCCATAAAACTTGATACCGCTATCTTCGGTGGTATCTCTACCAGCATATGGATATGGTCAGGACACGCCTCTGCCTCTATGATCGTTACTCCTTTCCATTCGCACAGCTGTCGCAGTATTTTTCCTACCGCTTCTTTCTTTTCCCGATAAAACACCTGCCTCCTGTACTTTGGCGCAAACACGATATGGTATTTGCAATTCCACTTTGTATGTGATAAACTGTTTACGTCATTCATTCCCATATGAATGTCTCCCTGTTAGTTTTTTCGTGCAGTTGCCAGACCGCATGTTTATTCTAACAGGGATTCTTCCTCATCGCCATAGGCTTTTTTGAACCACTCGTTTAACGAGTGGTTTTCTGGTTACAAAAAGGCCCCGGCTCAAAAGCCGGAGGCCTTTTCCGGCTTTCGCGTTTTGGCGGCGGGCTGTGGCGCTTTTTTACGGGGGGGCATAGAATGGAACGACAAGACACTGTCGGAAAGGAACATATATGCAATGGATACATCGCTTTTCCTCTTGCCGGAGGGGGAGACGGGCATCGTGGAGGAGGTCTTTCTCCCCTGGGAGACGCGGCGGAGGCTCCTGGATCTGGGCCTGACGCCGGGGGCCAGGGTGTCGTGCCTTTTCTCCGCGCCGTCCGGCGACCCCAGGGCCTATATGGTGCGGGGTTCGGTGATCGCGCTCCGGCGCGAGGACGCCGGCTGTGTGGCCCTGTGCCGTGGATAGGAGGGGCCAATGGGACTTACCTTGCGTTCCGTGGGGAAAAACGCCGCGGACACGATCGACATAGAGGCCGGAGCCTGCCGCACGGCGGCTCTGGCCGGAAACCCCAACGTGGGCAAAAGCACCGTCTTTAACGGCCTTACGGGCCTTCATCAGCACACCGGCAACTGGTCAGGCAAGACCGTCCTCACCGCCGCCGGGAGCTTTCAGGTGGACGGGCGAACCTACGCCCTGGTGGACATACCGGGAACCTACTCCCTCCGGGCCGGTTCCGCCGAGGAGGAGGCCGCCCGGGACTATATCGCCTTTGGCGGCGCGGATCTGGTGGTGGTCGTCTGCGACGCCGGGGCGCTGGAGCGGAATCTCAACCTGGCGCTGCAAATTTTAGAGGTGACGCCCAACGTCATTCTTGCGGTGAACCTGATGGACGAGGCCAAAAAGCGGGGCATACGCGTGGACACGGGCCGTCTGGCCGCTCTTTTGGGCGTGCCGGTGATCCCCATGGCGGCGCGGCGGAAAAAGGGGCTGGAGGAGCTGAAAAGGGCCGTGGCGGATTTTGACCCGCCGCCCTATGCCTACACGGCCCGGTATGAGGAGAGCGTCGAAAACGCCGTGAACCTGCTGGAGATGCCCCTGGAGAACCTGCTGGACGGGCGGCTCAACGCCCGCTTCGCCGCCCTGCGGCTTTTGGAGGGGGATCCGGGAATGCTGGCCCGCATGGACGCATATCTGGGCTTCTCCCTGGCACGGAACCCCGCCGTGGCGTCGGCGCTGGCCCGGGCGGGGGAGCTGCTTCGCAGGGCCGGGATCCGCTCGGGGACGGTGGGGGACCGGCTCATCGCCGGGATTTACAAAAGCGCCGGGGACATCTGCCGCCAGTGCGTCAGCGGCCCCGCCGGGTACGGGGAGCGGCAGCTGAAAGTAGACCGGTTCCTGACCCGCCGCCTTACGGGGATCCCGGTGATGCTGGCCCTGCTGGCCCTGATCTTCTTCATCACCATCAAGGGGGCCAACGGGCCGTCCGACCTGCTCTACGGCCTTTTTGAGCGGGTGGGGCGGGCGCTGGAGCGGGGGCTTGCCGCGCTGGGCGCGCCGGAAAGACTGACGGAGGCGCTGATCTTCGGCGTCTGGCGGGTGCTGGGGTATGTGGTCAGCGTGATGCTGCCGCCCATGGCCATCTTCTTCCCGCTGTTCACGCTGCTGGAGGATCTGGGCTACCTGCCCCGGGTGGCCTTTGACCTGGACGCCGGTTTCCGCCGGGCCGGGGCCTGCGGCAAGCAGTGCCTGACCATGGCCATGGGCTTCGGGTGCAACGCCGCCGGGGTGGTGGGGTGCCGCATCATCGACTCGGAGCGGGAGCGGATCATCGCCACCGTCACCAACGCCCTGGTACCCTGCAACGGGCGGTTCCCCATTCTGATCGCCCTCATCTCCATGTTCCTCATCAGCTCCGGCGGCACAGGCGCGTCGATACTGGCCGCCCTGGCTCTCACGGGCTTTATCGTGGCGGGCGTCGTGGCTACGCTCCTGGCCTCGCGCCTCTTAAGCCGCACGGTGCTGAAGGGCCGCCCCTCCTCGCCCACCCTGGAGCTGCCGCCCTTCCGCGCGCCCAAGGTGGGGGAGGTCATCGTCCGCTCCCTCCTGGACCGAACGCTGTTCGTCCTGGGCCGGGCCGCCGCCGTGGCCGCCCCGGCGGGACTGCTGATCTGGCTGGCGGCCAATCTGCGGGTGGGGGACTCCACCGTGCTGGGCCTTGTCACCGGGGCGCTGGATCCTGTGGGGCGGTTCCTGGGGCTGGACGGGGTGATCCTCACCGCCTTCCTGCTGGGCCTGCCGGCCAACGAGACGGTGGTACCCATCATGATCATGGCCTACGCCGCCTCCGGCACCTTCCAGGGGTATGAGGATCTGGACGCCCTGCGGGGCCTCCTGCTGGACAACGGCTGGACCGCCGTGACCGCCGTGTGTACGGCCCTGTTCACCGTCCTCCACTGGCCCTGCACCACCACGCTCCTGACTATCAAAAAGGAGACGGGCAGCGTCAAATGGACGGTGCTGGCCGCCCTCCTGCCCACGGCTATGGGCGCTGCCGTCTGCGCGCTCATCGCCCACATCTTCGGATAAACAGCATTTAAGGCGACAGCACTAGGAACAGAATGCCCCGGTGGTCATATCCCGCCGGGGCGCGTTCTATCTGATCCAAACGGGATTTTGAAATTTTTCTTGCATTTTCCGAAATTTGGCGGTATACTTGTCTCACACGGACGAAAGAGCCGGATATTGACAAACTCCCATTAAGCGTATTTTTTCCGGCGGCATGTACGTCGGAAAAAATCCCTTTTGTCGCCCTGTGCGTGTCCCTGCGGGACGCGCACAGGGCGACAGCAGGGAAAGATTTCTGAATTTCGCAAAATTCAGAAATTTTTCCCGCACGTTCCCCTTGTCGGGCAAAGGCCGTCGGGCCTTTGCCGACAGCTTGAAAGAAAGAGGGGCTTTTTATGGCAAAAAAGACGCCAAAGCAGTGGGCGGTCTGGTTCCTCATTCTAAACGCCGGCCTTATCGCCACGGCGGCGGGCATCTCCCTTTTCAAAACGCCCAACCATTTCGCCATGGGCGGCACCTCCGGCCTCGCCGTCATCATGTCGGCCCTGTGGCCCGGCCTCAACGTGTCCGGGGCTATGTTCATCATTAACGCCGCCCTGATCGTCATCGGCTTTATCTTCCTGGGCCGGGGCTTCGGCTGGGGTACCATCTACGCCTCCGTGGCCCTGTCGGTGTATGTGGCTCTCTTTGAGTGGCTGATCCCCCTCCCCGCGCCCCTGACGGACGACAAGCTGCTGGAGGTCATCTGGGCCGTGATCCTGCCCGCCGTGGGTTCCGGCATGGTGTTCAACATCGGCGCGTCCACCGGCGGCACGGATATCATCGCCATGATCCTGGCCAAGCACACCTCCCTGGAGGTGGGCAAGGCCCTGCTGATCCCCGACTTTGTCATCACCGCCTGCACGTTTTTCATCTTCGACGTCAAAACGGCCCTTTACAGCCTGACGGGCCTTTTGATGAAGACCTTCCTGGTGGACATCGTCATTGACGGCATCAACTCCCGCAAGTACTGCACCATCATCTCCTCCCACCCCGAGGAGGTCAAGGAGTATATCCTCACGCGGCTGGGGCGCGGGGCCACCATCACCAAGGCGGAGGGGGCCTTCTCCGGCAAGGCGGAGGTCATGATCACCACCGTCCTTACCCGGCGGCAGGCGGTGTATCTGCGCAACTTTATCCGCTCCATCGACGCCAACGCCTTTATCACCATGGTCAACTCGTCCCAGATCATCGGCAAGGGCTTCCGGGAGATCTGACCCGTAATCAGGGCCCGCCCCGCCGGGGGATCACAAACGCTGAAAAATGCCGCCTCCGGGCGGCATTTTTAAATTTTCACGGGGCCTACCGGCAGATGTACGCGTGCCAGCCGTCCTTTTGGCGGTGCTCCGTCACCCGCAGGCCGGCCTTCTCCAAGGCGGCCTTGACCTCCGCCTCCCGCCCCTCGATGATGCCGGAGCAGATGAACGTGCCGCCGGGGGCC
>CANPWM010000107.1 GCA_947584295.1 uncultured Oscillospiraceae bacterium | reverse complement strand
TTCCGGGCGATGTCCTCCGGCTTTTCCAGCAGGAACACGCACCCGTCGGGCTGGGACTTGGACATCTTGCTCTCCGGGGTGTTCAGGGACATGATGCGGGCGCCCACCTTCTGAATGTACGGCTCCGGCATCTTGAACACGTCCCCGTAAATGCCGTTGAACCGCTGGACGATGTTCCGGCACAGCTCCACGTGCTGCCGCTGATCCTCCCCCACCGGCACAAAATCCGGCTGGTAGAGCAGGATATCCGCCGCCATCAGGCAGGGGTAGGTGAAAAGCCCGCCGTTGACGTTCTCCGCGTGCTTTGCCGACTTGTCCTTGAACTGGGTCATGCGGGAAAGCTCCCCGAACATGGCGTAGCAGTTTAAGACCCACCCCAGCTCCGCGTGCTGGTGGACGTGGGACTGAATGAACAGCGTACACTTCTCCGGGTCAAGACCGCAGGCGATGTAGCTTGCCAGAAGCGTCAGCGTCTGCCTCCTGAGCGCCGCCGGATCCTGCCGCACGGTGATGGTGTGCAGATCGGCCAGGAAGAAGTAGCAGTCAAAGTCCTCTATCATCTGGGGCCAGTGCTGAAGCGGCCCCAGATAGTTGCCCAGGTGCAGCGCGCCGCTGGGCTGGATGCCGGACAGCATCACTTTTTTCGGTGTATTTTCTGTGTTTTCCATAGCTTTTCCTCAAAAATCTTATTTGATAAGCCCGTACTCCGCCGCTAATTTCTTAAACGCCGGGAGGGAGCGCACGATCATGTCATAGCTTACGCAGTAGGCGATGCGCACATACCCCGGACAGGCGAAGGACGTCCCCGGCACCACCAGGATATTGTACTTCTTGGCGTTCTCGGAAAACGCCCTGTCGTCCCCCGGCGTTTTCACCCACATATAAAAGGCCCCGTCGGGATAGACGCAGGAAAACCCGGCCTCCGTCAGCCCCTTGTAGAGCGCCCTGCGGTTTTTGTCGTAGGCCGCCACGTCGGTACTCTCCTCCAGGCACTCCGCCACCACTCGCTGCTGGAGGCTGGGGGCGTTGACAAAGCCCAGTATACGGTTGGCGATCACGGCGGCGTCGAAGATAAGCCCGGCGTCGTCGCACTCCGACGGGATAACGATATACCCGATGCGCTCCCCGGGCAGGGACAGGGACTTAGACCAGGAGTAGCCCACCAGGGTATTGCGGTAATAACCCGTGAGCCAGGGCGCCTCCTTCCCGTCGTAGGCCAGCTCCCGGTACGGCTCGTCGGAGATGAGGTAGATGCTGGTGCCAAGCTCGGCCTGCTTCTCCTCCAGCACGGCGGCAATGGCCTTTACGGTGTCCTCCGTGTAGATCACGCCGGTGGGGTTATTGGGGTTATTGAGGATAAGGGCCTTGGTTTTCGGCGTTATGGCCGCCCGGAGGGCCTGGGGGTCAGGCTGGAAGTTCCCCTGGATATTGGCGGGGATCGCCTTCAAAACGCCGTCAAAATTGGCCACGTAGTTGCCGTACTCCAAAAAATACGGCGCGAAAACCAGCACCTCGTCCCCGGGGTTCAGGAGGGTCTTCAAAAGGACGTTGAGGCCCCCGGCGGCCCCCACGGTCATGATGATGTTGTCTTCGGAAAAGGCCGTGCCGAAGCGGCGGTTCAAGGACGACGCCACCCTGGCCCGTGTCTCCGGGTACCCGGCGTTGGACATATACCCGTGCAGCTCCATGGGGTCGGTCTCCGAGGCGATCCGCACGATCTCCCGGCGCACCTTCTCCGGCGCGGGGATATTGGGGTTGCCCAGGGAGAAATCGTAGACGTTCTCCCGTCCGACCCGGGCCGCCAGCCGCGCCCCCTCCTCAAACATCGCCCGAATGGCGCTGCCGCTCTCGGTCATCTTGATCATTTTCGCGGAAATCATCTACCCGCCCCCATACAGTCACAGTTAGGTGTATTTTACCACATCTTCCGGCGTTTTTCAACTCCCACGCGGCTTTTTTCACCGCGCCGGGGGATTTTTATTCCCCCTCGAACATATCCCGCTTTGTCTCCTCCGGGATACGGGTCTTGTACTCCCCGGTGAAGCAGGCGGTGCAGAAGCCCCGGCCGTCCAGCCCCGGCAGGGCCGCCAGATGTTCAATGCCCAGATATCCCAGGCTGTCCGCGCCGATAAGCTGGCAAATCTCAGGAACTGTGTACTTACAGGCGATCAGGTTCTCCCGGGAGTCGATATCCACCCCGTAGTAGCAGGGATTCAAAAACGGCGGCGCGGTGACGCGCACGTGTACCTGGGTGGCCCCGGCCTCCCGCAAGATAGCCACGGTGCGGGCGATGGTGGTGGAGCGGACGATGGAATCGTCCACCAGCACCACCCGCTTGCCCTCCACCGTCTCCCGGACGGCGTTGAGCTTGATGCGCACCCCCGTCTCCCGGGACTTCTGCCCGGGACTGATGAAGGTACGGCCGATGTATTTGTTCTTGATGAGGCCGATGTCATAGGGGATACCGCTCTCCTGGGAGTAGCCGATGGCCCCGTCGGTGCCGGAGTCGGGGACGCCGATGACGATATCCGCCTCCACCGGGTAATCTTGGGCCAGGAACTTCCCCGCCCGCAGCCGCGCGTGGTGGATAGACGCGCCGTAGATGCGGGAATCGGGCCGGGAGAAGTAGATATACTCAAAGATGCACATGGCCTCCGGGGCCTTGCCGCAGTTCTCCTGAATGGAGTGTACGCCCGTGCTGTCAAAGACCACCACCTCGCCGGGCTCGATGTCCCGGATATACTCGGCGGAGACGGAGCTGAGGGCGCAGGTCTCGGAGGCGATGATATAGTCCCCGTGGCCGTTGCGGCCGTAGCACAGGGGCCGGAAGCCGTTCTTGTCCCGGACGGCGATGAGCTTGTCCTCCAGCATCAGGATCAGCGAATAGGCCCCCTTGAGCCTGTTCATGGCCCGCAGGACCGCGTCCTCCGGCGTATAGGTCTCCAGCCGCTCCTGGGTCAGGACATAGGAGATGATCTCCGTGTCCGAGGTGGTATGGAAGATGGCCCCCCGGCTCTCCAGCTCGTGCCGGAGCTGGGCGGCGTTGGTCAGGTTCCCGTTGTGTACGGTGGCCAGCGCTCCGGTGAAGTGGCTCACCACAATGGGCTGGGCGTTCTCGCGGCCCGAATTGCCCGTGGTGCCGTAGCGCACATGGCCGATGGCCATGCCCCCCTCCCCCAGCTCGTTGAGCCGCGCCGGAGTAAAGACCTCGCTGACAAGCCCCAGGTCCTTCACCGTGGTAAAATGCCCCCGGTCACAGACGGTGATGCCGCAGCTCTCCTGCCCCCGGTGCTGGAGGGCGTAAAGGCCGTAATATACCGTATTTCCCACATGAAAAGGATTTGCGGCGTATATCCCAAATACGCCGCACTCCTCATGGATATGGTCTAAAATATCCATAAAATATGATCCCTTCTGCCCCATCGCAAAACCGTTCGATCATTTAGTTTTGAGTGGCGCGTTAAAAGAGTATTTTTCAATATTCTTCTCAAGGACACGCGCCTTGAGAAAAATCCGCACGTTCTCCTTTTGGCATTGAAAGCCCGTCAGGGTTTTCAAGCCAGTCACTCAGCCAGCCCCAGCCTCTTCATCATCTCGTGGTAAGCGCCCTCCACGTTGCCCAGATCCCGGCGGAATCTGTCCTTGTCCAGCTTCTCCTGGGTATTCACATCCCAGAAGCGGCAGGTGTCGGGGCTGATCTCGTCGGCCAGGACGATCTCACCGTTCGCGGTCTTGCCGAACTCCAGCTTGAAATCCACCAGCGTCACGCCGCAGGAGAGCATCTCGGCCTTCAAAAAGTCGTTGACGGCGAAGGCGTACTTCTTGATAAGCTCGATCTCCTCCCAGGTAGCTAATTTCAGGGCCACGGCGTGGTAGGCGTTCAAAAGCGGGTCGTGGAGGTCGTCGTTTTTGTAGCTGAACTCGATGGTGGGCGCGTCAAAGACGATCCCCTCAGGTACGCCGTACTTCTTGGAGAAGGAACCGGCGGACACGTTGCGGATAATGACCTCCAGCGGCACGATGCTGACCTTCTTCACCAGGGTGTCCCGGTCGGAAAGCTCCTCCACCAGATGGGTGGGGACGCCGGCGGCCTCCAGCTTCCTCATCAGGAAGTTGGTCATGCGGTTGTTGATGGAGCCCTTGCCGGTGATGGTGCCTTTCTTGAGGCCGTCAAAGGCGGTGGCGTCGTCCTTGTAGCTTACGATGACAAGGTTCGGATCGTCGGTGGCAAAAACCTTCTTGGCCTTGCCCTCATAGAGCTGTTCGCGCTTTTCCATGTTTAGTAAACCTCCTGGGTTTTTATTTTTTCTGTCTCAGGCGGCCCGTTGCCGCGCCCCTTTACCGCTCAAAATACTCGTCCCGCCCCGCGCCCACGGAGACATACTTGATGTGGGTGCCGGTGGACTCGGCGATAAAGTTGACATACTCCTGCGCCTCCCGGGGCAGCTCCTCGAAGGAGCGGCAGCCGGAGATATCCCTGTGCCAGCCGGGGAGGTACTCGACCACCGGCTTTGCCGCCTCCAGCTCGTCGCCGGTGGGGAAATAGTCCACCTGTCGCCCGTTCACGTCGTAGTGGGTCACCACGGGGATTCTGTCCATATAGGAGAGGACGTCCAGCTTGGTAAGGGCGATCTCCGTGGCCCCCTGCACCAAGCAGCCGTACCGGGAGGCCACCACGTCAAAGCCGCCCACTCTCCGGGGACGGCCCGTGGCCGCGCCGTACTCGCCTCCGGCCTCCCGCAAGGCCTCGGCCTCCGCGCCGAACATCTCGCAGGTAAAGGGCCCCGCGCCCACGCAGCTGGAGTAGGCCTTCATGATGCCCACGATGTTGTCCAGGCGCTTGGCGGGGATCCCCGCGCCGATGGGGGCGTAGGCGGCGATGGTGCTGGAGCTGGAGGTATAGGGGTAGATGCCAAAGTCGATGTCCCG
>CANPWM010000106.1 GCA_947584295.1 uncultured Oscillospiraceae bacterium | reverse complement strand
CCACTCTGTACCGGGGATCCAGCTCCGGGCCGCAGGCGTTGGAGCCCAGGCCGCTGACCCGGTAATCCGTGCGCAGGTGGGTAAAGCCGTCCTTGCGCAGCTCATCGGTGTGGGCGGCGGCGTACAGCTCCGCCGCCGTGTACTCCGAAACACAGGCCTCCATGTCCTCCGCCTCAAAGGTGAGTCCGTTCACCGTCAGCCGCCGCACCTGGGTGTGGTTGCCATGCTCCTGGGGCCGGACATAGGGGACGTATTCTTTTTGGGCGGTGCTTTCGTAGCGCCCCGTCAGGGCACAGTGGCACATATCCGCGTAGTTCTCCCACGGCCCCCTGCCGTAGTAGGAGAAGGCCCCGTCGCCGGTAAGCGTCCACTCAAAGCCCAGCCGGGGCAGGAAAAAGGCCCCCTCCCGCACGCGGAAACCCGAACTTACCTCCACGGTCCCCCCGGCGAAAAACGCCCAGCGGGTCTCAAAGGTCAGGCCCGGCGACCGGGACACCCCCGCCAGGGAACCCCGGAAGGTGACGGCGTTCCCCTCCACGGCGCAGTCGTAGATCTTCGTGAACGCCTTGTTCCAGTTCTCCCCGTTCCAGGCGTCCGCCCAGTGGTATTTGATGTTCCTGTCGTTGTCGGTGGGGGCGCGGAACACCCCCAGCACGGTGGGAGCGGCCAGCCGCTCTACGCCCTCCACCACGGCGCTGACAAGACTGCCGTGGCGCTTGGAGAGGGTGTAGGCAAAGTCCTCCCCCCGGGCGTAGACAAAGCGCCGATCCTCCGTGACGTTCAGGGGCGCGGGGACAGCCCGGGCCGCGCGGGGAACGGGAAGCTCATGCTCCGTGGCGGCCCACTCCACGCCGTCTTTCGTCAGGCGGCAGCGGACATGGGCGCCGTACCGGCAGGAGGAGACAAGGGCGGGAACAGCGATCTCCCGGCTTTCGTGGGGCGGCAGGTCAAGCCGAAGAGCGCGGCTGTCCACGATCTCCCCGTCCCGCTCGATCTCGATTTTCAGCTCATACTCATTGAGATTCGTAAAGTCCAGCCGGTTGCGCACCCGGAGCTTCCCGCCCTCCAGGCGCGTGGCCATGGGCTGGTAGGCGGCCTTGATCTCCAGGGTACCGGCCTTGAAGCTCCTGTCGGCGAAAACCATGCCGTCACAGCAGAAATTGCCGTCGCTTGTCAGCTCGCCGGGGAAATCCCCGCCGTAGCGTTGAACGCCGTCCCGGACGGCCACATGGTCGGCCCACTCCCAGACGCACCCGCCGCACAGCTTGGGATAGCGGTCAAACAGCTCGTTATAGGCCCACACGTCCCCGGGGCCGTTGCCCATGGCGTGGGCGTACTCGCACAGATACACCGGCTTTTTTATGGCCGGATCCAGCGCCGCCGCCTCCAGGCGCTGGCAGGAGGGGTACATCCAGCTGACCACGTCCGTCGCCTCATAGTCGCCCTGGGCGCTGGCCTGCTCGTAGTGGGAGAGGCGGGAGGGATCCCGCTCCTTCAGATACCGCAGCATAGCCCTGTGGTTGTCCCCGAAGTCGCTCTCGTTGCCCACGGACCAGAAGATCACCGACGGGGCGTTTTTGTGCAGCTCCAGCGCCCGCTCCATGCGGGAGAGGAACTCCCCCCGCCAGTCCTCATGGGTGCAGGGCCACTCCCCCGGGGCGTGGTCGTAGCCGGGGGCCGGGTCGCCGCGGCGGTGGGTAAAGCCGTGGGTCTCGATGTCCGTCTCCAGCACCACATAGAGGCCCAGCTCGTCGCACATGGACACAAAGGCCGGGTGGGGCGGGTAGTGGGAGGTGCGCACGCAGTTGATGTTGAGGCTCTTCATGAGCGTCAGATCCTGCCGCAGCTCCTCCACGGTCTGGCACCAGCCCCGGTATTTGCTGGTGTCGTGGTGGTTGACCCCGTGGAGCTTCACCGGCACGCCGTTGATGAGCAGCTCATATTTGTCCGAAACGGACACGTCCCGCAGGCCGGCCTTCAGCGTGATGACCTCCCCGGCCCGCTCCAGCTCCACCGTGTAGAGGTGGGGCTTTTCCGCGTTCCACAGCACCGGGTTTTCCGGCGTAAAGGTGAGCAGATCCTCAAAATCCGCCTCATAGAGAAGCTTGTCCCCGTCCAATATCCGCGCGTGGGCCGCCCCCGCCAGCTTCACCCGGATCGTCCTGCCGTTGGGGATCATCTCCACGTCCCGGATATGCCCCTGGGGCCGCTGGAGAAGGTAGGTCTCCCGGAAGATGCCGTTATAGCGGAAGGCGTCCTGATCCTCCAGGTAGCTGCCGCAGCACCACTTGAGGACATATACCCGCAGGGTGTTCCGGCCCGCCCGGACAAAGTCCGTCACGTCAAACTCCGCCCGCAGGCGGCTGCCCTGGGTGAACCCCGCGTAGCGGCCGTTCACCACCACAAAGGCGCAGGAGCTGACCCCCTCCAGCACATAGTAGACCCGTCCCCAGAGCTTCTCCAGGTCAAAGTCCCGCTCATAGACCCCGCAGGGGTTTGCGTCCGGCACATAGGGCATATCCACGGGGTAGGGGTAGTTTACGTTGGTGTAGTTGGGGTTTTCATAGCCCTGGAGCTGCCAGCAGGAGGGTACCGGGATCGTGTCCCAGTCCGTGATAGGCCCCTCCGCCAGCTCGTCCTCGGGGTAGTATTTGAACCGCCAAAGGCCGTCAAGATCGGTCTTTTCGCTGACCCCGCCGGGAATGTACCAGCTCCTGGCGGGAAGCCTCCTGTCGCTCGTCCTGCGGGGATCTTCGTAAATACGCATTTTTCTCCCTCCGGTTGCGGATAAGTTGATGTAAGCTATTCTACCACATTCCACCTGGCAGGGCAAGAGCTAACCGGAGGGAAAAAGGGGCCTCCAAGGGGCCTGTACGGAGGCTGTATGAGGGCTGTATGAGGCAGGTATGAGGGTAGTATGGAGGGGGTATGAGGGGGGTACGGGGCCTGTTCGGGCGGTCACCCGGCGGCGAACTGGCGGCCCGTGTGGTCGATGGTGTAGGGCGCGGGGAGGATCAGCCGGGAGACGGGGACGATCTGGTAGCCCTGGGCGATCAGATACTTGACGATGTCCTCCAGAGCCTCCGGGGTGTGGAGGGCGGCGTTGTGGAAAAGCACGATGGAGCCGGGCTTGACGCGGCCGGTCACCCGCTTGTAGATCTCGGAAGCGGAGATTTCCTTCCAGTCCAGAGAGTCCACGTCCCACTGGATAGGCTCTATGCCCAGGGCCCGGACGGCGGCGATAACGTGGTCGTCATACTCCCCGTAGGGGGGCCGGAACAGCGTGGGCCGCACGCCCGTGACGGCCTCGATTTTGTCGGCGCAGGCGTTGATGTTCTCCGCGATCTTGTCGGCGGAGAGCGTGTTGAAGTGGGCGTGGTCGTTGGAGTGGTTCATCACCTCATGGCCCGCGTCATGAAGGGCCTTTACCGACTCCGGGTATTTGTCCACCCACTGGCCCACCACAAAAAACGTGGCCTTCACGTTGTATTTGCCCAGAATGTCGATGAGGGTCTGGGTGTCCTCGTTGCCCCAGGCCGCGTCGAAGCTCAGGGCCACCATCTTCTGATCCCGCTCCACGCTGTAAATGGGCAGCTGGCGGGTATTGGCCGCCGTCACCGCCGCCGGGGCGGACAGGGCCAGAAGCGCCGCCGCCAATACCAGCACCAGCGCCAGGGACAAAAGTCCCCTCTTTTGCTTTCCCGTGAGGGAATCGTAGAATTTTTTCAGCTTGTCGAGCATGTTCATCACCCCGCAAAAGGGTATGAGACAAGCGGGAATATTATGATTCTTCGCGGGGCGGTGCGGCCCATCGAATTCCCGTGAATCTATCGTGTCGCCTTGTAGGGGCCGCCTCTCTTGGCGGCCCACAAATTTTCAATACGCGGCGAGAAGCCGCAACCTTTTTGGGGAGCGGCATCGTAATTCGTAAGGCGGGCCGGCCGGGTGTCCGGCCCGTACGGGTGGTTTGTGCGTTGGGAGAAAGTAAAAAAATTATTGGGAACCGTTGCGTAAGACGGCGGGCCGCCAAGAGAGGCGGCCCCTACGCCGCACGGCGGCGGGTGATTGAATCGGAAGGGGAACCCTAATGGTTCCCCTTCCAAACCCTTCCTTCCGAACATACAGAAACCTGATTTATTACGCAAAATACTCTGTACGGGCCGGACACCCGGCCGGCCCGCCTTCCGACTTCCTGAAAATCTATCTTTAACCGCCGTAGGGGCCGCCGCCCACGGCGGCCCGCGGCACCACCGAATTTCGCAACAACTCATTTTTACGATTCCGTAGGGGTCGCCCTCACGGGCGACCCGTCCCCCGTTGATTGACAGCCCGGAGGTTAAATGGGACGGGCCGCCGGGGACGGCGGCCCCTACGACGGTTAAATTAAATTCCCCGTAATTTGTTTGGCGGGCCGCATTGGGGACCCATCGGGCCGTTGCCCGATGGGGAAAGGAGGAGCGAACCGCGCGCCTGAGGGCGAATACTTGCAGCCCGAGGTTAAGCGGCTCGCGCGAGGACGTGGCGGAGGCGCAACCTTTTGGGGAGGCGGAATCGGAATTCGATAGGCGGGCCGGCCGGGTGTCCGGCCCGTACAGATAAATTGTTCGTTGGGAGATCGAGAAAGAATTATTGAAAAATCGTAGCGTAAGACGGCGGCCCGTACGGCGTTTAAATTAAATTCCCCGTAATTTGTTTGGCGGGCCGGCCAGGTGTCCGGCCCGTACGGGGGGATTGTACGTTGGGGGAAAGTGAAAAAATAATTGGAACTTGTTGCGTAAGACGGCGGGCCGCCTGGAGAGGCGGCCCCTACAAGTTCTATTGAAAGATTTTGCAAAAAAGCGCATTAATTTTCCTTAAAAGCCGTAGGGGCGGGTTCTTAAACCCGCCCGCAATTGAATAAGCGGCGGAGGCGCAACCT
Organism: uncultured Oscillospiraceae bacterium; assembly: GCA_947584295.1. GTDB lineage: Bacteria > Bacillota > Clostridia > Oscillospirales > Oscillospiraceae > RUG626. The sequence goes on along the minus strand of CANPWM010000106.1, from coordinate 113 downwards.
TTTGGGGAAGATGAGAGGGAATTCGGGGGGCGGGGGTAGGCGCAAAATGCTCAATTTTTTGACAAACCTCGCCACAAGCACGGATAGTTTGGAGCTTGTTTTTTCCCCAGACG
>CANPWM010000105.1 GCA_947584295.1 uncultured Oscillospiraceae bacterium | reverse complement strand
AAGTACCAATACAAAAAAGCGGTTCGTTGTCCGAACACCCAAACATATGTTCGACAAGTTATATCGTAAAAATAGGTGGTAGTTCGTTATACGAACAGAAAACGGGCACGATTATTCGCACCCGTAAGCCCCGTTAAATTCAAATTCTTCATTCCAATCAACAATACCCTCTGTAACCATTTGCAACCATTCATCTGTAATTCCAAGAGTGTATGGAACATCTTCGATAGCTATGTTACTGCCAACAGTTACCTTATGACCATTAATCATAAAAGTTTTAGGATATAACATATCAACATAGTAGCTTGATGTTCTGCCACTAATACCAGCAGGTACTGAAGTACCAGTCTTGAACGCCTTGAGACCACCCCTATCTTCAAACCATTTAGCAGCACTTTTAGTCAATCCACTTACAGTTATACTCATTTTACCATTTTCATCTTCACTAGCATACTTTTTAGCACCAAGAGTTTTGAACTTGTGATACGTGAACTCATTATCTTTACCCTCGTGTTCCCAGACACCAAGATAATGTTTGTGTCCATTTTTCATCGCATATGGTTTAACTGAATAGTTATCTGCTTTGTCAATTATTTTCTGATTTAGTTCGTTGAACGAACTTCTGTAATTATGCAAATGCTTTACACTATCAGTATCAACTTGTACTAAATCATTTCCTACAATTTTCATACCCTCATTTAAATCACTTCTACCGTGCGCAAGTACCCAAACACCGTGTTGAAATGTCAAAAAGTTTGCTCTTGCTTTGTAGTAGTAATTTAATGCTTTATCAATGTCAGGAATTTCTTCGACTTTCCAAGGATTTTCACTATGAGCTTCATACAAAACAGTTGGGTGCAGAATATCTGTCAACATCATTCCAAAACTAGCATTAATTTTGTTTTTATATTTATCATACAAGAATTTATCACCATCTTCCAAGTCAGTTTTTGCTTGGAACATTTCACCTAAGTGACCTCGAAATTCTCGGTTTAATTGTTTGCGTCTACATACCCACAGTTCCTTTACTTCAAAATTATTAAAGTAATATTGCTCACATATGATTTTGAAGTCTATTTCTGTACAGGTCATACCACATTTTTCAGCCATATATACTTTGCCATTACCATATCTGCCACCTTGAATTGCTCTGCATTTAGCTTTACTTATATATGGTATTCCAACATACTTTTTAAGACGTAATCCCTCAAATATAACTGTTACATAGCAGCACCATTGATTGATATAATCATAGAATTTATCACTACCAGTCTTACATTTTGCAAGATAAAATTTACCAGTTGGAAAGTATTTCGTCATCATCTGATATGGATAACTACTTTTGATATCTTCGCTATCAACATCTTCTAGTATTTCATCAGTATGCAAGTGGTTACTACCTGCAATAGCACCTCTGCTAGCCTCAATGCTTAGTGCATAAGTATAAGGTGTTAGTTTACTATCTTTAAATTCCATATCATTCTTTTTATTCTTTTGTACAGCACTTCTGTAATCTCTACGAACAAACCCTGTGCTTGTCATTGGAATAGATAATAAATCATCTTCTTCTAAGAAAGACAATATACCCTCATATAACCCTAACACATCACAAATACAGTAGCCATATTCATTTTCTGTTAATTCAGTGTCAGGATATCTTTTTATATGATAATCGAAATCTTTACCATTTAATTTTTTATGAATAACTCCTTTTGTTTTTTGTGTGAATTTAGCTAATGACATATTTGTTAAAGCGTTAGAGCATCTATACTCTACTGCTTCAACATTTGCTCTGATAACATTTCGTTTATCCTTTGCGAATACGCTATCTACTTGAAAGAAATCTCTAAAGAATTGAAATTCAAATTGTAGGTTATGAACCCATACAATAAGTGGGCTATCTATTGTAGCCCAAATGTGTTTACATAGTTTATTAATGAATATGATGTATTCTTCCCAAGTTCTACCCATACAGATATATCCATCTATACAGAATTGCCATACATACATAAAAGCGAAGTTCGTATCAAACAGTTCACATTCACCTTTTAATAATGTAGTGGTTTCAATATCAAATGTAGCTACATTACTACAGCAAGAATGTTTTCCGCGTTCGATGTACGAACTTCGCATTTCATTGTAAGGGAATGCATAACAGTCATAAACATCAATATAGTCATTTGTATCTTCAAGATACACTTTACGAATTATTCCATTATTAACGTGCGTAATGTCCATTATTTTTACCCTCTAATTTACCCATCCACGCTCGATATCGGCTTGCGTGTCTGTCACTTATGGATACACCAACTTTTTGCATAGCTTGATTAAAATTAATATCTCCTGCTTCGAACTCAGCTAGTGCTGTGTTTAGTGTACGGATACCATTTGTTGTTTTACTTGCTTCGTGATACGCATCTGCTAAAATAACTATTATTTCATCAGAAGTACCATATTCGTCAAGAGCAAAACTAGCTTGTTCTGTGTCAAGCCATTTCAAAAATGCTTGTTTTTGTTTTTCTGTGTATCCCTCAAATATATTCCTATCTAAGCCATTTTCCATTGAAAATTTTAATTCCAAATTACGAACTCTAATTCTGTCAACATATCGTCGATAGGATATATCACTATAATTGCTTCTTAGGAATTTTGCCGCCTGCTCGTTTACAGTCATCATCTCGTCAACATCATTATTTAGTTCACGCAAGGTAGGTACTCTCGTTATATTATGCTCAATCTCTAAGTAATACATCAGGTTGTCATACTGCTTGCCATAGTCTTTGCCACCCTGTTGTAAACTTCTTAAGCGGAAATTAGTTTCCATTCTGATACTTGTTGAGATTTTCCTAAATTGAGAAAGAGAGGCTTTATCACCGTCTAAAGCCTTTAGGTATAAAGCCTCTCTTTGTTTTTGGGACATAGCAAGCCATTCCTTATATAGATACCTGTCCCTTGCCATATACTAATCCTCTTTCTTGAAAGTACAACCGCATCTGCACTCACCCTCTGTATAGGGTGCGTCTGCACTTACAAACTTAGTGTCACCACAAAGGAACTCAAAGTCCTCAAGTCGCTCAGTTTCCATACGGTCATAATCAACAGGAGTATTAGTATATTGCCATATCTTATATCCGCCCCACTTGCCAAGGTCATATTTGCTTTGAGGAAGTACGTTTTCTGAACCCCAATATGCACACCATAAACCTGATGTAAGGTCGGTTTCTGCGAGATTATCAAGATGATATTTTGTAGCATAATATGCACTTGTGTAAACTAACGGTTTTAATCCTGTCTTAGTTTTTACAACCTGCAACCATTGTTTTACCCATTCTGCAATACCCTCTTTAAAGCAGAAAGTTTCCAAGTCAAGTGCTACCAATAATGGTATACCTAATTCCAAATATTGCTTTATTGCATTACAGAAATTTGTAGCTTCACCTAGTGCTGTATTACCTCTGTCAAATCTTGCTACGTGATACGCTCCAACACCTTTAAGCCCCTGTAAACCTGCGCTGATATAGTTGTTGAACTTTGCGTCTTTATATGTTTTTCCCTCTGTAGCCTTACAGATTAAGAAATCTATATTGCTATTTTCTTTAGTCAATTCATTAATCTGCAACTCTGTTTGCCAATGTGATACGTCTGCGCCGTGTAAATACCCTCTGCTCATTATTAATCCTCACTTTCTGTTCGTTCATCGAACTTGTCTGTTAGCTTCTGCAACGCTATTGTGTTGTTGTTCAGAGCCTGTGCCATTTTGTCCATTTCTTCCTTGTGCGACTGGTTCTGTTTTACCATATACCAAAACATCGCACCATAGGCGACGATGGGAAAGCCCACCGTGCCTATGAGAGTTGTTAAATCGTTTGGGTTCATTGTATCACTCCTTTTTAGTTTTAATTTCAAGTGCTAAAAGTATGACTTCATCATTTCCAAAATCAGAAGTAAAAGTTGTTGTGTTATTAACTGTCCTAAAGAATAGTATACCCACAGGAGTATTACTGTATTTTCTTATTCCGACAGCTATAGATGCCAACTTATCATTACCTGACGGAACTAATGTTATTGTCGGAGCGAATGTTTTATTTTGTAGTTCTTCGGGCAGTGGAAAAAATAGGTTACCTGAGTTATCAGCTATTTCCTCACTGGTTAATTCTTCGGTAATTTTGTTCCAAAAATTATTCTGGGCGTACAACGTAAACTGCATTAATCCAATTTTATCTGAAAGATGCCCTACAATAAGAACGTCGTTGTCGAAAGTAATTTCTTTTAACTCGTGATACGCGGAGTTATTGTCAATTATGCCCACTTCCAACTTATTTGTCCTTAGCACTTCATTGTAGTATCTAAAACTTTCTATATCTTTTGTATTCGCCACTACACTTGTTGTCGTCACAGCAAGGTCTGTTTGTAACTCTTTGATATCCTTATCATTCTCCGTAATCTTGCCCTCAAGTTCCGTATCTTTCAGCTTCAGCTTACTAATGTCAAGCTGTGCCGTATTAATATTATTTCTTATATCCTGATGCTCCTGCAACATCTGCTGATACTGTTCGTTAATCGAACTTACCGTTTCCATAATGCTTGCAATGTTTTCCTGCAATTTGGTCAGTGTCCCATTGAACTGTGTAGACTTCATCTCCTGTGTTGTCATACGCGTATCCAAGTTACTGGTGTTGATAATCAGTGTGCTGATATCCGTCTGTATAGCCGTAATGCTTTTAGTCATATTAGCCAGTTTCAGCTCAAAGTTATCGCTGTCAACATTCAGCTCACTTATCCGCATTTTCAGGTCTTTGGTTTCCAGTTCAAGTTTCTCAACTGTTGTAACCAAATCAGATGGTACGCCGTCAATACCTGTTCTCAAAGCTAGATTATGCAGAGCACTGTCGATACACATCATAGCATTATTCATTGTTACAAGAAAGCTTACTGTTGTAGCAGGCGACCACTGCGGAAGCCCGTACCACGGCGTATTCCTGTCTTTAGGTGGGCACGGCGGACACGGTGGTATAGGTGGGTGAGGTGGTCTACAAGTAGGTACGTCGCTAGGCGGACAATCACATATCGG
>CANPWM010000104.1 GCA_947584295.1 uncultured Oscillospiraceae bacterium | reverse complement strand
GTGAGCCACACAATGGCGCTCAAAACTCCAAATCCCTTGCGCATATCCCTTCACCAAACCAAAGCCTTGCCCTTTAACAAGTAAAACGCTTACCCTTTAATATAGCGCATCTCAAAAGAAAAGTCAATAAATCCGTTAAAATTTACCGCCCCCCGCATGAAGCGGTAGCTTTTTTCCCGCCTATGTTGTATAATGTCAGCTGTCGAACAGCCGCCTGTCCGGCGAATCGAGAATTAAGGTAACGGGAGGAATCATCATGCACAGCACGGGAATTTTCATTTTGGGGATCCTATGGCTTCTTCTATCGCCCCTGTGGTTCTGGGCAGAAAATACCGCCATGGGCGTTATATGGTTATGCGCGGGAATACTCGAGCTGATCGTCGCCTTTATAAAACGCAAAAAAGAAAAGAAACAATAAACGTCGTGTGATCGCGATCCCCGTTTGGCGGAAAGCGGATCAGAAAATGTGAGCTTCGTTAAATTTAGAGGTATACCATATGATCGGAATAAGGCCATATAAAGCAACAGACGCGGATACGATATTATCGTGGTGTCAAAATGAAAAAGCATTTTATCAATGGTCGGCAGGCATACTCGGTCATTATCCCATAACGCCGCGTGAATTTAGTTTTGTGACCTCTCTGATGCCGTTTACAGCCTTTGATGACACTGGGCCTGTTGGCTTTTTTACGCTGAGAACGCCAGAGGGATCACGGGACGAGCTGCGCTTTGGCTTTGTAATTGTTGACCCTCGCAGGAGAGGAAAGGGCTGTGGAAAAGCCATGCTCCAATTAGGGTTGAAATACGCGTTTGAACTGTATGGGGCGAAAAGAGCGTCCCTGGGCGTTTTTGAGAATAATCTTCCGGCTTATTACTGTTACAAAGCCGTCAGGTTTAAAGAGGTGGTTCTTGATACGCCAGAAACGTATCATGTTCTTGGCGAAGAATGGAAGTGCAAAGAAATGGTTATAGAAAATTTATAACTTCCCGCTTTTTGTGAAGTGGAAAAGAGTGAAAAATCGTAAATCGCAAGGAGAGCGTATGAATATTACTTATCGCTAAGCAATTTGTCAAGGGGTCTTTCGCCCAAAAGTTCACATTCTGAAAAGAGAGGTTCTTAGGCCCCTCTTGGCGGCTATCAAGCGCCGGCCCTGCCGGTGGTGAGTAAGTACGCCCTTCGGAACAGGCCGACATCTTGAACGCGTTTTCTTAATGCGCTATAATTTTTAGCATGGTTCAACAGAGCGACAGATCGAGGGTTGTGGAGGAAACATGAGTTACATTGAAGATTATTACAACAGTTATGATGAGGAAGGGCGGTTGCTTTCCCGGCATGGACAGGTCGAATACCTGACTACGATGAAATATATCCGCGAGTGTCTTGAGGGAATATCTGAACCAAAAATTTTAGAGGTCGGCGCGGGGACTGGCCGGTACAGTGTGACGTTGGCAAAGCAGGGTCATCGGGTGACGGCTGTGGAACTGATAGCGCACAATCTGGAATTGCTCAAAGCCAAATCGGGCGGTTCGGAGCCGCTCACGGCTATGCAGGGTAACGCAACAGACCTGTCGGCCCTGCCGGATTGCACCTACGACCTGACAATGCTGCTGGGACCGATGTATCACCTTTACACACGGGCGGATAAACTTAAAGCCCTGGTCGAAGCGGTACGGGTGACAAGGTCTGGCGGGTACATACTGGTCGCCTATTGCATGAATGAGCCGACGGTCATACAATACGTCTTTGGGAAAAATAAGCTGCATGAGGTGATGGAGCTGAACATGGTCACGCCGGATTGGCACTGCGTGAGCGAGCCGAAGGATCTGTTTGAAATGGTGCGCACAGAAGAAATCGCCGCGCTTGACGCGGAGGTTCCCGTGAAACGGGTCAAACTTGTCGCCTCTGACGGCGCCACAAACTATATGCGGGACTGTATCGACGCCATGGACGATGATACCTTTGCAAAGTGGGTGGACTATCATTTTACGATTTGTGAACGGCCCGATTTGATTGGCGCGTCTCATCATACTCTGGATATCATTCGGAAAATTTGATAACTTCCCGTTTGCCGCGTTGAAGCCCCCAACCCCCACCGGCCGCATAGCGGCGAACTTACATTTAGAGGTAAGGCGTATGAATATTACTTATCAGAAATTGACAGAAAATGAACTCGCCCTTTTTATTCAAATGCGGATCGAACAGCTTCGGGAAGAAGGCGCGAAAGAAGAAATCGACCTTACGCCCGCGTTGAAAGCGTATTATCACCGTCATATGGCCGATGATACATTCGTTTCATGGATAGCCTTGGACAGTGGAGCGATCATTGGGACGAGCGGAATGTCCATTGTAGAAAAGCCGCCTTATTTTGGCTGCCCAAGCGGGAAAATCGGGCTTCTGTCCAGTATGTTCACGAAGAAGGAATACAGGAGAAAGGGAATAGCGAGGGAATTGCTTTCAAGAGTCGTAGATGAAGCAAGAGTCCGAGGGTGCGGTACTGTTCAGATCACCGCGTCTGATATGGGCATTCTCCTATACAGTAGTTTTGGCTTTACCAAAAACGATCATTTTATGCAATACAAATTATAATACAGCCTTGAAGCCCCAACCCCCACCAGCCGCATAGCAGAGCAGGAAATCATACGGTTTCCTGCTTTCAGTTTGTCAAAAAACTCAACTTGAGCGTTTTTTCCGGCGGCATGTACGTCGGAAAAAATACCTTTTGTCACGCAAGTGTGCCGCCTTGCGGCGCGCGCGGCGTGACGGCAGGGAAAATTCGGGTGAATTTCGCAAAATTCACCCGAATTTTTCCGCACGTTCCCCTTTGTCGGAAAAGGCCAACGGCCTTTTTCGACAGGCAAAGAGCAGGAAATCACACGGTTTCCTGCTTTTTTATGTCCGCAGCCGCCGAACTCGTCCCGCCGGTGTTCCTGGCAAGGGAAAGCCGGTAAAAAATCGCGGAAAAAAGCTATAATATTTTTAATTTTAAAAACGCAGGGAATATCTCCTTTGAAATGTTGTCTTTATAGGTGAAGGCCTTCAAAATGAAATCTCGGAAAGGGGGGATCGGAATGGAGGACTCGGAGATCATCGGCCTGTATTTCAATCGTGATGAAAAAGCGCTCGCGGAAACAGCGGCGAAGTACGGCGCGTTTTGCCTTACCATCGCGCTGAATATTTCGCGGAGCCGCGAGGACGCGCAGGAGTGTGTCAACGACGCCTATTTACAGGCGTGGAACGCAATACCGCCGCAAAGGCCGGATCATCTCGGCGCGTGGCTGGGCCGGGTCGTCCGCAATAACGCTTACAATCTCTGGACGAAAAATCATCGGCAGAAACGCTGTGCGGGCATGGAAGAACTCCTGCATGAGTTAGCGGATTGCATACCGTCCCCCGTTACCGTGGAACGTGAGATCGAAGAGCAGGAATTGACCGAAGTCATCAACACCTGGCTTGCGTCGCTGCGGAAGAAAGACCGTATCCTCTTTGTGCGCCGGTATTGGAACGGCGAGGCGGTAAACGCGCTTGCGAAGGAGGTCGGGATATCCGCCGCCGCGGCGGCAAAGCGGCTGTACCGACTTCGGCGGGAATTAAAAGCAACGCTTGAAAAGGAGGGCTATTCCCTGTGAAAGAAGCAAAAAAGCTCTACGGAAGTATTACCAATATTGACGGTCGGTTTATCGAGGAAGCGCAGGCGCAGGAGATCAAAAAAGTCCCTGTGCGGAGAAAATGGGCGGAGCTGGCCGCTTGCCTCTGCCTTGCGGCAGTCAGTGTCGCGGCGGCCTTTCATCTGTGGGAACCGGGCGGTACGCCTGTTTCGACCCCAAACGACACGATCAAAGGCAGCCCAAACGGATCTCTTTCCACTGACAATGTGCCGGTTCGACCCGATGATGATAAGCCCGGCGCCGGTCCGCTTGGGCCTACGGATGCGCCGATCGTCGCCATCAACTGGGCCGGCGTGCAGGTCAACGAGTCGAAGGGCCTGTCCGCCGGTGAAGCTATGCTGTGTTTAGACCCGGAAAACTATTCTTTCGAGTCCTGGGGGCAAGAGGATGTGGCGGCCTACTACGGCTGGATGCTGGCGCCGGCCTATATCCCGGAGGGCCTCACCGGCGGCCAGGGCGTTTCCGCCGAAATATGGCGTGAGAAAGCCACCGGCGAGATCGTACTGGATCAGGCGCGGCGGGGCTTCTGGACGGCTTTTGGAGAGGACGGAACGCCAAAATCGGACGACGGTCTGGACGTCCCCACCGGCTTTACCGTACGGGCAACCCGGGGAGGGGACTTCCTCTGCGCCCTTCTCCCGGTGGACAACGCGCGTACCACCGACTTTGGCGGTGTGAGCGTCACCCTGAGCCACTACTCCGTGTGGCACGGCCCCAAGGATTCAGACACTTATGACATCTACACGGCCTGGTTTACCCTGAACGGGGTGCAGTACGAGATCGAGGCCCAGCGTCTGGCGCTGGAGGAGGTCATTAAAATCGCGGCTTCCGTCATCAATCTGCCATACAGCGAGAATTTTACTGTCGGAAGCCCCGGCGCTCTTTCTGACGATCCCGCTCTTTCTGATGAACCTGAAAAGGCCGTTACGGTGATGGATCTCTCCCGGGGCAATACCGGGGCATTTGCGGGGGATATGCTCGTATGGGCCGGTGACGGCATAGAGGCCCATCACGATATTGGACAAATCACTTGATCTGCCGGTAGTAAAGGCCGCCTGTACGGGGCTTGTCCGAGGCCAGGTGTCCCCTGTACTCACAGGCCGCCCGCTCCACCTGCTCCGGGGCCTCCAAGAAGGGCATGACAGCAAACGCAAAGAAAAACTCCCAACTCCCTTTAGCTTGATGGTGATAAGGAACTAATCAAACCTATCAACGGTCGGCTGACGGTTTCGGGCGCGAAAAGCTCTCTCTGATTATAGACAATCAGAGGGAGCTTTTTTACTGCCTGCCTGGTCACCTATAAGGAGCATACCCATACTAACGGTATAAATATTTCACTCCAGATTATACGGACGGTGTGTTCAAAAGCAAGAAAAAAGCTGGTACAATATTGTCAAATATAAAACCGGGGAGGATTTGT
>CANPWM010000103.1 GCA_947584295.1 uncultured Oscillospiraceae bacterium | reverse complement strand
GGCCATCACCGGCCCCAAAATGCTGCGCTGCTTCGGCGCCAGCTACCTCTACCCCGTCTTTATCCGCGTCGGCGTGGTTCGCCCCGGGGCGCTCATCACGGAGTCCGAACAGGAATAACCGCCCCGCCGCCTCCAAAACTTCCTCTTGCTTTATTCCCACACCTGTGGTACAATATTATCTATAAAATGCAACAAGTGTGGTGATCACAATTGATAGAAACCTACGACATCGCCGGCTACTGCCGCATCTCCGTGGACGAGGAGCTGGATCGGGACAACACCTCCATCGAGAACCAAAAGGCCATCATCGAGGACTTCGTAAAGCGCCGTTTCCCCGGCAGTACGCTGACCTTCTTCGAGGACCGCGACCGCTCCGGCTACACCTTTGAGCAGCGGGAGGGCTACCAGAAAATGCGCCGGGAGCTGACGGCCCACCGGCTGGATATCCTGGTGGTGAAGGACTTCTCCCGCTTCTCCCGCCGCAACAGCCGGGGGCTTGTGGAGCTGGAGGATCTCCGGGACGCCGGGGTTCGCATCATCTCCATCGGGGACAACATCGACTTTCCCAACGACGACGACTGGCTGAAGATCCAGTTCCAGTTCCTCATCAACGAGATGCCCGTCACCGACGCCAGCAAGAAGGTCAAATCCGTTATCCGCCGCCGCCAGGAGGACGGGAAATGGATCTGCGCCGCGCCTTACGGCTACATCGTGAACCAGCGCCAGGAATTTGAGATCGTCCCCACCGAGGCCGAGATCGTTCGGCAAATTTTCCAGCTTTACCTCTCCGGCTGGGGCTACAAGCGCATCGCCAACTACCTTACCGACCAGGGCGTTCCCACGCCGCGTATGTCGGAAAAACAGCGCCGGGAGGCCGAGGGCCTGGAGGCCAACCGGGACGCCCGCCGGGAGTGGGCCATCATGACCGTCGAGGGCATCTTGAAAAACGACTTCTACATCGGCACGCTCCGCCAGGGCAAGTACACCCGCCGGAAGATCAACGGCAGGGACGTGCGGCGGGACGCGGAGGAACACATCGTCATCGAGCGCCACCACCAGGCCATCATCGACTACCGCACCTTCGCCCTGGCCCGGGCCCAGCTTGCCGAGCGCACCCGCGCCCACTACCGGGGTCAGAAGAAGTACGACAACGCCTACTCCGGCTTCCTGGAGTGCGGCGACTGCGGCAGTCCCCTGTTCGCCATGAGCCGCGCCGATTTGAAGGACGCCTACCGCTGCGGCCGCTACCACCGCCGCGGCCTGAAGGGCTGTACCAGCCACCATATCCGGGTGGACAAGCTGGACGAGCTTTTAAAGCTCTACGTCCAAAAGGTCAAGGACAACTCCTCCGCCATGCTGGAGCGGCTCAATCAGGAGCTGGCAAACGAGCAGGAGGACGTGGCCGAGACAGAGCGGGCGGAGACCAATCTGGAGGAAGTCCGGCAGGAGCTTCAGGAGGAGCTTCTGGCCACCAAGCGCCAGCGAGTCCGGGACATCATGAAGCACCCGGAGCGGGAGGAGGCCCTGGAGGAGATGTACGACCAGCTGGAATCCGATCTTCTCCGCCGCCTGGAGGGCATCGAGAACCAGCTTCGCCTCACCGCCGACCGGCGCAACACCATCATCAGGGTCAACCGGGCCGCCAAAACCGCCCTGGAGGTCTTTGACGACATCTTGCGCAAGGAGAAGCTGGATCGGAATGATATCCAACTGATCGTCCAAAAGATCAAGGTCTTTGAGGATCACATCGAGGTGGAGCTGCGGGCGGACGTGGACAGCCTCTTAAAATGCGGGACGCTCCCGGAAAACGCAAATTTTGAGCCGGACATGGCGGATATCTCACCAACCGCCGTCGTACAGTCCTCCGTTCACCACGGGGACAAGGTCTACCATGTCCATGTTGTCAGTGACGGCGACCCGCTGGAGATTTACACCGAAAAGGACGGGGAAGTTATCTTCAAAAAGTACTCACCCATGGGGGATCTGAGCGATTTCGCCGGTCAGATGGTGGAGACCCTCAGCAAGACCACGGGCCTGGCCGCCGCTATCACGGACAGGGATTCCGTCATCGCCGTCTGCGGCGTGCAGAAGCGCGAGCTGGCGGGCAGGCAGGTCTCCGGGGAGCTGGAGGCCATCATGGAGGGCCGCCAGGTCTATCACCGGGAGCGCGGCGGCAAAGCCGTGTCCCCCGCCGACGGCGTGGAGAAATACGCCGTCACCGTGGCCGCCCCCATTCTCACCGAGGGGGACGTGATGGGCTGCGTCCTGTTTCTCGCCGAGGGCGACAACGTTGTGGGCGAGGTGGAGTACAAGCTGGCCCAGACCGTAGCCGCTTTCCTGGGAAAGCAGATGGAAAACTGAACGAAAAATCCGGCAGTCCTTCGACCGCCGGATTTTTTACGGTTGCCCCTCCGCCGCGTATTCCAATTTCGGGCGGGTTTAAGGAAAATTTATGCGTTATTTTCGCAAAATCTTTCATCAGAGCTTGTAGGGGCCGACTCTCCAGGCGGCCCGCCGAATTTCCGGGAATCTTCCCCTAAACGCCGTACGGGCCGCCGCCCACGGCGGCCCACGTCATATGCAACATCTTCCCCATATCTTTTTACTTCCCCCAACGTAAAAATTATCCGTACGGGCCGGCCACGTCGTCGCGGAACCGGCTTCACCTCGCGTCCCCGCGCGGCGGGGACGCTCAGGCGCACGGTTCGCTCCTCCTTTCCCCATCGGGCAACGGCCCGATGGGGCCCCCAATACGGCCCGCCTATCGAATTACGAAAAATCCACCGTACAACCTTGTAGGGGCCGCCTCTCCAGGCGGCCCGCAGTCTTACGCAACAGCCTCCGAATTTCACATCTTTCCGTACAACGCACCCGTAGGGGCCGCCGTCCCCGGTGGCCCGTCCCGGTTAATTTCCGGGCTGTCAATCAACGATGGACGGGTCGCCCAGGAGGGCGACCCCTACGAAAGCGTAGGAATAAGTCGTTGCGAAATTCGATGGTGATGCGGGCCGCCTGGAGAGGCGGCCCCTACAACTTATAGGAAAGCTTTTTCGTAAATTCGCGGGCTGTGGCCCCTTATAGCTTCGGGTAATACGGCTCCAGGTACTCCCATGTGTCGCGGCACATCTGGGTAAAGAGCGCCCGGGCGTCCTCCATGGTCAGGGTGGAGCAGAGGGGCTGGTTCAAAAAGGCGGCGAACAGCTTATCCATATCCCGCTCCGCCGTACCCTCGCACGTAAGGTCGATGTTGTCCGAGGCCCTCCGCACCAGCGCCAGCGCCCCCAGGGGCAGGGGCGGAGCGGTGACCGGGGAGACGGCGCCGTGGGTAAAGACGCAGTTGGTCTCCACGATGCTCCCCAGGGGGATCCCCGGCATCTGCCCCCGGTTGGGGAAGTTCACGTTGGTGACTACCGTCTCCAGCCCCACAAGGCCCCGCAGGATCCGCACCAGCTCCTCCCCGGAGGGCCGCAGGGGGATATCCTTCCGGCCTTGGGCCATCGCGACGGAGTCCGCGATCTGCCTGGCCTGATTCTCCTCCCGCCAGTCCACGGTGGTCAGGGCGAATTTCCATTTTCGCACCGTCTCCGGATCCCGGAGATACCAGGCGTTGTTCACAAATTCCACCAGATGCCTGTCTCCCGCCGCGCCCAGTGCGCCGTAGCGCCGCCACAGATCCATCTTCACCCGGTTGGCGTAGGCGAAGGTGTTGGTCAGATAGTCGTCCACCGGACCCGCCTCGTTGAAGCCCTCCTGGAAGTGCCGCTCCACAAACTCCGGCAGCAGCGCCATCAGATCCACGTCCCGGTACCGCGCCCCGGTGATCCAGGTGAAGTGGTTCACGCCGGAGACGTCCGTCCAGATGTCCCGGCGTCCGGCCTCCACCCCCGTGGCCTCCCTGAGAACACAGCACAGAAGCTCCTGAGTGTGAAAGACCTCGTGGCAGCACCCAAAGGCCTTGATCTCCGGGAATACCCGGTACAGCGTCTTGACGCAGGCGCTCATGGGGTTGGTCAGATTCAGCACCCAAGCCTCAGGGCAATGCTCCCGTATGGCGGCGGCAAAGCCCTCATAGATGGGGTTGGTGCGCATGGCCCGAAGCACCCCGCCGGGGCCCGCGGTGTCCCCCACGGACTGATAGACGCCGTATGCCTCCGGCGCGTGTACGTCGGAGCGCATCTCCCGGAAGGTGCCGGGGAGAATGGAGATCAGCACATAGTCCGCCCCCGTCAGGGCCTCCGCCAGCGTCCCCGCCACCGTGTAGACAAATTCCGACCTGGCCTCCGGTTTTCGGTGGATACGCGTGCCGATCTCCCGGTTGCGCTCCGCCGCAGGCACGTCGATGTCATATAGCGCCACCTCCCCGCTCAGATCGGGATCCAGGGCCAGATCCTGCATGAACGAGCGGGCCCAGAGCTTGGAGCCTCCGCCGATGTACGCGATCTTGATGGGCCGCATACTACGCCTCCTTTTTGATTTATACGAAATTTGCATTAAAATTAATATAAAAAATACTTGACGAATACTTAGCTGTATGGTATAATGCGTTCGGAATTGAAAAACGGTCACTTTACGCCGCGGGCAAATTCCCTGGGCGTAACGCCGTACTCCGCTTTGAAGGCCCGGTAGAAGCCGGTGTAATCTCCAAAGCCGCACTCCGTCCAGACGTGACTGGGCTTGACCCCCTGCGCGATCAGGGAGCGGGCGATCTGGAGCCGTTTTTTCATGATATAGCGGTGGACGCTGGTACCCACCAGCCGGTTGAACTCGTGGCTCAGGTGGTACTTGCTGACGTAAAAATGCTCCGCCAGCTCCTCTAAGGACAGGTTCTCGCCGTAGTGCTGGGCGATATAGTCCACCACCTGGGCCACCACCTGCCCGCCCCGGGTCAGATCCTCCGTGGGGGCTGTCTCCCGCTGGGCGATGCGGTTGATCTCCACCAAAAGCAGCGTCAGCAGGCACTCGGGCATCAGCTCGTCGCCAAAGCCCCCGTCCTGCAGCTCGCCGTAGAGCTTGCTGACGATGTCATAGATCCGCCGCTGATCCTCCGGCGTCATGTGGAGCTGGTTGCGGTAGCGGGGGCAGGAGGGATCCAGGCACAGCATCAGATCCGTCCGCTTTGTACTCAGGCGCTTGATGGCCCGGGGATCCACCCACAGGACGTACCGCTCATAGACCTCCCGCTCCGGGCGGATATGTACCTGGTGCAGCTCCCGGGGGGAGATCAGCAGGATATCCCCCGGCTCCACCTTGTAGAGCTTGCTCTCGATGGTGTAGGTCACGTCCCCGGAGATGAGAAAAAATATCTCAAAAAAGTCGTGGTGATGCAGTTTTACTTTCTTAAGGTACGAGTCGCGCTTGTACTGAAGCTCGAAATCCGGCCTTTTCATGATCTGCCGCGTGTCAAAGGCCTTCGGCTCGTTGGCCATTGCCGTCCCTCCTCGTATAATAAGATTTGACAGGAATTTTGTAAGTGTTATCTGTCATTCACTCCGAAAAACCAGCAGGC
>CANPWM010000102.1 GCA_947584295.1 uncultured Oscillospiraceae bacterium | reverse complement strand
GTGGGCCTGGACTGCGCCAACGGCTCCACCTCCATGATCGCCAAGAGCGTCTTTGACGCCCTGGGGGCGGACACCTACATCATCAACAACTCCCCCAACGGCCTGAACATCAACCTGAACTGCGGCTCCACCCATATCCAGCAGCTCCAGCGGCTGGTGGTGGGCAACGGCCTGGACGTGGGCTTCGCCTTTGACGGCGACGGGGATCGGTGCATGGCCGTGGACGAGAAGGGCCGGATCATCGACGGCGACCTTATCCTCTACATCTACGGCCTCCATATGCACCGGCGCGGCAAGCTGGAGGGTACCCGCGTGGTCACCACCGTCATGAGCAACATCGGCCTCTACAAAGCCTTGGAGGAGGCCGGTATCGGGTACGATGTCACCGACGTGGGGGACAAATACGTGTGGGAGAATATGCGCGCCACCGGCAACCTCATCGGCGGCGAGCAGTCGGGCCACATCATCTTCGCCAAATACGCCACCACCGGCGACGGGGTGCTGACGGCCATCAAGCTGATGCAGGCCATGCTGGACCGGGAGCTGCCCCTTTCCAAGCTTGCGGAACCTGTGAAGATCTTCCCCCAGGTACTGCGGAACGTCCGGGTGGCGGACAAGACGGCCGCCATGCGCGACCCCGACGTGCAGGCGGCGGGGAAGCTGGCCCAGGAGAAGCTGGGGAACAACGGGCGCGTCCTGCTGCGGGCCAGCGGCACGGAGCCGCTGGTGCGGGTGATGGTGGAGGCCCCCACCGAGGACGAGTGCAACGCGGCCATCGACATCGTGGTGGACGTGATGGAGAAAAAGGGGTATGTGGAGAATGGTTAAGACAGACGGACTTCTGGATCTGAGCCGCTCCCTGGCCGGGAAATACCTGGCCGGGTGCGAATATCCCTGGCAGGCCCTGGACAGCATCGGTCAGTGGTGCCTGGAGCTGGGGGCCACCCTTTCGGAAGAGGAATATGAAAAGCGCGGGGAGAATATCTGGATCGCCCGGGACGCCACCGTTTATCCCACGGCCTGGATCGTCGGCCCCTGCATCATCGGCCACAGGACCGAGGTCCGCCACGGCGCCTTCATTCGCGGCAACGCCATCGTGGGGGACGACTGCGTGGTGGGCAACTCCGTGGAGCTGAAAAACGTCATTTTGTTCGACAACGTCCAGACCCCCCACTATAACTATGTGGGCGACTCCATTTTGGGCTATAAGTCCCACATGGGCGCCGGATCCATCACCTCCAACGTCAAGTCCGACAAGACCCCCGTGACGGTGAAAAACGGGGAGGAGCGTATGGAGACGGGCAGGAAGAAGCTGGGCGCGATCTTGGGCGACTTTGTGGAGGTGGGCTGTAACAGCGTCCTGAACCCCGGCACGGTGCTGGGCCGGGCGGTGAGCGTCTATCCCACGTCCTGCGTCCGGGGCGTGGTGCCGGAAAACCACATCTGGAAGGATAAGGATCATATCATACCGAGACGATAATCATATCATACCAAGACGATAAAAGATCATTCCGGGCCGGACACGCGCCGGCCCCTTTTGAAAGATATAGAATTCAAAGAGGTAAAGCGATGAAGAAGATTCCCACCGACGGGATCACGTTCCTGGAACCCCTCTCCGGGGGGACGTACAGCTCATGCCCAACGGCGAGAAGTGGCTGCTGGGCTGAGAATAAGGAGGCATAAAATGCGGATCGTTGTAAAGGTGGGCTCCTCCACCCTGAGCTACCCCACGGGGAGAATGAATCTCCGGCGGGTGGAGACGCTGGTACGGGTCTTGAGCGACCTTAAAAACGCGGGGCATGAGGTGATCTTCGTGTCCTCCGGGGCCATCGCCATGGGCGTGGGGAAGCTGGGGCTGACCAGCCGCCCCGAGGATATCCCCGGCAAGCAGGCCGCGGCGGCGGTGGGCCAGTGCGAGCTGATGTATACCTACGACAAGCTCTTTTCCGAGTATTCCCACACCGTGGCACAGATTTTGCTGACGGCGGCGGATATCGAGGATCAGCGGCGGCATGAGAACTTCAAAAACACCGTGCTGAGGCTTCTGGAGATCGGCGCGGTGCCGGTGGTCAACGAGAACGACACCGTAGCCACGGAGGAGATCGTCATCGGCGACAACGACACCCTGGCCGCCGTGGTGGCCGCCTCGGTGAACGCCGACCTGCTGGTGCTGATGAGCGATATCGACGGCCTCTACACTGCCGATCCCCGCCGGGACGACAGGGCGGAGATCATCGAGACTGTCCCGGAGCTGACCCCGGCCATTCTGGAGCTGGCGGGGGAGAGCGGCAGCGCCCTGGGTACCGGCGGTATGCGGACAAAGCTCCACGCCGCCCACATCGCCACGGAGGCCGGCATCGACATGATCATCATGAACGGCAATAAGCCCGAGCGGCTCTACGACATCGCCGAGGGCCGGAGCGTAGGCACGCGGTTTTTAGGGAGGAAGCTATGACCACACTGGAGATCTTAAAACGCGCCAAGGCCGCCGCGCCGGGGCTGGGGAACCTGCCTACGGAGCGGAAAGATGAGGCCATCGAGGCCATGGCGGCGGAGCTGGAGGCGTCCATCGACCCGATCCTGGAGGCCAACGGCAGGGATATGGAGGCCGCCCGGGGGCATATCTCCGAGGTGATGCTGGACAGGCTCAAGCTGACGGAGAGCCGTATCCGGGCCATGGCCGGGGGCATGAGGGACGTGGCCAAGCTCCCCGACCCCGTCTGGAAAACCCTGGAGAGCGTCACCCGGCCCGACGGCCTGGAGCTTTACAAGGTGGCGGTGCCGCTGGGCGTTATCGCCATCATCTACGAGTCCCGGCCCAACGTCACCTCCGACGCCGCCGTGCTGGCCTTCAAGTCCGGCAACGCGTGCGTCCTGCGCTCCGGCAAGGAGGCCTGGCAGAGCGCCAACGCGGTGACCGACGCCCTGCGCCGGGGCCTGAAAAAGACCGGGCTGTGCGAAGATTATGTTAACTTAATCGAGGACACAACCAGAAATTCAGCGAATGAATTGATGACGGCGGCGGGTTATGTTGACCTGCTGATCCCCCGGGGCGGCGCGGGGCTGATCCGGGCCTGCGTGGAGAACGCCACGGTGCCGTGCCTGGAGACGGGGACGGGCATCTGCCACGTCTATGTGGACGAGTTCGCCGATCTTGACAAGGCGGTGAGGATCATCGTCAACGCCAAGACCAGCCGCCCCTCGGTGTGCAACGCCGAGGAGGTGTGCCTTGTCCACGCCGCCGTGGCGGAAAAATTCCTGCCCCTGCTGAAAAAGGCCCTGACGGACAACCGGGCGGCGGCGGGGGAAATCCCCGTGGAGCTTAGGCTGGATCCCCGGGCGGCGGCGGTGATCCCCGGCAAGCCGGCGGGGGAGCGGGACTTCGACACGGAGTTTTTGGACTATGTCCTGGCGGTGAAGGTGGTGGACAGCGTGGAGGAGGCTATCGCCCACATCGCCGCCCACTCCACCCATCATTCCGAGGCCATCGTCTCGGAGAGCGCGGAGAATCAGGGAAAATTCGTCCGGGGGGTGGACAGCGCGGCGGTGTACGTCAACGCCTCCACCCGGTTCACCGACGGCGGCGAATTCGGCCTGGGGTGCGAAATGGGCATCTCCACCCAGAAGCTCCACGCCAGAGGCCCCGTGGGATTGCGGGAGCTGACCACCTACAAGTACGTGGTTCGCGGCGACGGACACGTGAGATAGAGGAACCGTGGGGGCGCGGCCGCGGGGCGGCCCGCCCCCATCGGAAAGGAGACGGTAGAAAATGTATGATTTCGGATTCATCGGCGTGGGGCATATGGGCGCCACGCTGGCAAACGCGGTGATAGAGGCCCGGGGCGCGGAACACTGCGCCGTCTGCGACGCGGACGACGGCAGGGCCAAGCTCTACGCCGCCGCCAAGGGCTGCGACGTGCTGTCCGCCCGGGAGATCGCGGAGAACTGCCGCTATATTCTGCTGGGGGTCAAGCCCCAGAACATGGCGGAGCTGACGGCGGATATCGGTCCGGTGCTGAAGGGGAGGGACGGGTACGCCCTGGTGACCATGGCCGCTGGTATCACCATCGGGACGCTCTGCGCCATGCTGGGCTTCGAGGCCCCCGTTTTGCGCATCATGCCCAACACCCCCGCCGCCGTGGGCGCGGGCTGTATGCTCTACGCCGCCGGGGACAGGCTCCAGGCGGCGGATCGGGACGCCATTCTGGCGGCCCTGCGGCCCACCGGGGAGCTGGTGGAGACGCCGGAGGCCCTCATCGACGCCGGGTGCGCCATCTCCGGGTGCGGGCCGGCCTTTGTGTATAAATTTATCCTGGCCTTCGCCAAGGCGGGGCAGGCCGTGGGGCTGGACGCTGAGACGGCGCTGAAGCTGGCCCGGCAGACGGTGCTGGGGGCGGCCAAGCTGGCGGTGGAGTCCGGGGAGGATCCCCAGATCCTGTGCGACCAGGTCTGTTCCCCCGGCGGCTCCACCATCGAGGGCGTCCGCTCCCTGGAGGCCGGGGCCTTGGAGGCGGAGGTACAAAAGGCGGTGCGGGCGTCCTTTGACCGCACCGTGGCGCTGGGAAGGGGCAAGTAAATGGACAGGGTGCGGTACGGCGTTATCGGCTACGGCAACATCGGTGAAAAGCACGCCGCGACCATCGCCTCCGGGGCGATCCCGGGAGCGGAGCTGACGGCGGTGTGCGCCCGTTCCGAAGCGCGGCAGAGGGCGGCCCGGGAGAATTGCCCCGGCGTCGCGGTTTTTGCCGATGAAAAGGAGCTGATGGCCTCCGGCGCGGTGGACGCGGTGATCCTGGCCACCCCCCACGGGAACCACCCGGAGGAGGCGATCTTCGCCTTCGCCCAGGGCCTCCACGTGCTGACGGAGAAGCCCGCCGGAATGTATACGGCCCAGGTGCGGCCCATGAACGAGGCCGCCAGGGCCTCCGGGAAGGTCTTTGGCATCATGTATAACCAGCGCACCGACCCCCTCTACGCCGCCCTCCGGCGGAGGCTCCTGAGCGGGGAGCTGGGGGCGCTGAAGCGCGTCACCTGGATCGTCACCGACTGGTACCGCTCCATGGCCTACCACCGCTCCTCCCCCTGGCACTCCACCTGGCGGGGCGAGGGCGGCGGCGTCCTCCTGAACCAGAGCATCCACCAGCTTGACCTGTGGCAATGGCTGTTCGGTATGCCGGATTTGGTGGAGGCCCGGGCCGGTTTCGGCAGATACCACCGCATCGAGGTGGAGGACGACGTGGCCGTGTTTTTTCAATACGAGAGCGGCCTGACGGGAGAGTATATCACCTCCACCGGCGAGACACCGGGGACAAACCGGCTGGAGATCGCCTGCGATATGGGCAAGCTGGTGGCCGAGGACGGGGCGCTGACCTTCTGGAGAAACGACGTCTCCGAGCGGGAATTTGAGCGCGCTAACGCTGAGCCTTTCGCAAGGCCCTCTTTTCAAAAGCTGACGGTGCCGCTGGAAAAACCGGCGCTCACCGGCCACGCCGGCATACTCGCTAATTTTACAGACGCCGTCCTCCGCGGCGCGCCCCTGCTGGCCCCCGGCGAGGAGGG
>CANPWM010000101.1 GCA_947584295.1 uncultured Oscillospiraceae bacterium | reverse complement strand
TGAGCATATTATAACCTGAGCATATTATAACCGGCGGGAGCTTAAAAATCGAGAGGGTTCTGGTTACAATTGGTTTCTAAACCGTTAAAAAAACGCCCAAAGAATTACGAACCTGTCAACTCTTTGGGCGAATTATGTTGAGATTTCGGAGAGGCGCGGGCCGGGCTATTTCGCGTAGAGGAAATACACTACCAGGTTCACCAGCCGCGCGGGCAGAAGGCGGGTCAGCATCACCAGCGCCTTGTAGCTGAGGCCGATACTGCTGGAGGGCGGGACGGACTTTCGCAGGGCCATTTTGCGGATATATGCCCCTGCCACGCGGGGATCCATGCCCGTGCGCTCGTCATGCTCCATGCGGGCGACGCTTTTCCCGATGCGCCCGCCGTATGCGTCGTCCCCCAGGGGGGACTTCTCCCGGGCGTCGGTAAAGCCCGTGGCGATATCCCCCGGCATCACGGCGGTGGCGGTGACGCCGTAGGGGCGCAGCTCGTTGCGCAGGGCGGCCACATAGGCGTTGAGGGCGGCCTTGGAGGCGGAGTAGTAGGTCTGGAAGGGGATAGCGATGGCCCCGGCCACGGAGGAGACGATGACCACGCGGCCCGATTTGCGCTCCCGCATATGCGGCAGGACGGCCTTCACGGCGTTCACCACGCCGAAAAAGTTCACGTCAAGCTGTTTTTTCGCCGCGGAAAGCTCCGTATACTCCACCGCCCCGGAGATGCCAAAGCCGGCGCAGCAGATGAGAATGTCGATCCGGCCCTCCCTGTCCAGCACCTCCCGGGCCACCCGCACCATGGCGGCCTCGTCGGTGACGTCCCCGGGGAGGTGGACGGCCCCGGGAAGCTCCGCCTCCCGGCGGCTCGTCTCATAGACCGTGACCCCGGCTTGGCAGAGGGCGTTCACCGCCGCGAGGCCTATGCCGGAGGTGCCGCCGGTGACCAGGGCCACCTTTTTTTCGTTCAGCATAGGTTGTTGGCCTTCAGAACCTTGTGAATGATCCCGGCGGCCTCCTCCACCAAGGCTTCGGTGTGGGTAGCCATCAGGCTGGTGCGCAGAAGGCACTCGTGGGGCGCTACCGCGGGCGGAATGGAGGTGTTGACGTATACGCCCTCGTCAAAGAGCTGTTTGGTGATGGTCAGGGTGTCGATCATCTCATATGTATAGATGGGAATGATGGGCGTCTCACTCATGCGGATCTTGATGCCCCGGTCGGTGAGCTGCTTGCGGAAGTAGGCGGAGATATGCTGGAGATCGTCCACCAGCTCCGGGTGGGCGATCAGCTCGTCCAGGGCCGCCATGGCGGTGGCACAGCTGGCGGGGGTGATGGAGGCGGAGAAGATGAAGGGGCGGGAGGCGTGGCGCACATAGTCGCACACGTTGGCGCTGGCCGCCATATAGCCGCCCAGGGAGGCCAGGGACTTGGAGAAGGTACCCATGTAGATGTCCACGTCGTCCTCCAGGCCGAAGTAGCTGGCGGAGCCGCGGCCGCCCTTGCCGATAACGCCCAGGGCGTGGGCGTCGTCTACCATGACGCGGGCGCCGTATTTTTTGGCCAGCCGCACGATCTCCGGCAGATTGGCGATGTCGCCGCCCATGGAGAACACGCCGTCGGTGACGATGAGGCACCCGGACTCCTCCGGCACCTTCTGGAGCTGCTTTTCCAGATCGGCCATGTCGCTGTGGCGGTAACGGAGCATGGTGCCGTAGGAGAGCTTGCACCCGTCGTAGATGCTGGCGTGGTTTTCCCGGTCACAGATGACGTAGTCGCCCCGGCCCACCACGGCGGAGATGATGCCAAGGTTGGACTGGAAGCCCGTGGAGAAGGTGACGACTCCCTCCTTGCCCAGAAATTTCGCCAGCTTGTCCTCTAACTCAAGATGCAGCTCCAGGGTGCCGTTGAGAAAACGGGAGCCGGAACAGCCGGTGCCGTATTTCTCAATGGCCTTGATGCCCGCCTCGATGACGCGGGGGTTGGTGGTGAGGCCAAGGTAGTTGTTGGAGCCCAGCATGATGCGGCGCTTGCCCTCCATGATGACCTCCACATCCTGCCGGGATTCCAGCGCGTGAAAGTAGGGATAGATGCCCAGACGGCGGGCCTCCTCCGCCTGGACGTTGCCGTGAACAAGCTTTTTGAATATATCCATTGGTGTTCCTCCATACCTGTATTTGCGGCGGGCCGTTTTGAAGATCCGGCACCGCATATTGTGCATACACTGTAAATTTACCGCAATCTATGCGATTTGTCAATCGGAAATCCGCCCATTTTTCCACCTTTCGTTAAATTAAAAAATTTTTATGAAAAAGGGGTTGACAAAACCGCCCGCCGGTGGTATCCTTGGTCACGGTTAGCGGTTGCTAACCAAAATATCCGTCAAAAGATTAGCCAAGACTAATCTTGGTTATAAGGAGGTAACTTTCATGATGCCGCTGACCATGGCCGGGAACGGCGGGACGAACACCATTGTGAAGATCACGGGGAAGGACGAGGCGCGCCGGCATCTGGCGGAGCTGGGCTTTGTGGTCGGCACCGGCGTGACGGTGACCGGACAGCTTGGCGGGAATCTGATCGTGGCCGTCCGGGACGCCCGGGTGGCGCTGGATCGGGATATGGCCAACAGGATCCTGGTAGATCAGGGGTAAGACCCTTAAAATAAGGAGGAAAACTGCATGAAAACATTGAAGGAGGCCGCCGTCGGCTCCACGGTGACGGTGGCGAAGCTCCACGGCGAGGGCGCGCTCAAGCGGCGTATCATGGATATGGGCGTCACAAAGGGCGTGGAGATCTATGTCCGCAAGGTGGCTCCCCTGGGCGACCCCATCGAGGTCACGGTACGGGGGTATGAGCTGTCCATTCGCAAGGGCGACGCGGAGAACATCGAGATCCTCTGATTTTTTTCGCCCAAGAAGTTAGCTAATTCTAATAATAATTATCATTCGCTAATCAGGAGGAAAAGACCCATGGAAATCAAGATCGCCCTTGCCGGGAACCCCAACTCCGGCAAGACCACCATGTTCAACGACCTGACCGGCTCCAACCAGTATGTGGGCAACTGGCCGGGCGTTACGGTGGAGAAGAAGGAGGGCAGGCTTCGGGGCCACAAGGACGTGGTCATTCAGGATCTGCCCGGTATCTATTCCCTGTCTCCCTACACCTTGGAGGAGGTGGTCAGCCGGAACTATCTTGTCAACGAGAAGCCCGACGCCATTTTGAACATCGTGGACGGGACGAACATCGAGCGCAACCTCTACCTGACCACACAGCTCATCGAGCTGGGGATCCCCGTGGTGGTGGCCCTCAACATGGCCGACCTTATGCGGAAAAACGGCGACACGGTGGACGTGCAGAAGCTCAGCCGCGCCCTGGGCTGTCAGATCGTGGAGACCTCCGCCCTGAAGGGGGAGGGTTCCAAGGAGGCGGCGGAGCTGGCCGTCAAGGCGGCCCAGGAGAAAAAGGCCGTGGATCTGCCCGCCGTTTTCCAGGGCAGTGTGGAACACGCCATCGCCCACATCGAGGAGTCCATCGAGGAGTATGTGGATAAGCGGTTTTTGCGCTTTTTCGCCATCAAGCTCTTTGAGCGGGACGAGAAGGTTCGCGCGGAGCTGAAGATCCCCGAGGACGTCCTGCGGCACATAGACGGACACATCGCCGACTGCGAGAAGGAGCTGGACGACGACGCGGAGAGCATCATCACCAACCAGCGGTACGCCTACATAGCCGGTGTGGTGAACAAGGCGGTGAAAAAGAAGCAGTCCGGCACGAAGATGAGCGTCTCCGACAAGATCGACAGGATCGTGACCAACCGTATTCTGGCCCTGCCCATTTTTGCTGTGGTCATGTTCATCATCTACGCCATCGCCATGGGGCCGTCCCCCGCCGACGGCGGCATCGGCATCGGCACCTGGGGTACGGACTGGGCCAACGACGTGCTGTTTGGCGAGTGGGTGCCGGGGCTGGTGGACAAAGCCCTGCTCAACGCCGCCGGTGAGCCCCGCGTGGCCGGTTGGCTCTACGGTCTTATCCAGGACGGCATCGTGGCCGGCGTCGGCGCGGTGCTGGGATTTGTGCCGCAGATACTTGTACTTTGCCTCCTTTTGAGTATAATAGAGGATATAGGCTACATGGCCCGTATCGCCTTTATCATGGATCGCATCTTCCGACGCTTCGGCCTCTCCGGCAAGTCCTTTATCCCGCTTTTGGTGGCCACGGGCTGCGGCGTTCCGGGCATCATGGCCTCCCGCACCATCGAGCAGGACAGGGACAGGAAAATGACGGTCATGACCACCGGCTTTATCCCCTGCGGAGCTAAGCTGCCCATCATCGGCCTTCTGGCGGGGGCGGTGTTCGGCAACTCCGTGTGGGTGTCCGTATCCGCCTTCTTCATCGGCATCGCCGCCGTGATCGTCTCCGGCGTGATGCTGAAGAAGTTCAAGATCTTCGCCGGTGATCCGGCCCCCTTTGTTATGGAGCTGCCCCCCTATCACGTCCCCTCCGTCGGCAACGTCCTGCGGGCCACCTGGGAGCGGGGCTGGTCCTTCATCAAGCGCGCCGGTACCGTGGTGCTGATCTCCTCCGTCGTCCTCTGGTTCCTCCAGGGCTACGGCTTTGTGGACGGCGTCTGGGGCGCCGTGGAGGATAACAACAACTCCCTGCTGGCCGCTGTGGGGCGCGGCATCGCCTGGATCTTCTATCCCCTGGGCTGGGTGGGCGATATGGCCTGGAAGGCCACAGTGGCCACCTTCACCGGCCTCATCGCCAAGGAGGAGGTCATCAACACCTTCGGCGTCCTCTATCAGTACGCGGGCGAGGTGGATCTGCTGGAGGACTCCTCCCCCATCTGGCAGGCCGTCGGGGCGGACTTCGGGGCCATCACGGCTTACAGCTTTATGATCTTCAACCTGCTGTGCGCCCCCTGCTTTGCCGCCATGGGCGCCATCAAGCGGGAGATGAACAACTGGAAATGGACGCTGGGCGCTATCGGCTATATGTGCCTTTTCGCCTACGTCACCGCCATGATCGTCTACCAGTTGGGCGGCCTTATCACGGGCGAGGCGTCCTTCGGGGTGTTCACCGTAGTCGCCGCCCTGCTCCTGGCCGGGCTTCTCTACCTGGTGTTCCGCAAGAATCCCTACAACGAAAATCACCTTGAGCTTCATGTAAAGGACAGTGTCAACGTATGATCCAATGGTTCTCCGAAAATCTCGCCACGATAATCGTCGCCGCCATCGTCTTCGCCGTGCTGGCCCTTGTGGTGGTGAAGATGATCCGCGATAAAAAGCGCGGAAAGGGCGGCTGTTCCTGCGGCTGTGGCGGCTGTCCCCACGCCTCGGCGTGTCTCTCAAGCTCGAAACCCTCCCAAAACCGCTGAACAGTACCCCCTCTTTCCCCCCTCCATTTTCTTCTCTTTACTTCCATTCTCTCCTCGTTTTTCTCTCCCTTTCTCAACTGGACAGCGGCAGGCAAATCGCCCGGCTTTTTGCCGGGCGATTTAGACTGTCGGAAAAAGCCCTGACGGGCTTTTTCCGACAAGGGGAACGTGCGGGTAATTTTCTCTGAATTTTGCGAAATTCAGAGAAAATTACCCTGCTGTCGCCCTGTGCGCGCCGTCG
>CANPWM010000100.1 GCA_947584295.1 uncultured Oscillospiraceae bacterium | reverse complement strand
GGGAATTTGATGTTGCAATAAAAGGGATTCTGTGGTATCTTGTAAGCAGGGAAAAATAAAATATTGGAAGGAGCTTGAGCATGGACAAGGCGAGGATCAATGCGTCAATAGCCCGGGCAAAGGTCTACATCGACACGCTGACGGTGGACTCCGACGTGAACGTGCCGGAGACGGTGGTTGCCGACGAACACAAATTTTTCACCTGGGACAACGAGAAGCGCACCCCCTCTGAGAAGCCCTACCTCTTTGACTGGAGCTACTACAACGGCGTGGTCATGGAGGGCCTTTTCGACATCACCGAGGCCGGAGGCGACGAGGAAGGCACGTATCTTGACTACGTCTGCCGGTACCTGGACGCGCTGATCGTCACCGGCGAGGACGGGAAAAAGCACATCAGCCGAAACCTGGGCGGGTATGTGGATCACCACGGCGCGGACTGCTATAAGACCGCGGCCCTCTTAGTGCGCGCCTCCGACGGCGAGGACGATTACATGGAGGTCTGCCGGGAGCTGTACCGGGATCTCACCGACGAAAAATATGTAAACTCCACAGGCCACATCGTCCCCAAGGACTACACGGAGGCGGCGCTGGGCCACAACTATTGGCACAGCTGGGCCCACGACAAGGCCCCCAAGTACAAGGTGTGGCTGGACGGGATCTATATGCTCCAGCCCTTTATCGCCCACTTTGCCGCCATGACCGGCGACAAAAAGCAGCTGGCGCTGGTGAATGAACGGCTGAGCTGGGTGGCCTCTACCCTGCTGGCCCCTGACGGTATGTACTACCACGCGGCCAACTCCGCCAGCGACGTCTGCCCCTTCCACTGGACGCGGGCCATGGGCTGGTACGGCATGGCGATGGTGGACGTGATGGAGGTACTGCCGGAGGCGTATCTGGAGGAGCGCAAGGCGGCGCTGAAGCTCTTTGTGGACGGTATGCTCAAATACCAGAAGCCTGAGGGGCTGTGGACCAACGTGGCCGACTGGCCCACTACGGACACCAACAGGCTGGAGACCAGCGGCACGGCGATGATCGTCTATACCATTCTGAAGGGCGTGCGCAACGGCTGGCTGGACGAATCCTACAAGGAGGCGGCGGTACGGGGCTTTGTGGCCATGGCGGAGCTGAAGATCCGGGGCGACCACCTGGAGGACATCTACCTGAAGGCCAGCGCCAACAATACCAACAACTATGAGCTGCCGGAGTATTACCTGGCCGACGAGGGCAAGGGCGCGGGGCCGTTCATCATGGCCTACTCCGAGATGCTGTATCTTTGAGAAAACAGGGGCCGAGGACCCGGAGAGCCTATGACAAGGATCCTTTTTGTGTGCCACGGGAACATCTGCCGCAGTCCCATGGCGGAGTTTGTGATGAAAAAGCTGGCGGCGGAGGCGGGGGCGGAGGTCTACGCGGAGTCCGCCGCCACCAGCCGGGAGGAGATCGGCAACCCGGTCTATCCCCCGGCCCGGCGCGAGCTGGCACGGCACGGCATCGGCTGTGAGGGCAAGTTCGCCCGGCAGATCACGCCGGCGGATTATGACCGCTTCGATCTGATCGTCGGCATGGATCGGGCCAATCTGCGCAATATGCTGCGCATCTTGGGCGGGGATCCCCAGGGGAAGGTGAAGCTCCTGCTGGACTACACGCCCCACCCCCGGGACGTGGCCGATCCCTGGTACACCGGGGACTTTGACGCCACCTGGCGAGATGTGAACGAGGGGTGCCGGGGGATCTTGAAAGAGCTGCAAGGGCAATAAACGAAAATGGGCCGCCTCACAAGTGAGGCGGCCCTGCAGTTTGTTGTTACGCCTGGGGCGGTTCGATGGATCTCAACGCCTTGCGGAACTGGACGGTGAACAGGGTCACGGTGAAGGTGACGGCCAGGAAATCCGCCACCGGCTCGGCGGTGTAGACGGCCATGGTCTTGTCCTTCATCACCAGGGGCATGATGTAGATGAGGGGCAGGAGCAGGACGAATTTCCGCACGATGGCCACCACGGCGCTGGCGGCGGCTTTGCCGAGACTGACGAAGGTCATCTGGCAGGCGATCTGGGCGCCGAAGAGGAACATCACAGCGCAGTAGACCCGCAGCGCCCGGGAGGCGAAGGCCACCAGCTCCGGCTTGGAATTGAACATGGTGACAAACATCTGGGGGAAGGCCATGATCAGCGCCCAGAGGGCGGTGGAGTACAGAAGGCTGGTCGTCAGCAGGAGCTTGAACACCTGCTTCACCCTGGCGGCGTTCCTGGCGCCGAAGTTGTAGCTGGAGATGGGCTGAGCGCCCTGGGCCAGCCCCTGCAGGGGCATCATGGCAAACTGCATGACGGAGTAGAGTATGGTCATGCTCCCCACGGCTACCGTCCCCCCGTAGGCCCGGAGGGAGGTGTTGAAGCAGACGGAGATGACGCTCTCGCTGGCCTGCATGACGAAGGGCGCGACGCCCAGGGCCACGCAGGGCAGAAGGAGGCTGGGGCGGATCTTCAGGGAGTCCCGATTCAGGCGGAGAATGGAGCCGCGGCCCGACAGGAAGCGGATCACCCATATGGCGGAGACGGCCTGGGAGATCACCGTGGCCAAGGCCGCGCCGCGCACGCCCATATGGAAAAGAAAAATGAAAACGGGATCCAGAATGATGTTCATGACGGCCCCGATGAGCACCGTATACATGCCGATCCTGGCAAAGCCCTGGGCCGTTATGTACTGGTTCATGCCCAGGGTCACCTCCACGAATACGGTTCCCAGGGCGTAGACGGACATATATTGGGTGGCGTAGCCGACGGTACTTTCCTCGGCCCCGAAGGCAAGCAGGAGGGGCCGGTTCCAGATAAGCAGCACCGCCGTGAGGACGGCGGAGACGATGATCTGCGCGGAAAAGCACCCGCCCATGGTGCGTTGGGCGGACGTATTGTCCCCCTTCCCCATGAAGATGGACGCCCGCGGCGCGCCGCCCTGGCAGATCAGGGAGGCGAAGGCTGAGACGAACATGATGATGGGCATACAGACGCCCACGCCCGTCAGGGCCAGGTCGCCGTCCGCTCCCATGTGGCCGATGTAGACGCGATCCACGATGTTATAGAGCATATTGATGATCTGGGCCGCGATGGTGGGGATCGCCAAACGGAAAAGGAGCCGCCCCACCGGCTCGGCGCCAAGAAACTCGTTGTCTTTATTCATCAGACCGATCCCCCTATCACCTATGATTATACACCCGGAGGCGGAAAATCTCAATATAGAATGTGAGCCTGTCGGAAAAAGCCCTGACGGGCTTTTTCCGACAAGGGGCACGTGCGGGTAATTTTCTCTGAATTTTGCGAAATTCAGAGAAAATTTCCCTGCTGTCGCCCTGTGTGCGTCCCGCAGGGACACACACAGGGCGACAAAAGGGATTTTTTGCGACGTACATGCCGCCGGAAAAAATAACGACGAATTTGCTTTTTTTGACAAGCTTGCAGGGCCCGCCATTTCTGGCGGGCCCTGCAAGCGTTATTCAGTTGATGTCCGGCGTGATACTTAGTACTAATATCGGTCAATCGTTTAATCTAATATTAGTACAGCGCCGGCGGCGGAGCTCACTTCCAGAATTCAGGATTCCGAAGCCGCTCAACGCTGCCGATGACGGCCACGAAATTCAATCCGCCCCTGAGCTCACGCTCGACGCTGGCGGTATTCCTTCTGGCGTTTTCCTTTCTTTTAGTATCATGCTTTTTCATAGTAATTTCCTCCAAAGATATGTTCTGTCGTTCCTCACGACACCGCATATTATACGCATTTTTTACGCAAGGTAAATAGTGTATGTTGCGTCTTTACATTGCAAAAGTTGCGTAACTATTTTTGGAGAATCCAGTTAATTTATTGTCCCTGTTGGGCGAAAAGCAGCGTGAGGGGCAGTCAAAGCTCGATTCGTTTTGTGGCAATGTTGTCCACGAAGGCCCGGTCATGCTCCACGAAGAGCATGGTGGGCTTGAACGCCGCCAGAAGCTCCTCCACGCGCATACGGGAGATCACATCCACGTAGTTCAGCGGCTCGTCCCAGACGTAGAGGTGCGCCTGTTGGCACAGGCTCCGGGCCAGCAGGGCCTTTTTCTTCTGGCCCTGGGACCAGGCTTCCAGGGGCTTTTCAAACTGCACCCGCTCGAAGCCCAGCTTGCGGAGAATGGACTGGAAGATGCTCCTGTCAACGCCGTACCGCTCCGCATAGGCGGCCAGGGGGCCGGAGAGGCCGGAGGTCTCCTGGGAGACATAGGATATCGTGAGCTGGGAGGCCAGGCGTATCTCGCCGGTGTGGGGCAGGTCGTCGCCCAGGATCAGGCGCAACAGGCTGGTCTTGCCGCTCCCGTTGGGGCCGATGAGGGCGGCGCGGTCGCCGGGCTTTACGTCAAAGGTCAGGTTTTCCAAAACCGCGCGCCCGTCAAAGGCTATGGACACGTCCCGGAACTCCACCACCCGTGCCGCCCGGTGGGTCAGCGGCGACAGCTTCAGCTCCTCGTCCCGCTCGATGTTGTGGAGGAGCTTCGATTTGTCCTCCACCGCCCGCTCCCGGCGTTCCTCGATGGCCTTGGCTCTGCGCTGTTGTTTGGCGGCTTTAGCGGCCTGTTTCGGCGCCCAGCCGTGCTTCACATCGGCCTTGTCGGTATGGGAAACATATTTGGCGCGCTCCGCCCTATCCGACCATTGGGCGCGCTCACGGGCAGATTCATTGAGCCGTGCGATCTCGGTTTTCAGCTTTTCGTTCTCGGCCTTCTCAAATTCGTCCTGACGGCGCTTGTTGTCCCACCAGACGGAAAAGGATCCCCGGGTGACCTCGATATTTGTCAGGTTGATGCTGAGGGTGTGGTCGGTGCAGGCGTCCAGCAGCGCCCGGTCGTGGCTGACCAAGATGAAGCCGCGCTTGCCGGACAGGTACTCCCCCACCAGCGCCCGGGCGGTCATGTCCAGGTGGTTGGTGGGTTCGTCGATGAGGGGGAAGGCGTCGTCCCGGCAGAACATGGCCGCCAGCTCGCACCGGGTAC
This sequence comes from uncultured Oscillospiraceae bacterium, assembly GCA_947584295.1. Classification (GTDB taxonomy): domain Bacteria; phylum Bacillota; class Clostridia; order Oscillospirales; family Oscillospiraceae; genus RUG626. Next base: position 727 of record CANPWM010000100.1, on the reverse strand, counting down.
GCTCCCCGCCGGAGAGGGTGGAGAGGGGCCGGTCCAGGGCCTCGGAGGGGATCCGGAGGCGGGAAAGCTCCCGGAGAAGCCGCCACTCCTCAACGGCGGGGACAGCCTCCAGAAGCGATTGGAGGGCGGGCAGGGACATATCCTCCGCCCGGACGGGGAAATATTCAAATGTGAGTCCCGGCGCGGAGATGGCGCCGGAGTAGTCCAGCTCCCCCATCAGGCACCGCAAAAAGGTGGTCTTGCCGCGCCCGTTCCGGCCCGTGAAGCCCAGCCGCCAGTCGGTGTCCATGCGGAAGGAGACATTTTCAAAGATATTGTCGTGGCTGCCCTCGTAGGCAAAGGTGAAATTGGATACATCAATTAGCATTGTAAGCGCCCCTTTCATACGAACGGAGCTGGATGCTTTCTCCAGTCCGTTCCGGCAAAAAATGAGCCGCGGGAAGAGATCCCACGGCTCAGGTAAGGCGCATGACGCCCCCGGTGAGTGTGATCAGATGAACTTTCCTTCCCGCTTCCGGCGCTGTGGACACAGTTATCCCCTGATTCAGCGCCAATTTTGTTAAGCGAGATAAGAAGTCATCTTTTCACCTCCCATAAGGTTGGGACAAATATACCACATGGGACATCATCTGTCAAGTGTGTTTGCAGGTGAAAAAAATATTGAAAAAGGGGTTGACAGAAAGGGAAAAAGTGAGTATAATTTCTTTTGCTTGCCACGGCGGCGTAG
>CANPWM010000099.1 GCA_947584295.1 uncultured Oscillospiraceae bacterium | reverse complement strand
TTTTTTCCTCCTTATAATTTTTATCCGCTAAGTCAACCCTTGTGCGGACATCTTCTGTTTACCGCGTGCTTCATGGCCATTCTCGCGTTTCCTGAGTAGGGACATTCATTGGTCGCTCTCTTGCTGCAGTGTCTGCAATTACTGTCCACAAAGGACGCCATGGCAAAATAGTATTCTTTGGTCTCCTCCTCCCCGTCCTCACCGCCGGAAACAGTCTCTAAGGTTTTTTCGTCCAGGAGATTTTTTTCATCCACAGGTGCTCCCTCCTTATGGAATTTGATTCCTCCAGTATCCAAAAAACTGGCCCGATTGTCAACCCCTTTGTCCTGAAACGTCAAAAATACGACCTGAAATGCATGTTGAGGCGCATTTCGGGTCGTGTTTTTGGCGTTTCGGGACAGGGCTATTGACAAATTTCCCGCGCTGTACTACTTTCATAGAGGAAGGAGGAATGGATCATGAACGCTCTTTTTGTCAACGCCTGTGTGCGGGAAGGCTCCAGAACGAAGCGCCTGTGCGACGCGTACCGGCGAAAGCACTGGTCGGGGGAAAAGGTGGACGTGAGGGAGCTGGAGGTCTGGAAGGAGCCGCCGGTCCCCCTGGACGCGGCGCGGCTGCGAAAGCGGGACAGCGACATCGCCGCCGGAGACCTGGACGGGGAGGCGTACCGTTACGCCAGGGAGTTCGCCCGGGCCGATGAGATTCTGATCGGCGCGCCCTATTGGGACTGCTCCTTTCCCGCGGTGCTGAAGCTCTATCTGGAGCAGATCTGCGTCAACGGGATCACCTTCGGCTATGGGGAGGACGGGCGGCCCCAAAGGCTCTGCGCCTGCGAAAAGCTCGTCTACATCACCACGGCCGGCGGCTTCCTGGGGGCCGGAAGCTCCGTAGAGCTGTTTATAAGGGAGCTGGGGGGCCTTTTCTGTATTCCCGACGTTCAGTTCATCAAGGCCGACGGGCTGGATATCCGGGGGAACGACCCGGAGAGGCTTCTGCGGGAGGCAATCGAGGGTATATAAACAATCATTTTAAAAAAGGAGTGTATACAAAATGAGGAAAACAACGGCATTTCTTGTGTGTCTGGCGCTGATCCTGGCGCTGACGCCGGGGCTGGCGCTGGCGGACGGGGCGGTGACGGTGGATATCTATTCCACCAACGACATCCACGGCGTGGTGGAGGCCAGCGGCGCGGCCATCGGGCTGGAGCAGGCGGCGGCCATCGCCGCCGCCGGGAGCAACGCCATCCTGGTGGACGCCGGAGACGCCACCCAGGGCGCGTCCTTCGCCACCGTCAGCGAGGGCCGGGACGTGATCGCCCTGATGAACGCCGCAGGCTATGACGTGATGGCCGCCGGGAACCTCGAGTTTGATTTTGGCGTGGAGCGGCTGCTCGCCAACGCGAAGCTCGCCGACTTCCCCCTCCTCTCCGCCAACGTGACCCTGGACGGTAAGCCGCTTTTAGAGGGGCGGACGGTGGTGGAGCGTCAGGGCGTGAGGATCGCCTTCATCGGCGTGACCACGGTGAACACCGTCTCCAACGCCAACCCCGCGGGGCTTGAGGGCGTGGCCTTTGGAAGTGAGATCGCCGCCGTTAAGCGGGAGCTTGCGGAGCTTGGGGGCCAGGCCGATGCCGTTGTGCTTGTCTGCCACCTGGGGGACAACGAAAACGCCGTGGAGACCACGTCCAGGGAGCTTTTGGACGGACTCAGCGACGCGGAGCTGGCGCTGGTGACGGCCGTTGTGGACGGCCACAGCCACACCCTGGAGGACGGAACGCCCTACCAGCGCGGCGGCAAGTCCGTACCCGTGGTGCAGGCCGGGACGCAGCTTTCCGCCCTGGGCCACCTGACCCTCACCTTCTCCGGCGGCACGGTGGCCGCCTCCGGCGAAGTCATCACCGCCGCCCAGGCCGCCGCGTACAGCTTTGACGGCCTGGATGAGCAGCACAAGCTGGCGGTTTCCACCGTCAGGGAGGCTATGGCCGAGGCCCTGGCCGGGATCAAGACAACCCAGAGCGCCCTTTTGAACGAGAAGCTCATCTACAACGAAGCCCCCGTGTGGGGCGGGAACGTCTATTGGGACTATTCCGAGAGCCGCGTTGTGGAGACCGCCTACGGCGACCTTGTCACCGACGCCTTCGCCCAGGTCGCCGGGGAATTTGCCGACGCGCAGGGTCTTGACCTGCCCGTTGTGGCCGTTGAGAACGGCGGCGGCATCGCCGTCCCCATGTACCGTGGCGATGTCACCTACGGCGACATTCTGGACGCCTTCAACCACGGGAACATGGTGGTCGTAAAGTCCGTCACCCCGGCGCAGCTCTATGAGGCGCTGGAGGTGGGCCTGACCATGACAGGCCAGGACGAGACGGGCCTTCTCCTGCGCGACAGGGTCAGCGGAAGCTTCCTCCAGGTCAGCGGCTTTACCTATACCTACGACCCGGCGGGGGAGAGCGGCGCCAAGGTGACCGGCGTCGTCCTGGACGACGGCACCCGGCTCGACAGGAGCGACAGCGCCACAGCGATCCTCCTGGCCACCAACGGCTACGTGGCCAGCTCCGTGGCCGGGATCGCGGACGGGGAACAGCTTGGTGAGCTGGGCGGGGAGGACGCCATCATCCGCGACTACCTCCTGAAGCTCACCGACGGCGGCACGAAGCCCCTCAGTTACCCCGTCACCCAAAGCCGCATCCTTTACGCCAATGACCGCTCCCCGGAGGCGTACACCGTCTCCATCCCCGTGGTGGATCGCCTCGGCGCGCCGGTGCCAGGGGCCACCGTCCACGCCTCCGTTGACGGCGGCGCGGCGAAGGAGTACGTCACGGACGACAGTGGGAAGCTGAACATCACCGTCCCCAAGGGGGCCCACGCCGTCTTTATTGACGAGTGCGACACGCCGGTGTATGTGAACAACTATTCCGGCTCCGGCACCGTGACCACCAGGACAGGCTATTGCGAATTTTCGTTCACCGTCCCGACGATGGCCTTTACGGATGTTGACCGCGACGACTGGTTCTGGGACACCGTCAGCTGGGCCTGGGAGCAGGGGGTCATGTCCGGCAAGAGCGACGAGACCTTTGCCCCGAACAGCTTCACCACCCGCGCGGAGGCGGTCAGGGCCCTCTGGAACCTGGACGGGGCCAAGTACGTTGACTTCATCATGCCGTTCTCCGATGTGGAGGAGGGCGCGTGGTATACCGAGGCGGCCCGCTGGGCGGCCAGCCAGGGCATAGTCGTGGGGTGTGACGGGCGCTTTATGCCGGACGCCCTCATCACCCGCCAGGAGCTTGCCACGATGCTCTTCCGCTATGAGGCCAGCAAAAACGGCGCCCCCACAGGGCGCGCCGAGCTTGATTTCCCGGACGCGGGCGAAGCGTCCGCTTGGGCCGTGGACGCCCTTTCCTGGTGCGTCTACCGCGACATCATTGACCGCAGTGACATGACCCTCGTCCCCGGCAACACCCCCACCCGGGCCGAAATTGCCCAGATGCTTCGTATGTACGCCGCGGCATGACCACGGACATAGAGGGCGCCGCCTTCCTGCCCGCCCTCGTACCTGTCGAAAAAGGCCAACGGCCTTTTTCGACAGGAAAAACCCGGGAGCTTTCGCTCCCGGGTTAAACTTTGCTCGTTTCGATCCTCCTATGCCGCGAGGTTCCTCTTCTCATACCACCGGTACACCGCCACGGACAGCGCCACGGTGAGAATATCCGCGCAAAGCTGGCTCCAGACGATGCCCTCCATGCCGATCAGGCTGTTGAGGATGAACAGCATGGGGATATTAAACACCAGCCACCGCGTCACGCCCAGAAACAGCGCGTACCGCCCTTTGCCGAAGCCGTTGAACAGATAGACGTGGAAGAAGCTCAGGAACATCAGGGGCGTAGCCAGCACCCTGGCCCGCAAAAAGCCCGTTCCCAGCCGCACCACCTCCGGCGAATCCTTGATGAAAAAGCTCATGATCTGACCGGCGAACACCTCATAAAGCACAATGCTGACGGCGGCGCACGCAAGCCCCAGGAGCATACTGTACCGCTTCGTCTCCCGCATCCGCTTCATGTTCCCGGCGGAGTAGTTATAGGCGACAATGGGCATCATGCCCTGGCAGATACCCACGCCCACATTCAGCGGCAGCCGCTCCGCCTTCAGCACGATCCCCACCGCCGTCAGGGCGTTGCCGGAGTAGGCGCTCATCAGCCGGTCAATGACCACATAATCCAGGTCAAAGAGCAGTGTGGAGATGGCCGAGGGCAGGCCCACGGTGAAGATCCCGGCGATATTGGCCCTCTGGGGGAGCTTCAGCGGCGAACAGAGCCGCAAAACCGGCTGGTCGCGCGTCAGCAGGATCGTCACGATGAAATAGCCGCAGGCGATGCAGTTGGACAGGCAGGTGGCCAACCCCGCGCCCACGATCTCCCGCCCCTTGGGCATAAGCACGAACATAAAAAGCGGATCCAGGGCGATGTTGATAAGCCCGCCCATGGTGATGCCGAAACCGGCTTTTTTCGACTCCCCCACGCTTCTCAGCAGCGCCGCCAGGGTGTTGGATAGCACCGTCGGCACCCCGCCCAGGGTGATGACGAAAAAGGCGTAGGCCGAGGCGTACTGAAAATTCTCCTCGTCGGCCCCCAGCGTCCGCATCAGCGGCCCGTTGAAAAAAAGCACGCCCAGGGAGAATAAAGCCGCCACCAGCACGCTTATGTAGACGCTCAGGCTGTAAACCCGCCGCGCCTCCCCGGTCTCCTTGCGCCCCAAAAGCCGCGACACCAGCGCCCCGCCGCCGATACCGGCAAGGCCGGAGATGGAGAGCGAAATATTGAACACCGGCAAGATCAGCGACGCGCCGCCCACCATGGCGGCGTTGCCCGTCCTCCCGATAAAAAACGTGTCCGCGATGTTGTAGATCAGCACGATCAGCTGGCTGATCACCGTGGGAACGGCCATGGTACGCACAGCCTGAGGCACCGGCATCGTCTCAAAAAGCGTGGTGTTTTTCCGACCCGCCTTGTCCATTTCCCCACCCCCTTGTAAGTATTCCATACGGCGGGCGCCCCCGCCGGTCAGTCGATCTTTTTCACATAGACCCTGGAAAGCTCCCCGTCCATATCCCGCAGCTGTGTCCTGTACTCACAGCCGTATTTCTCATATAGGCCGGTGTGGTTGGTGGAGATATACACCTCCGCCACCCCCTCCTGCCGGGCCAGCCGCTCAATCTCCTGAAAGAGCAGGCCCACATAGCGGTGTCCCCGGTGTTGCGGGAACGTATAGACAAACCCCATCCACGGCGTCAGCTCCGTGGGCTGGATATCGTCCCAGCGGGCGTAGGTGCAAAAGGAGATCAGCTCCTCCCCCTCCGTCAGCAAAAGCACCCGGGAACCCTCTCCCACGGCCTCGAAAAACGTCCCGCGGCTGAGAAGCTCCCGCAAAAACGCGCCCGCGCCCCAGTCGCACTTCCCGATCTCCCGCAGCCAATGCTCCTGCTGCCCGCTTTCAAAATAGTCGATTACCTTCATAAACCTAAGTCTCCCAAACTCCCTGTCCCCCGCCGCGCGGAGGATCTATGTTTTTGCTGATTTTGATACAAAAAGATATTTTATTTGTATAATCCAAAATGCTTTGCTATTGAATCACAGACTTCTTCTTTGGTATCTACCCCATTATCTTCTCTGACGATCGTGAAAAAACCGCTGTCAACAAATTCGTCATAGTGCTTTTGGCTATTGATAAGGGCAAGTCCGCGCCGATAGTTTTCCATAACGGCTTCGGGATCATCACAGGTTTTGATCACATCCAAGATAAATTGCTTTTCCGGATCGTTTCGGTCAAAGAAGCGATCCACGCTCATGGCTTG
>CANPWM010000098.1 GCA_947584295.1 uncultured Oscillospiraceae bacterium | reverse complement strand
GCTTATATGAAAAGCTCCCGGGGGACGGGCAGGGCGTTGGCCTCGCCGTCCAGGTCGAAGGTTATCATAAAATTGTCGCCGTCGAATTGGACGTTTTGCGCCCGGGTCAGGGCCAGAAGCTCCCGGTACTGTTGGCGCTCCTTTTCGGAGTACGCGCCGGGGTCGTCGGACAGCAGCAGGACGCCGCCGAACAGGGCGTTGATACGGGCGAGCAGGAGCTTCTCGTCGTCCCGCAGGTCGATGTTGTCGTCCCGCAGGAAGAACACGTCCGGGTCACTGAGATAGGCCCTGCCGTTCAGCTCCCGGCGGAAGAGGGTGTTGAGAATGGCCTGCTTTGTGCTGACGCGCTCCCGGTGGGCGAGCCGCATAAAGGGCTTGTCGTCCCAGGTGAGGCAGACGTCACAGCCGACGCGGCAGTATTCCACCCGGCCGAAGGCGGGCATCACGGGGACGCCGCACCCCAGGATAGCGGCGGAGCCGCATACCTCCCGCAGAAAGTCCATGGCCCGGATCATGCGGGCCGCCCGGGTCTCGCTTTGGGTGCCGAAAGGGGCCGCGCCGTAGAGGAAATCCAGCTTTACAAGGTCGAAGCCCCACTCGCCGATGACCCGGTCAAAGACGCGCTTTAAGTAGTCCGTGACGGCGGGGTTGTCCATATCCAGGGACACGAACCCGCCCCAGTTGGAGCCGAGCCGCCAGGGCTGGCCGTCGATCTGCAACAGCCAGTCCGGGTGTTCCCGGACAAGGCGGGAGTCGTACCGGGCCGCAAAGGGGGCCAGCCACAGCCCGGCCTTGAAGCCGGCGGCATGGATCTCATCGGCCAGCGATTTCAGGCCGTGGGGGAATTTTTCACTGTCCGGCTCCAGCCAGTCGCCCACCGCCGGTTCCCAGCCGTCGTCGATCTGAAAGAGGTCGCCGGGGGAGAGGAGGGACTTACAGCCCTCCAGATCGGCCCGTATAGCGGCCTCGGTGATGTCTTCGTAGCGGTTATACCAGCTGGTATATCCCCGCAGGGGCGGGGCGGGCAGGGGCTTTACACCCAGGGCGGAAAACCACCCGTCAAAGACCCGCTCCTCGCCGCCCCGGGCGGCGTACAGGTCAAAGAGGGGGTACTCGCCGCCGCAGTGAAGGCCGGAGCAGTCCCGTGTGATACGCAGGCTTGCCAGGTCGGCGTCGTAGGCGAACAGGGTGTAGCCGGGCCTCTCGTCCAGGGAGGCCAGGAGGCGGAACTGGCCGCGCCGCCGGAAGTAGCACCAGGAGAAGCCGTGGGTGACGCCCTCCCGGCAGGGGTAGGGGACGAAGTGGTAGTCTCCGTAGCGGTCGAAGGCGTATTTCCGGACGGTGGCGGCGGGGAGCCGCCGTGTGTCCCATATTTTGTCGTGGACGCCGTACTCCGGGCAGCTCGTCCAGGTCTGGTAGCCGTTCATGAAGATCTTATCGTATGGAAGCGTCGCCAGGGGGATCCGGGCGGTGACGGAGACGAGGACGCCCTCCGGCAGAGCGGCGGTGATATGTATGGACTCGTTCCAATCAAAGAGCCGCTGGCCGGTGAGGGTCACCGGCCCCTCCGCCGTGTCCACCCGGGCTTTCCAGCTTATCAGCATTACTCAACGCCCTTTCTGTTCTGGAGCGTCTGGGCGATCTCCTCCACCCGCTTGTCCGTCAGGGTGAATTTCTTTACGAAAAAGGCGAACGCCGTCACAAGTCCGATGATGGGCAAGATGGTCATGAGCAGGCGAAGGCCCGTGATGGTGGAGGCGGACTGGGCGATGATCTCGCCCGTCTCCTCGGTATCGCCCACAAGGCCGATCAGCTTGATGCCGATGCCGGTGACGAATACGGCCAGGCCCGAGGCGGCCTTCACCACGAAGGTCTGCATGGAGAAGATGACGGACTCCTCCCGCTTGCCGGTTTTCAGCTCCCCGTAGTCCACGGAGGAGGAGAGGAACACGGTGGTCAGCACCGTGAGGATACCGTTGGCGGCGAACACCAACGCCCCGCACACGCAGATGAGGATCATATTTGAGGAGAAGCCCGCGAAGCATACGGCCAGAATGAGGGCGTAGCCCAGCATGGCGGCCCCTAAAGCGCCCTTAAAGATCTGGGTGTTTCCGAGTTTTTTGCGCAGCAGCGGGTAGACCACCATCATGCCGAGGATCTGGAACACGCCGCCCACCATGGTGAACATGGTGTAGCTGCCCTTCCACCCGGCGCCGCCGAAGTCGTATTTGAAGAAGTAGATGATGAGATTGCTGGTGAGGTACAGGGCGCTGTTGATCATGAGGATCGCCAGCACCGTGATCATGGCCTGATCGTTGCGGAACAGGGCCTTGAACATCTGAGGGATCGTGGAGGTCTCCATGCGGCCGATGTCATGCTCCCGCACCTTCAGGGAGCAGACGATCTCGGCCAGGACGAAGAGGACGGACACGATCAGGGCGAATAGGGCGAAGCCCCGCCGCTCGTTGTCGCCGCCCAAAAGGCCCACGGCCATGACTGTCCCCACCTGGATCAAGGCGGAACCCACCCCGGCGCAGGTGCGCCCGATGACGGACAGGTTCTCCCGGTCGGCGGCGGTGGTGGTGATGGCCGGGATCATGGACCAGTAGGGGATATCCATCATGGTGTAGGTGGTACCCCAGAGGATATAGATGACGGTGAAATACACCATGAGGCCGGTACCCTGGATGCTGGGCGCGGCAAAGAGGGCGTAGAGGGTGAAGGCGTTGAGAACGGAGCCGGACAGGAGCCAGGGGCGGAAGCGGCCCCATCTCGTTTTGGTCTTGGCCACCAGGATCCCCATAAAGGGGTCGTTCAGGGCGTCAAAGATGCGGGCGATCATGAGGATCGTCCCCACAAAGACCGAGGACAGGTGCAGGATATCCTGATAGTAGTACATGACATAGGTGGCGGACAGGGCGTACACCATGTCCTTGCCCACGGCGCCAATGCCGAAGGCGATCTTCTGCGAAGTTGTCAGCTTCATGCGCGTTCCTCCCGTATTGTAAAGTTTACATCTACCGGTTCTGTCTGAGCCGTTGAAACGGTGAGCGCGGCGCTCCCGGCACGCCCCGCCGTTTTGATGTACGTTCCCGTGGAGCCGCCCTCCAGGACGGCGGTGGCGGGGCCAACGAGCTGGGCGTCCCCCCGGACGGTGAAGGTCACCGGCAGCTGGGCGTAGGGGGCCAGGTTGCCGTTCCCGTCCAGAAGCCGCACCCGCACGGCGCTCATATCGTAGCAGTCCCCCTCGTAAAGCGTGGCGGCGCTCACCCGAACCTCCAGGTGGAGGCCGCGGTCCATGCCGCCCTTGGTCACGGAGGACACCGGCGCCCCGTCCTTATAGCCGTCAAACCGCCAGACGGTGGACATACCGCCCCAGTTGGACATATATTTCCCGTAGAGCAGGGCCGCGTCCTCAAAGGTGAGGCCGTATTTTTTCAGGGCCGCCCCGGCCAGCCGCTTCTCCAGGGGGGAGAGGCCCTCCGGGCCGCGCCCCTGGAAGGAGATCAGCACGTCGTTGACGCCGTCGGCCTTGGCCTTGTCAAAGCCCTCGGAGGTCTCCAGCAGGGCCCCGATGGTGTCCGTCACCTCCAGGGGCTTCCGGGCCAGGGCCCTGAAGGCCGCGCCGGGCCTTAGAGTGGTCACAAAACAGCCGTTGCGGTAAAGCCGCACCTCGTCGGCGTTGGAAAAGACCCAGACTGTCCCCGGGTCGCAGGCGGGGTACTCGCCGATCTCCATGGAGGAGCCGACCTCCAGCACCGGCGCCTCGTCCCCTTGGGCGGCGTAGACGGCGGCGGCCAGCTTGGGGTTGCGGAAGGCGTCCAGCACGCCGTGGTAGCAGATCTGATCCCCGGAGCCGAAATCCCGGTGGGTGTTGTAGTCGAACATACACCAGCCAAAGAACCCGGCGTGTTCCCCGTCCGCCATGGCGGCGTCCATGACCCTGGCGTGGCGCAGGGCGTGTTCCTGGCGCTTCTCCCAGGGGTCGAAGGGCTTGGTGGGGAACATATGCCCCACGGACTCGGAGATCAGCAGCGCCCGGCTTATATCGGGGGTCACGGCCTTCTTCTCCCGGCACCAGGCGTTGGAGCCGTTGTGGGAGAAGTCGTTGTAGGCGTACACGTCCTCCAAAAAGCTGCTTTGCACCCTGTCCCGGACGCCGGAGGTGGCGCGGCTGGGATCCAGCGCGTGGGCCTCGGCGTTGGTGCGGGTATAAAAATCGTCGTAGTCAAGGCTCTCGTTGATGCGCACGCCCCACAGGATCACGCTGGGGTGGTTGCGGTACTGGGCCACCATCTCCCGCAGGTTCTCCACCGCCTGATCCTGCCACTTAGCGTCCCCCACGTGCTGCCAGCCGGGGAACTCCGTGAACACCAAAAGCCCCTGCCTGTCGCACTCGTCGATGAAATACTGGCTCTGGGGGTAGTGGCTGGTGCGGACGGCGTTACAGCAAAGCTCCCGCCTTAAAATTCTGGCGTCCTCCCGCTGGAGGCTCTCCGTGGCGGCGTAGCCTATGTAGGGATAGGACTGGTGCCGGTTCAGGCCCCGGAGAAAGAGCTTCTCTCCGTTGAGATAGAACCCGTCGGCCCGAAATTCCGCCGTGCGGAAGCCGAAGGCCGTCTCTGATACGTCCCCCTCAACGCCCTTTTCCAACAGAGTGGCCCGGCAGGTGTAGAGCGCCGGGTCGTCCACGCTCCAGGGGCGGATCGTCCCGTCCACGTGGAAAGCCGCTCCGGCGCTGCCGCCTTTCACCGTCATGACGGTACGGCCCTCCGGGTCCAGGATATCAAAGCGCAGGGAGTCCTCCGGCCCCAGGCCGACCTTGCAGGCGATCTTTACGGTTTTCAGATCCGGCGTGGACACAAAAAGGTCGGAGATCATCTTTTGGGGCCGCACGTCCAGCCACACGTCCCGGTAAAGGCCGCCGAAGGTCAGGTAGTCGATGACGTACCCGAAGGGCGGGACAGAGGGGTTCTCGGTGGTGTCCAGCCGCACCGCCAGAAGGTTGTCCCCGGGGCGCAGCGCGTCCGTCACCTCCACCCGGAAGGCGGTGTAGCCGCAGCGGTGGGTCATAAGCTCCCGCCCGTTCAAAAACACCGTGGCGATGTGGGCCGCGCCGTCAAAGCGCAGAAAGACCCGCCTGCCGGCGGCGTCCTCCGGGACGCGCAGGACGCGGCGGTATCCGCAGATCATCTGATAGCTCCTGCTGTCAACGTAGTGGAGAGGCGTCTCCTTTACCGTGTGGGGGAGCCGCACAGGCTCGAAGCTCCCCGCGCCGGAGAGAAAGCCGTCGCTCCACTCCGGCGTAAATTCCCAGTCGTTGTTGAGCCGTATCATAAGCCCCTCCCAAGTATGATTTTTCTACCCCATATTATGCTATTTTTCAGTCATGATTTCAAGGGCGAAAGTAAAAAATCAACAGTTTGGACAAATAGAGACACCCGTTTTTGTGCAAAATGGGACAGCCCGATTTTTCCCCAATCAATATGACCCATTCGTAAACGAACACCTCACGGGAGAAATACGACCCGCCCCTTGACAGACTGGACAGACGGAACGGGGCAAAACGCGGATTGCTTTTCGATAATGGATATGGTATAATTTTTGTCAGAACAGACTGACAAATTGGGATTTGAGGTGGAATAATGGCGTCAAGTAAAGAATATTTGGATTTTATTTTAGAGCAATTATCCGAATTGAATGAAATTACAGTTCGGGCTATGATGGGAGAATATATCCTCTATTACCGTGGCAAGATCGTAGGCGGTATCTATGATGACAGGCTGCTTGTAAAACCAATAAAAGCGGCAATCAGCTATATGCCAAAAGCGACCTATGAATTACCCTATGAGGGAGCAAAAGAGATGCTGTTGGTAGACGAAGTTGACAACAGGGAGTTTTTGACAGGTTTATTCAACGCCATGTATGAGGAGCTGCCAGCACCAA
>CANPWM010000097.1 GCA_947584295.1 uncultured Oscillospiraceae bacterium | reverse complement strand
GCCTGCTATTTGGGCAACCGCAACATCGCCACCGTGGACGCCGGTACCCCCGTGCTGGCCATGCACTCCCCCTATGAACTGACCGCCAAGTACGACTGCTACATGACCTATAAGGCCATGAAGGCGGTCTACGCCTATGACTGCCGGTAAAGGCCCCGCGGCCTGTTTCCGGCAAAAAAAGTTGACAGCTTTCCGAGCATCTCACATACACTCCCCTTATGGGGGGTGTATTTTTTGGTGGCGCTGATCTCCGAGATCCCCGTCAGGGGGAGAAGATGTACCGTAAGCTATCGTTTCCTCCGGCCCCTGGGGCTTGCCTGCGTCTGGGCGGAGCTGAGGCTGGGCGTGGGGGCGTCCCGGCGGCAGGTGGAGAGATGTCTGAAAAAATGCGCCGGGGAGCTGGCGGCGCGCCGGGCCTTGACGGCGGTATTTCAGGACGGCTTCGCCCGGCGGGAGGCCTTTTTTGACCGGGGTTTCCGGGAGGCCGGGTGCGGGGCGCTCCTGGCGGCCAAGGCGGGGGAGTTGGTCACGCTGGCCGCCAAAGGCCGCGACAGGGCGTATCTGGCCGCCCGCCGCGCCGACAGGGGCAGTCTGGAGACGGCGCGGCGGCTCTGCGAGGGCTTCCGCTATCTGACGCTGGAGGCGCCACGGGAGAGCTTCGGGCGGTTCGAGGACGTGTGCGGGGCCTGGGGCGTCACGCCGGAGCCGCCCGGCCTCTGCCCCGCGCCGCCGGACGCGGCGGTGTTCCTCTGCCCGCCGGGGGAGACTGTGTTCCTGCCGGGAAAATGCGTCAAACTGACCCTGGACGGGGCGGGGGAGCGGGTGAAGGGGGGCCGGGAGATCGCCAGGGCGTCCTTTACGCTGCCCGAGGCGCGGCACTTCGACCTGCCTTTTCCCCCGGCGGCCCTGCTCTCCGCCGCCCTGGAGGCCGGGACGGTGACGCCGGGGGAGGTGGCCGCCATTGCGGCGGCCGTTTGACGGGAAATGAGATAAATCCGGCAAATGCGCGGCAATCTCTTGACAAAACGGGCAATAATCTCTATAATATTTCAGATCAAAGATAAAAAACCTATCCAGAAGGAGTGTTCATACATGGCAGATTCCAACAGGTACAGAATGAGCCGTCAGAGACTTGAGGAGATTAAGGAAGAGCTCAACTACATGCAGACCGTCCGGGAGAAGGAAGTGGCCGAGCAGATCAAGGAGGCCCGCTCCTTCGGCGACCTCTCCGAGAACTCCGAGTACGACGAGGCCAAGACGGAGCAGGGCAAGCTCTACTCCCGCATCGCCGAGTTCCAGGATCTGATCGAGCACGCCGTCATCGTGGAGGACAGCGAGGACAGCGACAAGGTGGGCATCGGCAGCATCGTCACCGTCCGCGACGTGCAGAGCGGCGTGACCTATAAGTACAAGCTGGTGGGTTCTCAGGAGGCCAACCCCATGGAGGGGAAGATCTCCGACGACTCCCCCTTTGGCCGCGCCCTGTACGGCCATGCCCACGGCGAGACGGTGGACGTGGACGCTCCCGCTGGGATCATTCAGTATGAGATCCTCGTCATAGAGAAATAAGGAGACAGACCGATGGCAAACTATACGCCTGAGCCGGCGGAGATGGATCTCTCCCAGATCCTCCAGGTTCGCCGGGACAAGCTGGCCGCCCTGCAAGCGGAGGGCCGGGATCCCTTTACCATCACCAAATTCCAGCGCACCGCCTATGCCGGAGAGGTCAAGGAGGACTTTGACAAATTTGAAAACCGGCACGTCGCCATGGCGGGCCGGGTCATGGCCAAGCGGGGCATGGGCAAGGCCATCTTCGCCGATATCCAGGACGCCCAGGGCCGCATCCAGATCTACATTCGCGCCGACGCCGTGACCCCGGAGGAGTTCGCCGACTTCCGCAAGGTGGACGTGGGCGACATCGTGGGCGTGGAGGGCTACGTTTTCCGCACCAAGATGGGCGAGATATCCGTCCACTGCGAAAAGACACAGCTTCTCTCCAAGTCCCTGCGGCCACTGCCGGAGAAATTCCACGGCCTGACGGACAAGGAGGTTCGCTACCGCCAGCGGTATGTGGATCTCATCGTCAATCCCGAGGTGAAGCGCACCTTTGAGCTGCGCTCCAGGTTCATCAAGTTCATCAGGGACTACATGGACGGACGGGGCTATATCGAGGTGGAGACGCCCGTCCTCAATACGCTGGCCGGCGGCGCGGCGGCGCGGCCCTTCGTCACCCACCACAACACCCTGGACATTGATATGTATATGCGCATCGCCACGGAGCTGCCCTTAAAGCGGCTCATCGTGGGCGGCATGGAGCGGGTCTATGAGATCGGCCGCATCTTCCGCAACGAGGGCATGGACACCAAGCACAACCCGGAATTCACCACCATCGAGCTGTACGAGGCCTATGCCAACCTCTTCGACATGATGGACATTGCCGAGGGGATCCTGTCCGGCGCGGCTCAGAAGCTCCTGGGCGGCTATCACGTCACTTGGCAGGGGGAGGACATCGACCTGACCCCCGGCTGGAGGCGGCTGACCATGGTGGACGCGGTGCGGGAGTATGTGGGCGTGGACTTCGGCGCCATAACCGACGACGCCCAGGCCGTAGCCGCCGCCAAGGCCGCCGGGGTGGAGCTGGCGGCCACCGCCGACAAGACCTGGGGCAACGCCCTGTACGCCTGCTTTGATCAGAAGGTGGAGGAACAGCTCATTCAGCCCACCTTCATCACCATGTACCCCGTGGAGGTCTCCCCGCTGACAAAGCGCAGCCCCCAGGATCCCCGGCTCACGGAGCGGTTTGAGCTGTTTATCTGCCGCAGTGAGATGGCCAACGCCTACTCCGAGCTTAACGACCCCATCGACCAGCGCTCGCGCTTCATGAAGCAGCTGGAGCTGCGCGACCGGGGCGACGACGAGACGGAGATGCTGGACGAGGACTTCCTCACCGCCCTGGAGTACGGTATGCCCCCCACTGGCGGCATGGGCATGGGCATCGACCGCTGCGCCATGCTCCTCACCGGCTCTGACTCCATCAGAGACGTGATCCTGTTCCCCACAATGAAGCCGTTAGACTGAGATACCAGAGCTGTCGAATAAAAGCCCCCCGGCCGCGTTGGCGGCCGGGGGGCTGTGTTTATGATGTTTTACCGCACGATGTAGGTGGAGGAATCGAAGAACTTCAGCGGGTTCACCCGGTTGCCGTTTTCCCAGATCTCGAAGTGGCAGTGGGGGCCGTTGGCGATGCCGGTGGCGCCGGAGTAGCCGATGACCTGGCCCTTGGTGACCTTGTCGCCCTGCTTCACCGCCCGCTTGGACATATGGGCGTAGAGGGTGGTATAGCCGTTGCCGTGGTCGATGACCACATAGTTGCCGTAGGAGCTGGACAGGGCGGAGGTGATGACCGTGCCGGTGTCCGAGGCGTAAATCTTGGCGCCGGTGGAAGCCTTCAGGTCAACGCCCTTGTGGTTGGTGGAGGCGCCGGCGATGCCGGTATTGCGGGGACCGAAGGGGGAGGTGACTACGTTGGAATCCACGGGCCAGATGAATTTTCCGGTGCCCTTGACCCGCTGTGTGGCCTCCAGCTCCTTCTGCTTCTTGGTGATCTCGTCCTTGAGGGCGTCCTCCTCCTCGCTGACCTGGTCATAGAGGGCCTGGGCCTCCTCCAAGTTGTCCTGGAGGGTATTCAACAGGTCGATGGCCTCCTGCTGTTCCACCTCCAGCTCGGCCTCGGCGTCCTGCTGTTCCTGGCGCTTGCCCTCCATCTCCGCCTTTACGCCCTCCAGCGTGGCCTTGCGCTCCTCGGTGAGCTTGCGGGCGGACACCAGTTTTTGATAGAGGGACTCGTCATAGTCCATGATGGAGGAGATCATGTCGATGCGGGAGAGCATATCGGCAAAGTCCCGCGCCCCGAAGATGATGGCGTAGTAGGAGACAGTGCCGTTTTCCTCCATGGCGCGGATGCGTACCTTGTACTGCTCCCACTGCTCGTTCTCCGCCGCCTGGCAGGCCTCTACCTCCTGCTGTTTTTCGTTTATGTAGATCTCATACTGGCCGATCTGCGCCGTCAGGTTGTCGATGACCTGGAGCGTCAGCTCCATGCGCTGGTCAAGCACCTGCTTTTTGGCGATGATCTGCTTTTTTTCATATTCGATGGAGTTGATCTCGCTTTTCAGCTCCTTCTGCTGCTGGCGGATGCCGCTCAGCTCCTCCTGGAGCTTCTTGATTTCCTCCTCGGTCACCGCGCCGGCGCTGGAGGCCAAGATGGACACCAGCACCGATCCGGCCAACACCAGGGCCAGAACGACGCAGATGATCCGAATAAAAAGCTTTTGCCCTTTGTTAGTCAATTTCATTGCCTCCAAATCTTACGCGCTCCGATGGATTACCCGTGACAAAGACCAGTATAGCAGAAAATTGCAAAAAATCTGTATCTTATTTGTAAACGTTTGTCACACCTTCAGATAATTCTTGATGGCCAGGGAGCTTCCAATGGCGCCCACGCCCAGGCCCACCACGCCAAAGGCGATGAGGATGGGGATAGACACCTTGTAGAAGGGGATCACCGACAGGAAGGAGATACCCGCCCCGGATACGAGCTGCTGGGCCAGGAGCTGATAGAGGCCCCACTCCAGCGTGAAGCTCACCAGCGAGCCGATCAGCCCCAAGATCAACCCCTGCACCACAAAGGGCCAGCGGATAAAGGTACTGGTAGCGCCCACCATCTTCATAATGGCGATTTCGTCGCGCCGCTCCACGGTGGTGAGCTTGATGGTGTTGGACATGATAAAGAGGGAGATGACGAACAGCACCGCCACCAGGCCCATGGAGACCAGCGTCACCACGTTGCGGATCCGCACAAAGCCCTGGCTGATCCTGAGCTGCGCCCGCACCCAGTCGATGCCCTCCACCTGTCTGAGAGCCTCGTAGGTCTCCTCCATACGGGAGATATCGTCCAGATACACCACATACCTGTCGCGGGTGACGGTGGAATCAAGCCCCTCGAAGAAGCGGGGATTCTCATAGGTCTCCACGAAATCCTCCCAGGCCTTCTCCCGGGTGATGAACACCGCCCTGTCCACATTGGGGAGGGCCTCGATGGCGCTCTCCAGCGCCCGGCCCTGCTCTTCGGTGAGGGACTCGTCCACAAAGGCCATGATCTCGTTCTGGCTCTCCATGTTGTCGATGACGTTGTCCACATTCAGGGCCAGGAGCGTAAAGCTGCCCATGATGAGCAGGCAGGCCACGATGATGCAGACAGAGGCGAAGGACATAAAGCCGTGGTTGAAGATACTGCTGACGCCCTCGCGGATATAATAGCCGAACCTGTTACCTCTCATAGCTGTAGTACCCGTCCATTCCGTCGCTGATGATCTTGCCGGCGTCGATGGCGATGACGCGCTTGGAGAAGCTCTCCACCAGCTCCTTTTCATGGGTCACCACCAGCACGGTGGTACCCAGCTCGTTGATCTTCTGAAGAAGCATCATGATCTCCAAGCTCCGGGCGGGATCCAGGTTGCCCGTGGGCTCGTCGGCGATGATGAGCTTGGGATTGTTGACCAGGGCCCTGGCGATAGCCACTCGCTGCTGCTCGCCGCCGGAAAGCTCCTGGGGGCGGCGGCGGGTGCGGGTGTCAAGGCCCACCAGCTCCAGCACATAGGGGACGCGCCGGCGGATCTCCTTGCCGGAGGCGCCGATGACCCGCATGGCGAAGGCCACGTTCTCATACACCGTCTTGTCCTCGATAAGACGGTAGTCCTGGAACACCACGCCCAGCGTCCTGCGCATATAGGGCATCTTGGAAAATTTCATGGTGCCCAGATTGTAGTCGTTGACCATCACCGTGCCGTCTGTGGGCGCGATCTCGCCGGTGAGGAGCTTGATGATGGTGGTCTTGCCGGAGCCGGAGGGGCCTACCAGAAAGACGAACTCACCGTCGTTGATGGTGAAGCTTATCCCGCGAAGGGCCTTGGTGCCGTTTTCGTAGGACTT
>CANPWM010000096.1 GCA_947584295.1 uncultured Oscillospiraceae bacterium | reverse complement strand
AAAAAACCGCCCCATAGGGGCGGTTTTTTGGTTGGTGGACGATACAGGACTTGAACCTGTGACCCTCCGCACGTCAAGCGGATGCTCATACCAGCTGAGCTAATCGTCCGTCAGCGTTACTTATTCTACCGCAGAAGCAATGGCTTGTCAACACTTTTTTTGCCGCGCGGGAAAAATATTTTTAAAAATGCGAAAATAATGCTTGCAATTTCGGGGCCGTGATGCTATTATAGTAGGGCGCTTGATGAGAGCGCGGTATGCGCCTGTAGCTCAGCTGGATAGAGTGCGCGGCTACGAACCGCGAGACCGGGGGTTCGAGTCCCTTCAGGCGTACCAGAAAAGACCGCCGTAAGGCGGTCTTTTTTATAGCTGACAGTCCCTTTTACAGATTCGCCTTGATCTTTTCAATCATCTGGGCGTATTCCTCGTCGGTCAGGAACTTCTCGCCGGGGTTCATGGCAAAGACGCCGCCCCACTCATACCCGTCCTTATACTTGGGGACCAGGTGCATATGCAGGTGGCAGCCGGTGTCGCCGTATGCGCCGTAGTTGAGCTTATCGGGGTGGAAGGCCGCGTGGATGGCCTTGGCGGCCCGGTACACGTCGGTGAAGAAGGCGTTGCGCTCCTCGTCGGAGATGTTCACGATCTCGCTGACGTGATCCTTATAGGCCACGATGCACCGGCCCGGGTGGGACTGCTCCTTAAAGAGAATGAGCTGGGAAACGTTCAGGTCGCAGATCTTGATGCCAAAGGCCGCCAGGGGCGCGCCTCCCACGCAGTAGCCGCAGTTTTGATCCTTCATGCTGGTATCTCCTTTACTCCTTATTTTTTCTGTCCGGCCTGCTGACCTTCATCACCACGGTGATCTCATGCCCGCAGGCGGGACAGTGACAGCCTTTTTTCAGGCCCCGGAACAGCGCCGAAAGCTCCACGGGGCCGCCGCACCAGGGGCAGTGGAGCCGCCAGGCGTTGAGAATGAAATAGCACGCCAGCGCCCCCGCCGCCGCGGCGAAGAACCACTTGTTAAAAACCCCCGCCACCAGGAAAACGGCAAAGGCCACCATGAAAATATACGCTAAAATGATCTCAAAAAACCGAATGACCCTCATGGCCGCGCTCCTTTCAAAAGGTCGGCGGGCGTCCCGCTTTTTTCTATTTTACCGCCATCTGTCTGTCAAGTCAACTAATTTTTCGACCCCATTCGCCCCAGCTTTTGCGCTTTTGTCTCTTTTCCCCCGGGCGGATTTATTCTATAATCTTATTACTCCGGCGCTGTGTTCACCGCGGGAGTCCTTTCCCGTCAAAAAAGTCTGATCGCAAGGGAGCAACCGTCATGCCGTCACCCATCACCCTGCGCGTGGCCCGTCCCCAGGACGCGCCGGCCCTGCTCAATATCTACGCGTGGTATGTGGAGAATACCACCGTCACCTTTGAGTACGACGTCCCCAGCGTCCCGGAGTTCGAGGGCCGGATTCGCCGCACCCTGGCCCGCTACCCCTACCTGGTGGCGGAGCGCGACGGCGAGATCGTAGGCTACGCCTACGCCGCCCCCTTCCGGGAGCGGGTGGCCTACGCATGGTGCTGTGAGGCCAGCGTCTACGTCCGCCGGGATATGCACCGCCTGGGGATCGGGCGGCTGCTCTATCAGGAGCTGGAAAGGCTCCTGCGGGCCCAGAACGTGGCCAGCATGGACGCCTGCATCTCCTACCCCAATAAGGACAGCATCAAGTTCCACTCCAGCCTGGATTTTGAGCGGGTGGCCCGGTTCTCCAAGTGCGCCTTCAAAATGGGCCGCTGGGTGGACATCGTCTGGATGCAAAAGATCCTCAAGGAGTCCGACACACCCCCCGAACCGTTTATCCCCTTCCCGGAGTTGAAGATATAAGGGTGCAGTATTTCTGATAATCTATCTAACAACAAGGTTGCGGCTTCGCCGCGTATTGATATTGTCGGGCCGCCAAGAGAGGCGGCCCCTACAATTTCTATTGAAAATTTTTGCAAAAATAACGGAAAATCTTCCTTAAAAACCGTAGGGGCGGGTTCAAAACCCGCCCGTCAAATATGCGAAAATCTAATATAGAAGCCGTACGGGCCGCCGCCCACGGCGGCCCATCTATCGAATTTCTGAATCGCTTTTCCCCAGCCTTGTAGGGGCCGCCTCTCTAGGCGGCCCGCCGAATTTCCGGAAATCTTACCCTAACCGCCGTAGGGGCCGCCGTCCCCGGCGGCCCGTCCCGGTCAACCTCCGGGCTGTCAATCATCGGCGGACGGGTCGCCCGGGAGGGCGACCCCTACGAAATAGTTGTACGAAATGGCCCTCAAATTTGTTAATCTCTGCGTATGATGGCCTCCCCTGCACCCTTTCACCCCAACTCCCCCCCGCCAACGCGGCGCGGCGCCCCTTTCGGGGCGCCGCGTTTTTTCTATTTCGCTGTCTCTCAGGCCGCCTCACAGGCCCTTATATTTAAGGTACCTGGCGACGACGGCGGCGATCTCCGCGCGGTTGGTGGTGTCCTCGGGGGCCAGCTTATGGTTGGGCTTGCCGTCGATGACCCCGGCGCTGACGGCCCAGTTGAAGGCCTCCTTCACCTCGCCGGTGAGCGTGGACGCGTCGGTGAAGGCGCCCAGCTTGTTTTCGGCCGCGGCGGGCTTACCGGCGGTGCGGTACATCATGACCACCAGCTCCGAGCGGGTGATGTTCTTGTCGCCCTCGGTGTCGGGGTAGCCCTCGTTGACGCCCAGCGCCGTGGCCCAGGCAAGGCCGGGATAGTACCAGGGGTTGTCCCCGGGCGTGGTGTCGATGCCGGAGGCGCGGGCCAGAATGGTGACCAGCTCCCGGCGGGTGGTGGCCTTGTAGGGGCTGAAGGTGTTCCCGGCCACGCCGGTGCCCTTCATGATCTGCCTGTCCAGAACCTTCTGGACGTCTTTGGCGAACCAGTCGCCCTTCTTCACGTCGTTGAACTGCTCCACGGCGTTGACGCGGCTGGCCTCGGCCTCCACCTTCGCCTTCTCCTCTTCGGCCTCCTTCTCCTCCTTGACCTCCACGGTCATGCCGCAGTCAAGGCACTTGCCGTTGACAAAGGCGTGAACCGCCTTGTCGGCCTCCAGGCCGCAGGATTCGCAGACGTGCCAGTGGTGGGTGCTGTCGCCCTTCCACTCCGCCTCATAGCTGTGGACGTGCGCCTCCACCGCCATAGGCTCCTTCTCGCCGCATACGGTGCAGACGCCCTCCTGGAAGGTGTGCTGCTCCACGGCCTTTTTGGCCCCGCACTGGCACTCGGTCCAGTGGCCGGTGCTGTCGTGCTTGGCCGTCTCGTAAGTATGGGTATGCTCGCCCTTCAGGGCCGGAATGCTCTCGCCCGGCAGGAGAACGGCGCCGCAGCCCACACAGCAGGTGTCGCCGGTGTAGCCGTCCACACCCACCTTGGCGGATTTGGCGTTGGTGACCTTGGTGCCGCCCACATGGACGTTGGACTTCTCGCCGTAGACCTCCCCGCACAGCGCGCACTTGGCCCCGCTGGCGCAGGTGGCGGTGCCGCCGGTATGGGCCTCCACGGGGCCCTTGTCGCCGCAGGAGCACTCATGCCAGTGGCCTTCGGTGTCGTGCCGGAGGATATTGTAGACGTGAGTATGGGCCGCCTGGAGCGCGGGACGGGTCATGCCCTCGATCAGCACCGCGCCGCAGCCGACGCAGACGGTGTCGCCGGTATAACCGGCCTCGGTGGCGGTGGCGGCCTTCTCCCCGACGATCTTGGTGCCGCCCACATGGTTGGAACCTGCCTTGTCGGTCTTGACGGCGGCGCCGCACTTGGTGCAGACGGCATTGCCCTGGCAGTCAGGCTCGCCCAGGGTGTGGGCCTCTGTCTCCTTCTCGGTACAGCCGTGGCCGTTGCAGGTGCGGACGTGTTGATCCGCCCCGTCGCTGATCCACGCGCCGAAGCTGTGGGTGTGCTGTTCCACGGGCGGGATGTCCGGCGTGGCGGCGTCGTTCTTGACGCTCCTGGCGACAACGCCGCAGACGGTGCATTGATAGTCCGTATACCCGGCCTTGCTGATAGTGGTCAGCTCATGCTGGGCCGTGACCGTCTCGTTGCAGCCGGGATTCAGGCACTTCTTCTCATGGGCCGCCTGGCTTCCCAGCCAGGTGCCGTAGTTGTGGTTCTTCTGCCCCTCTTTGGCCAGGTTGCCGCACTGGCAGTAGAGATCCTCGGTGCAGTACTGGCGGGGATTCATCATGGTGCTTTCACTGCAGTTGACGCTGCGCTCAGCGCCGCACTTGGAGCAAAGCTCCTTGTGGGTAAAGGTGCTTGTCTTACCCACGATCTTCCAGGTGTGGCTGCACCTGGCCGGGTCGTTAGCGGGCCTGGTATAGCCGCAGGTGTCGCATTTGTCGCCCACAAAGTCATGGGCGTACTCGCTGGTGGTGGCGGAGCAGTTGGCGCACTGGAGCCAGTGCTTGCTGCTGTCATAGCGCCAGGTGGAGCCAAAGGCATGGCCGGTGGCGGCCTCCACAGCGCCGCACTTCTCGCAGTGTCTGCCCGCGCCGCAGTCGCCGCCGTCCGCCACCCAGCGGTGGCCGGTGGCCTTCATGTTGGTGGCGACGGTGCTCTCCGTCTGGCAGACGGTGCAGATGACCACCTGGTAGCCGTTCTGGGTGCAGGTGGGTTCCACCGTCTCCTTCACGGCCCAGGTGTGGTTGCCCCGGGTGGGGACGTTCACCGTGATCTTCTCCTGGCAGTAGGAGCAGGTGTCTACCCGCGTGCCGCCGCCGGTGCAGGTGGAACTGCCCACAATGGCGCCCTCCGTCCAGTTGTGGCCGCCCAAAGTGGTCTCCACCGCGCCGCAGACGGAGCATCTCTTCTCCACGGTCTTGTGGCCGGGACACTCGCTGTCATACTCCGACGTGACCCAGGTGTGCGTTCCGCCGGTCTTTTCAAAGCCCTGTCCCTGGAGCGGCCTGAAAATGATGTACCTCTTCGCGCCGCACACCGTGCAGGTCTGCGAGGTGGCCTCGCACTTCCCATAATAGCAGGTGTCCTCCACCGCCATCTTGCTGGGCCCCCAGCTGTGATGGCCGCGGCACTCCCCGTCGGCTGACACTGGCAAGACGATCAGCCCCGTCAGCAGAACCGCCGCCAGCAGGATCGGCAGCCATTTGAAAAGCGTTCTTTTCATGGAAATCTCCCCCTTTCGGATAACGATCAGGCAAAGTATCTCTTTTCCCGATCATTCACTATCATTCTACTATGCCGTTAAAAAATTGTCAATATGGTTTCGGAAAATATTCTTGCCTTTTTTATGAAGATTTCCGTTAAATTTTACCGGTTTTTTGAGGAAAATCCGCATTTATTGTATTATATCGTTCACGATTTATATTGTGAAAGCACCAATTGCAAAAAATTCTTCCCGGCCCAGGCCGGGAAGAAAAAAATTTAAAAAATTTTTGAAAAAGCCCTTGACAAGCAGAAGTAATAATGATATAATGCGAATCAGACAGATGAAATAAAGCGAATGAACGCCTCTTTCCCCCTGTCGTCCCTGGCGTAAACGCCCGCGTGTTCCAACACCTTGGCGAACACCAGGCCCGTCTCATACTCCACGATCTCCATGGCGTTGTCCGCCGTAATGGCCCCATACTTTGTCCTGAACCCCTCCGCCCAATCGGCGTGCTTTTCCGTAAGAGGGTCAGCTCTCAGGTCACGGTTTTCGGTCAGGGCGGCGGCCACGGCCCGCAGCTCGTCCTTGAGCCGGGCGGGCAGGACGGCCAGGCCCATCACTTCGATAAGGCCGATGTTCTCCTTCTTGATGTGGTGCAGCTCCGCGTGGGGGTGGTAAAGCCCCAGGGGGTGCTGGGGGGTGGTCAGGTTGTTGCGCAGCACCAGATCCAGCTCAAAGTCCGTCCCCCGGCGTCTGGCGATGGGGGTGATGGTGTTGTGGGGTTCGCCGTCCGTCTCGGCGTAGATGACGGCGCTTTCATCGGTATAGCCGCGCCAGGCCGT
>CANPWM010000095.1 GCA_947584295.1 uncultured Oscillospiraceae bacterium | reverse complement strand
ATATCTTCACCATGGACAGATTCACCGAGTTCCACGATCATGACAACATGCCGCCGTTTGAGGCGTATTCCCTGCCGGGGATAGACGATAAAATCTTTATCCGGGTCTACGAGGGCAAAAACAATGCCTATCAGGAGGGTGACCCTCTGGGCCTTCCCGTGGCGTATGATATCAACACCGGCGAGATCACCGACCTTTTCGCCAACAAAAAGTGGGAGACGCCGGAGGGAGAGGAAGAAAAATACAGATGGGATCTGATCACCTTCACGCCGGATCTTCGGTATGCGCTTATTGATACGGAACCTTTGGGGAATGTGTCGGGCGACGGCCTGTATCTGGCCGATCTTGTCAGCGGGGAGCGTTACGACCTCCGGACACTTTCGGGCATGGAGAAGGTCAGCGGCGCGTGGCTCTACAAATCCCAGGCGATCGTCTGCTGGTATCTGAGCCGCGAGTACAAGTACGATCTTCGGGTGCTGGAGCTGGACACCGGCAAGCTCCTTACGGAAATCCGCGGTCTGCCCATGGTACATTCAGAGCGGTTCGCAAGCCATTACACCTACGATCTGGAGCAGGGCTTCATCACCCAGGAGGAGTTTAAGGAGCGGGAATATTCCCACGCCCTCCGCGGCCTCACCGACCTGGGCGTGGGGGAGAAGGCGGGCCTCTATCTCATCGAGGGCGCCAGATGCGCCGCCTGGATCGACGAGAACCGGGACGTGGAGCTTTTCGACCTGCTCACCGGCCAGCGGTTCAGGGTGCCGGGGCTGAGGATCCCGGAGAATATGTGGGTGAATCTGGAGGCCAACAGCGCGGGGGATAAGCTACTAAGCTATGACACCATTCTGCCGGACGATCTGGAACCCGGGAACCGAAATTTCCGTGTCCTTGACCTGGAGGCCCATACCTGCACCGTGGTCGGCGTGGAATGGAGCGGGGAGGAGGAAACCATACCAGATGTGGACTTTTTCGGCGGCGGTGATAAAGTTAAGATAGAGGTCAGTGATGTCGATTACGAGGACGGCCAGGGATATTACTCCTACGTGTACCTCTACGACCTAAAATAAGCATACCCACAGGGGCCGGCGTTTTCGCCGGCCCCTTTTCGCGCAAAAAAAGGCGGCGGCCCTTGCGAGCCGCCAAAAAAGGGTTGTGGGATAAAGATATGAGCGTATCCTCTCCGATGGGATCGTCGAAGCCGGGATATGCTGTACCTAAAGAGTACCACGGATGGGACAAATTGTAAATAGGAAGTTTTGGGGAACCGGCACTTCTTTTGTCGGATCGTGCCGCGCCCTGTTGGGCTTGCCAAAACCCCCGCCTTATGATAAAATGTCACATCATAAAAATTCTTCCGAGGGGGGAGCGGCGTGAGGAAAACGGGTACGCGCAAAATAGCCCTGGCGCTTATGCTGGCGCTGCTGCTTCTGCCGTTCTGCCGCGCGGCCGCCCCTTCGCCGGAGGCCCCGGACGCGGCGGACGGCGGCCGCCTCCCGGCCAACGTGAATATCCCCGTGCTGATGTACCACGCGATAGGGGAGGAGCCCTGGGGGATAGAGAGCCTCTTTGTCCGCCCCGAGGATTTTGAGGCGCAGCTACAATACCTCACGGACAACGGCTTCGACCCCATCTGGTTTTCCGACCTGTCCCATATTGAGGACTACGACAAGCCCGTGATCCTCACCTTCGACGACGGCTACGCCAACAACTGCACCGAGGCCTTCCCGCTTCTGCGAAAATACGGCGTCAAGGCCACCGTCTTCGTCATAACAAGCCTTGTGGGGACGCCGGCGTATATGACGGAGGCCCAGCTTTCCCAGCTTGCCGGATCGGGCCTTGTCTCCATTCAGAGCCACACCGCCACCCACCCGGATCTGCGGGCGTGTACCCGGGCGGAGCTGGAGGCGGAGTTCTCCCGCTCCCGGCAGGACATCGTCCGCATCACCGGCCGCGTCCCCACGGTGATCTCCTACCCCTCCGGCCTCAGCGACCCGCTGGCCCGCCAGGTGGCCGGGGACTACTTCCAGCTGGGCGTCAAGGCCCGTGGTCGGCTTTGGAACACCTCCTCCGACCCCTTCCAGGTGCCTCGCCAGTACGTCTCCCGGGACTGCTCCCTCTCCGCCTTCAAGCGCCTGGTGAGCCGGGCGGGGGTGTGGGACGCCCTGTCCTTGCGGCAGGGGGATCTCCCTCAAAAATCCGCCCTGCTGGCGCTGATCCTGGCGCTCTCCCTGGTCATATCCGCCCCCCGGCCCGCAAAGCCCGGGAAAAAGCGTTGACGATTGATCTTATCTCACAGAAAAGGGGTGACTACCCGTGCCTAAAACGGTGATCGGAATACTGGCCCACGTGGACGCGGGGAAAACCACCTTGTCCGAGGCGCTATTGTACTGCGCCGGGGATATCCGAAGGCTGGGCCGGGTGGATCACGGGGACGCCTTTCTGGACACCTTCGCCCTGGAGCGCCAGCGGGGCATCACCATCTTCTCCAAGGAGGCCCGCCTGACCCTGGGGAGCAAATCCGCCACCCTGCTGGACACGCCGGGCCACGTGGATTTCTCCGCCGAGACGGAGCGCACCCTGGACGTCCTGGACTGCGCCATTCTGGTGATCTCCGCCCCGGAGGGGGTGCAGAGCCACACGCGCACGCTGTGGAAGCTCCTGCGGGACAGGGATATCCCCACGCTCCTCTTTATCAACAAGATGGACCTGCCCGGCGCGGACCGGGCCGGGATCATGGCGGAGCTGGCCGAGCGCCTGGGGGACGGCTTTTTCGTCCCCGGCGCGGCGGACTCCGAGGCGCTGGCGCTGTGCGACGAGGCGCTGCTGGAGGAGCATCTGGAGCATGGCGCGCTCTCCGAGGCCTCCCTGGACGGTGCCTTCCGGCGTGGACACGTCTACCCCTGTTACTTCGGCGCGGCCCTGAAGTTAGAGGGCGTGGAGGCGTTTTTGGCGGGCCTGGAGCGTTTCGCTCCCGTCAGCCCCGCCAAGGCGGCGTTTGCCGCCCGGGTCTTCAAGATCTCCCGGGACGGGGACGGCAAGCGCCTGACCCACATGAAGATCACCGGCGGGGCCCTGCGCGTCCGGGACACGGTGACCAGCCCCGATTGGGAGGAAAAGGTCACCCAGCTGCGCTTTTACTCCGGGGCCAGATTCACCACCGCCGACCGGGCGGAGCCGGGGGACGTGGTGGCCGTCACCGGCCTTTCCGCCACCTTCGCCGGTCAGGGCCTGGGGGCGGAGGGGGACGGCAGGGCCCCGGCGCTGGAGCCGGTGCTGAGTTACGCCGTCTATCTCCCCGCCGGGTGCGACGTCCACAAGACCGTGGCCCAGCTGCGGGAGCTGGAGGAGGAGAACCCGGAGCTGAAGCTCGTCTGGGAACCCCGCGCCCAGTCCCTGCACGCCCAGATCATGGGCCAGGTGCAGCTTGAGGTCATTGCCCAGCTGGCCCATGACCGCTTCGGCCTGGATATCGCCTTCGGCCCCGGGAGCATCATCTACCGGGAGACCATCTCCGGCAAGGTGGAGGGCGTGGGCCACTATGAGCCCCTCCGCCACTACGCCGAGGTACACCTTCTGCTGGAGCCGGGGGAGCGGGGCAGCGGCGTGGAGATCCGCTCCGCCGTCCCCGAGGATATGCTGGCCGGGAGCTGGCAGCGCCTTATCCTCACCCACCTCCATGAAAAACAGCACCTGGGCGTCCTCACCGGCTCGCCCATCACGGATATCCGCATCACCCTCACCGCCGGGCGGGCGCACATCAAGCACACCGAGGGCGGCGACTTCCGGGAGGCCACCTACCGGGCCGTCCGCCAGGGACTGATGAGCGCCAAAAGTGTCCTGCTGGAGCCCTGGTACGACTTCCGCATGGAGCTGCCCCAAGGCAACGTGGGCCGCGCCATGACGGATCTCCAGCGCATGGGCGCCCGGTTCGAGCAGTCCGGCGGCCAGGGCGGCGTGGCCGTCCTCACCGGCTGCGGCCCCGTGGCAAAGCTGCGGGATTACCCCGCCGAGGCGGCGGCGTACACCCGCGGCCAGGGCCGCGTCAGCTTCGTGTTCCACGGCTACGAACCCTGCGCCGAGCAGGACGCGGTGGTGGCGGCGGTGGGCTACGACCCCCTGGCGGATGTGGAGAACTCCCCCCACAGCGTTTTCTGCTCCCACGGCGCGGGGGTGCTGGTGCCCTGGAACGAGGTACCCGCCCGAATGCACCTGCCCAGCACCCTGGCCCCGCCCAAGCCCCCCGACCCCGTCCGGGAGGCGGCGGCCCGGTATGTAAAGCTGGTGGCCTCGGACAAGGAGCTGATGGACATCTTCCAGCGCACCTACGGCCCCATAGCCCGGGGGGAGGAGGCCCTGCGCCCCGCCCCCAGGGAACCCCGCCGGGAGCCGTCCCCCCCAAAACGAAAGCCCCTCCCCCAGAAGGACGGGCTGGAATTTGTCCTGGTGGACGGCTACAACATCATCTTCGCCTGGGACGATCTGAAAAAGCTGGCCGCCCAGAGCCTGGACGCGGCCCGGGAGCGGCTCATCGAGCGCCTGCGCAACTACCAGGGCTTTCGCCAGTGCGCCGTCATCGTGGTGTTCGACGCCTACAAGGTGAAGAATAACCCCGGCAAGGTGGAGCATCTGGGCGGCGTCAGCGTGGTCTACACCAAGGAGGCCGAGACGGCGGATATGTATATCGAGCGGGCCACCTACGACCTGTCCAAACGCCACCATGTCCGGGTGGCCACCTCCGACGGCATGGAGCAGATGATCATTTTGGGCAACGGCGCCCTGCGCGTCCCCGCCTCCGCCTTCCAGGCGGAGGTCAGGGAGGTAGAGCGCGCCATCACCGATTATTTAAAGGAATATAATCGTGGCCTGGAACAGCCGTAAGCCTTCGCGCGAAAATAAAAAAGCACGGGATCGGCCCCGTGCTTTTCGCGTCCTATATTGATTTTTTAAAGCCGCGCCCCGCGAAATCCACGCGCGCTGACGCGGTGCGCCTCTTATCGACCGTCCAATAAAAACCGCAGCTTCCTTTGGCCCGGGAGCTTACTCCTCCTCCGTGTTCTTCCGCATGGAGGCCAGCCCCTCGGTGTACTCGTCCTCGGCGTGGACGATAAGCTTGGCGAAGGGGAGGAAATACTCCCCGCACTCCGTCAGCTCCACCCGCCTTGTGGAGCGGTTAAAGAGCGTGACCCCCAGCTCCTCCTCCAGCTCCTTGATGTGCCGAGACAGCGTCGGCTGGGAAAGAAAAAGCCGTTCGGAGGCTGAGTTGAAATTTTTAAGCTCTGACAAGGTCAGAAACTCCCGCATACTTTGAATTTTCAAGTGGCCCATCCCTTTTTTCTATCTAAAATGTTAGCATAGCTAACTATCATTCCCGGATTCCAAAAAAAGTATACCACAAAAAACCATTTTGCGCAATAATTCATACGAAAGACAAATTAATTTTCCAAAGAAAGTATCAATCGACAGGAAATGACATAATAAAAAGGCCCCGCCCCTCCCCGCCGTCCCGGCGGGGAGGGGCTATCGAATTTCCAGAAAGCTTTCCTATAAAGTTGTAGGGGCCGCCTCTCCAGGCGGCCCACCGTCATACGCAACATCTATCCAATAATTTTTCCGCTATCCCCCAACGCAACAACCACCCGTACGGGCCGGACACCCGGCCGGCCCGCCAATCGAATTCCGCTTCCGCCTCCCCAAAAGGTTGCGGCTCCGCCGCGTATTTTATTTGCGGGCCGCCAAGAGAGGCGGCCCCTACAATCACTAACGAAACAGCTCAAATAATGGCCGTACGGGCCGCCGCCCACGGCGGCCCACCTACCGAATTTCGATTCTGTCCTCCCCAAACGGTTGCGGCTCCGCCGCGTATTCCAATTGCGGGCGGGTTTTGAACCCGCCCCTACTGCTTTTTGGGAAATTCTTCTTCCCTTTTTGCAGAATCTTTCATCAGGGCTTGTAGGGGCCGCCTCTCTTGGCGGCCCGCCGAGTTCCCGGCAATCCATCTTTAAACGCCGTAGGGGTCGCCCTCCCGGGCGACCCGTCCCCCGATTTTCCACCACGCCCCCCAAAAGGTTGCGGCTATGCCGCGTATTTAAATTGCGGGCCGCCAAGAGAGGCGGCCCCTACAATCACTAACGAAACAGCTCAAATAAACGCCGTATGGGCCGCCCTCCGGGCGGCCCATACAAAAACACAACTCTCCCTCACTGCGCCTTGTGGTGTCCCAGGTGGAACACA
>CANPWM010000094.1 GCA_947584295.1 uncultured Oscillospiraceae bacterium | reverse complement strand
CGCACTTCTATACATAGGTCTGGCGACTATATTTTGTGTATTCCGTAAAACCGTTTATCACGCGGCCCCAACTTCATCGAATTGAGACGGCAGGGGATTTTGCCTTATTACCCGTCAGCGATTATGGTGGCGTGGAAGTTTATACACAGTTGGATAAAAACTCACCCAAGGCATGGCTCGCGTACTCCGGGGACGCAAAAGGGAATTGGGATTTAGTCAAAAACGCCCACAAGCGGGGCCGAATGGGACGAAAAAACGGTAGATAAACGGCTTGCAATGCGGCCCTCTTTCATATATAATAGTATATGTTGTTTTTTCGATGGTGGAAGGACGGGCCGTGATGGCCGTACTGCCATCATTGGCGCGTTCCCGATTCTTGAGCGAGAGGAAAGGGATCAGAAAATGAGTAAATATATCTTTGTCACAGGCGGCGTCGTCTCCGGCCTGGGGAAAGGCATCACCGCCGCGTCCCTGGGGCGTCTTTTAAAGGCCCGGGGCCTGAAGGTGGCCGCCCAGAAGCTGGATCCGTACATCAACGTGGATCCCGGCACCATGAGTCCTTACCAGCACGGGGAGGTCTATGTCACCGAGGACGGGGCGGAGACCGACCTGGATCTGGGCCACTACGAGCGGTTCATCGACGAGGATCTGAACAAATTCTCCAACCTGACCACCGGCAAGGTCTACGGCAGCGTTATCGGCCGGGAACGCCGGGGGGAGTATCTGGGCCACACCGTCCAGGTCATTCCCCACATCACCGACGCCATCAAGGAATTCATCTACTCCGTGGGCAAAAAGACCAACGCCGACGTGGTCATCACCGAGATCGGCGGCACCGCCGGCGATATCGAGTCCCAGCCCTTTCTGGAGGCGATCCGCGAGGTGGGCCTGGAGGTGGGGTATGAGAACCGCCTCTTTATCCACGTGACGCTGGTGCCCTATCTGAAGGCCAGCGGCGAGCATAAGTCCAAGCCCACCCAGCACTCCGTCAAGGAGCTTCAGGGCATGGGCATCAACCCGGATATCATCGTCCTGCGGTGCGACGAACCCATCGAGGACGAGGGGATCTTCCAGAAGATCGCCCATTTCTGCAACGTCAAGCCCGACTGCGTCATTGAGAACGTGACCCTGCCGGTGCTGTACGAGGCCCCGCTGATGCTGGAGGAGGAGCATTTCTCCGACGTGGTCTGCCGGGAGCTGAAGCTGGACACCCCCGCGCCGGATCTCCGGGAATGGCGGGAGATGGTGGAGCGCATCAAGAACCTCAACAAGACCGTCACCATCGGCCTTGTGGGGAAGTACGTCCAGCTCCACGACGCGTATCTGTCCGTCTCCGAGGCCCTGCGCCACGCGGGCTTTGCCCTGGAGGCCAAGGTGGACATCGAGTGGATCGACTCCGAGACGCTGACGGAGGAAAATTATCAGGAGGCGCTTGGCCGTCTGGACGGCATCATCGTCCCCGGCGGCTTTGGCAGCCGCGGCATCGAGGGCATGATCCTGGCCGCCCGGTACGCCCGGGAGACAAAGACGCCCTATTTTGGCATCTGCCTGGGTATGCAGATCATGTGCATCGAGTTTGCCCGGAACGTCTTAGGCTGGAAGGACGCCAACTCCCGGGAGTTTGACGAGGAGAGCGGCCATAAGGTCATCGACTTCATGCCCGGCCAGCACGACGACATCGACAAGGGCGGCACCCTGCGCCTGGGGGCGTGGCCCTGCCATATCCGTATGAACACCACCATGGAGCGGTGCTACAAGACCCAGCGGATCCAGGAGCGCCACCGCCACCGCTATGAGTTCAACAACGAGTATTACATGGACTTTGAGTCCGGCGGCATGAGCTTTTCCGGCATGAGTCCGGACGGCAGGCTTGTGGAGACGGTGGAGTACCCGGGCCGGGAATTTTACGTGGGCGTCCAGTACCACCCGGAGTTCAAGAGCCGCCCCAACAAGGCCCACCCGCTGTTCCTGGGCTTTATCCAGGCCGCCCTTCACCAGCAGCAGTGACATGGCCCCGGCCGGACGTCCGGCCGGCCCGCGATGGCTCCCGGAGGGAGCCGGAAAGGAATGGGGTATTCTTTATGTGCGGAATCGTTGGTTTTACCGGCTCGCGTCAGGCCGCGCCCGTCCTCATCGACGGCCTTCGGCGGCTTGAGTACAGAGGCTATGACTCCGCCGGGGTGGCTGTGTCCGACGGCGCGGCCATCGACGTGGCGAAGGTCAAGGGATATGTGAAAAACCTGGCGGAGATGACCCACGACGGGGCGGATATCCGGGGCAGGATCGGCGTGGGCCACACCCGCTGGGCCACCCACGGCGCGCCCAACGACGTGAACGCCCACCCGCATCTGTCCTCCGACGGGCGGTTCGCCGTTGTCCACAACGGCATCATCGAAAACTACGCCCTTTTGCGGCAGGAGCTGACGAAAAAGGGCTATACCTTCGCCTCCGACACCGACACCGAGGTGGTGGCGGCGCTTTTGGAGACGTACTACGACGGCGACGCCAAAAGGGCTGTCATGAAGGCGGCCTCCCGGCTGGAGGGCTCCTACTCCCTGGGCATCGTCTGCGCCGACGGCAGGCTGTTTGCCGTCCGGGAGCAGAGTCCGCTGATCTTGGGCCTGGGCGTAGGGGAGAACTACTTCGCCTCCGACGTGGCGGCTCTGGTGCCTCACACCAAGAACGTCATCTATCTGGAGGACGGGGAGTTTGCCGAGCTGACCCCCGACGCCATCACCGTCTACGACGTCCGGGGCCGGGCCATCGACAAGCCCGTTTCCAAGGTGGCCTGGGACGTGGAGGCCGCCGAGAAGGGCGGCTATGAGCATTTCATGCTCAAGGAGATCATGGAGCAGCCGGCCTGCTTCAAGGCCACCGTGGAGCCGCGCGTCAAGGACGGGCGCATCGTATTTGAAAACTTCGACCTCTCCGACCGGGAGCTTCACGATATCCACCGCATCATCATCACCGCCTGCGGCTCCGCCGGGTACGCCGGGCAGGTGGGACGGTATATCCTGGAGGAGCTTTGCCGGATCCCGGTGAGCGTGGAGCTTGCCAGCGAGCTGCGCTACCGCAACCCCATCATCGACGGGCATACCCTGCTCATCGTGATCTCCCAGTCCGGCGAGACGGCGGACACCATCGCCGCCATGCGGGAGTGCAAGGCCCGGGGCGCCAGGACGCTGGCCATCGTCAACGTGGTGGGCAGCACCATCGCCAAGCTTGCCGACCACGTGATCTACACCTGGGCGGGGCCGGAGATCGCCGTCGCCACCACCAAGGGCTACACCACTCAGGTGGCCGTGCTGGATATGCTGGCTATCTGGCTGGCCGACAGGCTGGGCCTGATGGAGCGGGCGCGGTATGACGCGCTGGTGGAGTCCCTCCACGAGATGCCCGGACAGATCCAGCGGGCCATCGACTTAAACCGCAATATCTACAAGCTGGCAAAGAAGCTGTGCAAATATAACGACATCTACTTCATAGGCCGCAACCTTGACTACGCCGTGTGCATGGAGGGGGCCCTGAAGCTTAAGGAGATCAGCTACATCTTCGCCGAGGCCTACGCCGCCGGGGAGCTGAAGCACGGCACCATCGCTCTCATTGAGCAGGGGAGCCTGGTGGTGACCCTGGCCTGCCACGAGCCCTTGTTCGACAAGACCATGTCCAACATCGAGGAGGTCAAGGCCCGGGGCGCGGAGGTGCTGGCCGTGGCGCTGGAGGGCAATCGGAAGATCCTCTCCAAAGCCGACGACGTGATCTTCGTCCCCCGCACAGAGCCGGTGTTCAACCCCGTGGCCCAGATCGTGCCGCTGCAGCTTTTCGCCTACTATGTGGCCAAGGAGCGCGGGTGCGACATCGACAAGCCTAAAAACCTGGCAAAATCCGTAACCGTAGAGTAAGACCGCGTGAACGGGCGGGTTTAGAACCCGCCCCTACGGCGCTACGAAATCCAGATAAAATCCCCCTGCTGTCGATTTTTGCGCACGGCCCGCAGGGCCGCACACGAAAATCGGCAAAAGGGATTTTTCCTGACGTACATGCCGCCGGGAAAAATATTCAGACGAAAATGCCGCCGGGAAAAATATCGAAGTAAGACGCCGTAGGGCGGCCTCTCTGGCTGCCTGTGCGGACACCCCCCTGAAAGGAACGTTGACCCTATGAAAGACCGCTATGAGAACCCCCTGTGCAGCCGCTACGCCTCCCGTGAGATGCAGTACATCTTCTCTCCGGACTTTAAATTCTCCACCTGGCGGCGGCTGTGGATCGCCCTGGCTGAGAGCGAGAAGGAGCTGGGCCTGCCCATCACCCAGGAGCAGATCGACGAGATGCGCGGCCACATAGACGACATCGACTATGACCTGGCCGACCAATATGAGCATAAGCTCCGCCATGACGTGATGGCCCACGTCCACACCTTCGGCGACGCCTGCCCGAAGGCCAAGCCCATTATCCACCTGGGGGCCACCAGCTGCTATGTGGGGGACAACACCGACATTATCCAGATGCGCGACGGCCTTTTGCGGGTGAAGAAGCTGCTGGTGAACGCCATCGCCGCCCTTTCGGATTTCGCCAGGGAAAATAAGGACGTCCCCACCCTGGCCTACACCCACTTCCAGGCGGCCCAGCCCACCACCGTGGGCAAGCGGGCGACGCTGTGGACGCAGGATCTGTGCATGGACTTGGAGCGGCTGGACTTTGAGCTTTCCCACCTGAAGCTTTTGGGGTGCAAGGGTACCACCGGCACCGGGGCCAGCTTCCTGGAGCTTTTCCACGGCGACCATGAGAAGGTGAAGGCGCTGGAGGCGAAGATCGCGGAGAAGATGGGCTTTGCCGCCTGTATGCCCGTCTCCGGCCAGACCTACTCCCGGAAGGTGGACGCCTATGTGCTGAACGTCCTGGCGGATATCGCCGTGAGCTGCGCCAAGATGGCTACGGATATACGGCTGTTGGCCCACATGAAGGAGTTTGACGAACCCTTTGAGACGAACCAGATCGGCTCCTCCGCCATGGCCTACAAGCGCAACCCCATGCGGTGCGAGCGGGTGGTCTCGCTGGCCCGGTATATACTCAACGACGCCAAGAACGCCGGGGACACCGCCGCCGCCCAGTGGCTGGAGCGCACCCTGGACGACTCCGCCAACCGGCGCATCTCCATTCCCGAGTCGTTTTTGGGGGTGGACGCCATTCTGACGCTGATCATCAACGTCATCAGGAACGGGAAGGTCTATCCCAAGGTCATGGAGAAGCATCTGATGGAGGAGCTGCCCTTTATGGCCAGCGAGAATATCCTGATGGACGCGGTGGCCCGGGGCGGGGACAGGCAGGAGCTTCACGAGGCCATTCGCCAGTACTCCCAGATCGCCGCCGCCAGAGTGAAGCTGGAGGGCGGGGACAATAACCTTTTGGAGCTTCTGCTGAAGGACGAAAAGTTCGGCCTCACCCAAGAGGGCCTTAAGGCAGTTCTGGATATCCGCAAATTCGTGGGCCGCGCCCCTGAGCAGACGGAGGAGTTTCTGGCCTGCGTGGCGGCCCCCATACTGGAAGAAAACGCCGCGCTCTTAGGGCTGGACGCCCAAGTACGGGTATAAACGGGTATAAGGAGATAAGATTATGTTAACTGCTGTCGTAGGTATCAACTGGGGCGACGAGGGCAAGGGCCGCATGGTGGATCTCTTAAGCTCCCGCTATGACATCGTGATCCGCTATCAGGGCGGCAACAACGCCGGACACACCGTTATCAACGAGAAGGGCAAGTTCATTCTGAACCTGCTGCCCTCCGGCATCCTCCGGGACGAGACGGTGAACGTCATGGGCCCCGGCATGGTCATCGACCTGGAGCATCTCACCGGCGAGATGGCCAGGCTCCGGGAGAAGGGCATCGCCATCACCCCGGAGCATCTGGTCATCTCCGACCGGGCCACCGTCTGTATGCCCTACCACAAGATGATGGACATCGTGGAGGAGGAGCGCCTGGGCGGCAAGGCTTACGGCTCCACCCGCCGCGGCATCGCCCCGGTGTACGCCGATAAATACATGAAAAAGACCGTCCGCATGGGCGACCTTTTCCACCCGGAGACGCTGAAGGCCCATGTGAAGGAGCTGTGCGAGTGGAAGAACCTCACCGTGGCCGGGGGCTACAAGCATGAGCCTATCGACCCGGAGGAGATGTATAAATGGCTTGAAACCTACGGCTTCCCCCTGCGGGACTACGTGAAGGACACCACCCGGTATCTGACGGAGGCCGTGGAGAGCGGCAAGTCCGTGATGTTCGAGGCCCAGCTGGGGGCCCTCCGGGACATCGACTTTGGCATCTACCCCTATACCTCCAGCTCCAGCACCATCGCCGCCTACGCCCCCATCGGCGCGGG
>CANPWM010000093.1 GCA_947584295.1 uncultured Oscillospiraceae bacterium | reverse complement strand
TTCAAGCGTTTTGGAGGATTTTATTAAAGCCCTGTGAGGGGCAATAACCACTTATGAAATCGTGGTTTTCAAATTCCAGTTTGTCGAGATGTCGTAAAACCCTTTAGGAACTAAAGGGCGCACTTCTATACATAGGTCTGGCGACCATGTATCGTGCGCTCTGCGAGGCTTCCTCTCTGACAGCAGAAAGCCGTCGTCCGAGAGGTTTCGTCGCTTCGCTCCGTCAAGGGGGTTACACCCCCTTGCGCCGCTAAAGCGGCTATCCCCTGTGTACTTGCCGAACAGATAAACCCGTTTGCATTTTTGCCTGTTCAGCAAGTCTGAAAATTGAATACTGAAAAAAGACCGTTGACACACCGGCTTCCCGGTAAAAAGTCAACGGCCTTTTTGATACTGTTTTATGAGCGGCGGCTGTTTCCGGCGGGGGATCATACGTTTATGGGGGGTCACGCGTATAGGAAGATTGCGAACCGGCGCGGGGCCGGGGCGGTCAAGCCGCGTCCTGGCCGGGGGGCGGGGGCGTCTCCGTTTTGCGCTCCTCCAGGGTCTCCGCCTGCTCCATGTGCTTGATCTCCCAGTGGATCAGGAAGGTGAGGGCCGAGCGGAGAATGATGATGCAGGCCACGATGGCGATCTCCTCAAAGCTCTGGACGATGACGGTGCGCAGGATCTCGCCGCCCAGCTTGAAGGACAGGGCGGTGGCCATGCCCTGGGCCAGATTCAGGCGCATACCGGGGTCGCGCTTGATATAGGCGATGATGCCCTGGATACCGTCGATGATGAGGACGATAACGCCCACATACTCAAAAAGCAGGATACCGTAGTTGATGATATAGTGCAGGATCTGTTCCAGGATATGGGCCATGGGTGTTCCTCCTTTTTACTGTCCCCCGGGGGCTTTTATTTGTCCAGATGGACGTTCAGGTGCGGGTAGGTCATGGTGACGCCCGTTTCGCTGAAGGCCTCGCGGATATTTTCCATCAGGGCGCACTTGGCGGCGAACCACTTGGAGGTCTCGGCCCACACCAGCACCATGTAGGTGATGGCGGAGTCGCCGTAGCTCTTGACGGCCACCAGGGGCGCGGGATCCATCAAAAGGCCCTCCGTCCTGTCGATGGCCCGGAGGACGGCGATCTTGACGGACGCCGTCTCGTCGTTGTAGGAGGCGGAGATCTCCAGATCCACCCGGCGCCTTTCGTGGGCGGTGAAGTTCTCCACCTTGGAGTCCGCCACGGTGGAGTTGGGGATATGTACCTCCCGGCCGTCGGGCATGGCCAGGATCGTGTAGAAAAGGCCCACGTTTTTCACCGTCCCGGCGGTGCCGCCGATATCCACCCAGTCCCCGGCGGAGAAGGGGTGCGTCCCCAAGATGGTGATGCCGGAGAAGAGGTTCGTCAGGATATTCTGCACCGACAGGGAGAGGGCCAGGGAGACCACGGAGAGGATAGCCACCAGGCTTGTCATGGGGATCCCCAGTTTGTCGGCCACGATGAGGAAGGTGAAGATCCACAAGATCACCCCGGCGGCGGAGCGGATAAAGCCCTTGATGGCGCTGTCCAGACGGCTCTTGGCCAGGGCCCTGTCCGTCAGCTTCAGCAGGATCCGCCGGATCAGGACGCAGAGGATCAGCAGTATCGCCGTCCCCAGCAGCAGCCCCAGGGTCATGCCGCCGATGTGGATCTTGTCCAGGGTATCAAAGAATTTTTCCATGGTCAGCTCCCGTCACTTGATGTCCATCAGGTCATAGGGCGTGCCCTGATAGACGAAATGGTTGATCCAGTTGGAGTAGAGCAGGTTGGCGTGGCCCCGCCAGCGGACGATGGGTTCCCGGGTGGGGTCGTCGTCCGGGAAGTAGTTTTTCGGCACCTCGATGGGCAGGCCCTGACTGAGATCCCGGAAATACTCGTTTTTCAGGGTGTCCGGGTCGTATTCCGAATGGCCGGTGACGAAGATCTGCCGCCCGCCCCGGGTGGACATCACATAGACCCCCGCCTCCCGGGAGGAGGCCAGGATCCGCACGCCGGGAATGTTCTCCACGTCCTCCCGGCGGATAGTGGTGTGGCGGGAGTGGGGGGCGTAAAACACGTCGTCAAAGCCCCGCATCAGAATGGACCGCTTGTACTCCACCTCATGGGGAAAAACGCCGAAGAGCTTCTTCTCCAGGGGGTACTTCTTCACGCCGTAGTGGTAGTAGAGCGCCGCCTGGGCGCCCCAGCAGATGTGGAAGGTGGAGTAGACGTTTTTCTTGCTCCACTCCATGATCTCACACAGCTCCGGCCAGTAGTCCACCTCCTCGAAGGCCATCTTCTCCACCGGCGCGCCGGTGATCACCAGGCCGTCGAAGCGCTGGTCACGCACCTCGTCGAAGGTCTTGTAAAAGGCGATCATGTGGTCCTCGGCGGTGTGCATGGCCTTGTGGGTGCTGGTCTGCAAAAGCTCCAGCTCCACCTGCAGGGGGGTGTTGCCCAGAAGCCGCGCCATCTGCGTCTCGGTGGCGATCTTGGTGGGCATCAGGTTCAAAAGAGCGATCCGCAAAGGACGAATGTCCTGGGTCACGGCCCTGGTCTCCGGGATCACAAAGATGTTCTCGTCGTGGAGGGTCTGGGCGGCGGGCAGCTCGTTGGGTATCTTGATGGGCATGGCGTTTACCTCGCAAAAAAGGAATCCTCTCTCATTATAGGCTATTCGCCGCTTTTTTGCAAGAGTTGGACGAAATTCGTGGCGCTCCCAACAAAAAATACACTGTATTCATTAAAATTGGAAAAAGCTAAAAGGGAAAAGTATTCCAAAAAAATGCCGGAAAATTTGAAAAAACCCCCAAAAACCCCGTCGGATTAATACAATATTTGAGATTTTCACGTATTTACTGGAAAAATATCTGGAAAATATGTTGACAAATACCGATAAAATGTTACAATAAATGCAAGGGAAATTCTGAAATTGACGAAAAAGGTGTCCTGGGGCCTGCGCGCCGGTTTTATTGCTTCGGCGGGGCGCGGCTGTGGGGCGCCATGGACGTGCTTGCTTGGAAGATCCCGAAACCGAATAAGCCGGCGAACTATTTATGGAGGGGATCAGCATGAAATCTACCGGCATTGTTAGAAAGGTCGACGAGCTGGGAAGGATCGTCATTCCCATCGAGCTGCGCAGGACCCTGGACATCGCTGAGAAGGACTCGCTGGAAATTTACGTGGAAGGCGAGCGGATCATCTTGGCCAAGCACGAGGACTCCTGCATCTTCTGCGGAAAGACCAGAAATCTCAGCCAGTACAGGGGCAAAAACATCTGTGACTCCTGCTACGAGGAGCTTCGTCGAGAGTAAGCAAAAGCGGCCCGCCGAACGGCGGGCCGCTTTTATAGCCCAAAAAAGGCCGCGGGCCTTTTTTGGAAAGGGGGACGTGCGGGGGAGCTTTCTGAATTTTGCGAAATTCAGAAAGCTCCCCCTGCTGTTTTGCTCCGCGCATGGCCGGAGGGCCATACACTGCGCAAAACAAAAGGGATTTTTTCCGACGTACAGGCCGTCGGAAAAAATTTTGATCTGAGCTTTTATACCAGCTTCAGCAGCTCCGAGGGGCTGGAGATGATGGTCTTGGCGCCACATTCGGTCAGCAGCTCCCGGGTACGGAAGCCCCAGGCCACGCTGATACAGTCGATCCCGGCGGCCCGGGCGGTTTTGAGATCCACGTCCGAGTCCCCCACATAGACCGTCTCATAGGGGTAGCTCCACAGCTCCGCCATGGCGGCCTTCACCGCGTCCGGGGCGGGCTTCCGGGCGATGCCGGGGCGCTCGCCGATGGCCACGGAGACCCAGGGGCCGAAAAATTTCCGCACCAGGGCCTTGGTGTTGGCGTCGGGCTTGTTGGACACCACGGCCAGCTTATGCTCACTGGCGGTCAGGGCCTGGAGGAGCTGCGTGACGCCCTCGTAGGGGGCGGTCTTGATGGCGTTGTGGGCCTCGTACCAGGCCACATACTCCGCCAATATCCCGTCAAAGCCGGGGGTGTCCCGCCCTTGGGGGAGGGATCTTTCCAGCAGGACGCCGGAGCCGTTGCCCACGGCACGGCGGATCTGCTCCAGGGTGCGCTCCTCAAAGCCGTATTTGGTCAGGATATGGTTGACGCTGGCGCGGATATCCTCCAAGGTGTTCAGGAGCGTCCCGTCCAGGTCAAAGATAACGGTGGTGTATCTCATGGGGCTACGTCTATCCCCCAGTCGTCCATGACCCGGTTCAAAAGCTTCGTCAGGGCCACCAGGCCGTCCCGGGTGATCAGCACGCTGGCCACCTCGTCGGCCACCTGGGCGGACACGTCGGTGAGCGTCCCCTGCTTCATGGAAAAATTGTGGTCTGTGTAGATGTGGGCGAAGGACAGCGCCACCTCCGCCTTGCCCTTGTTGTGGGTGACGTTGAAGGTGTTGGCAAAGACCGGCCTCATGCGCCCGCCTCCTCCTGCAAGGCCTCCTCCAAGGCGATGGCGATCTGGTCGGGGCAGGAGGTGCCGCGCATACCGCACTGGGTACCCCGGAGCTTGGGGATCACGTCCTGGGCCCGCTGGCCCCGGAGCAGGGCGCAGATGCCCTTGAGGTTGCCGTTGCAGCCGCCCTCCACGGTGATGTTCTGTATGACGCCGTCCTCCAGAATGATGTCGTACCGGCGGGAGCATACGCCGTGGGGAATAAATACCTTTTCCATGGTTCTCTTCCTTTCTGTTGAATTTTGCTGTCCCTATTATACCCCCGCGTGGCGCGGCTTGCAATCATAAATTCGCGTTCCGACGCATAGTCTCCCCTGGGAAAGTCAAATACCAATGAGGAGGCCAGGGGAAATGAGAAGACCGGCAAAGAGGATCACGCCCGGCGCGGTGGCGGCGCGGCTGGCCGCCGTGCTGGCGGTTTGCCTCGCCCTGCGGGGGGTGGCGGAGCTGGCGGGGGGCGGCGTCCGCGCCTTGCCGGAGGGCGTGGGCGCGGGGGTGCTGGCCCTGGCCCTGCCGGGGGCGGCCCTCCCCCTGCCGGACGCGGGGACGCTGGCCCTGCGGGGTACGCTGCCGGGGGTGTCCCTGACAAAACAGGCCTCCGCCGCCCCGCCGGAGGATCCCCCCGCCCAGGGCGGCCTTTTCTGGAGCGCCCCGGCCTCTGAAAACGGCCCGGAGGACACGTCCCCCGCCGCCCCGGAGGATACGCCGCCCGAGGACGCCTCTCCCGCCGGGGAGGACACGGCCCCGGCGGACACCGCCGCCCCGGAGACGCCGGAGCGGGACGCCATCGGCACCACCATTCTGGGGAAGGGCAGCGGGTATCTGGACGCCGGGGGCGGCATCTATGTGAAGAACAAGTCCAAATACACCCCGGATTTCCAGGCGCTTTTGGAGACGCCCCTGAAATTTTCCGCCGCCCAGGGGGCGGCCGTGCTGATCATACACACCCACGGCTCCGAGGCGTATAACCCCGCCGGGGAGGATATCTACGAGGCCTCCGACCCCTCCCGCACCGAGGACACCCGCTTCAACGTGGTGCGGGTGGGCGACGAGCTGGAGCGGGTGCTGACGGAGCGGGGCGTCACCGTGATCCACGACCGGGAGCTTTACGACTACCCCAGCTACAACGGCTCCTACGACCGCTCCCTGGCCTCCATCAAGGCGCACCTCAAGGAACACCCGGAGATCCGCGTGGTCATCGACCTCCACCGGGACGCCCTGGAGGGGGACGGGAAGCTCTATAAGACCGTGGCCGACGTGGGGGAGGAACCCTGCGCCCAGGTGATGCTCATCTGCGGCTCCGACTCCTCCGGCCTCAAGCACCCCGACTGGCAGGAGAACCTGGCCTTCGCCCTGAAGCTCCAGCGCGCGATGGTGACGGACTACCCCACCCTGGCCCGGCCCCTGAAGCTCTCCCAGTACCGCTATAACCAGCACGCCACCACCGGGTCGCTGATCGCGGAGATCGGCACCAACGGCAACACGCTCCGGGAGGCCCTGGCCGCCGCGCGGTATTTCGGCGCGTGCCTGGCGGACGTGCTGACGGAGGCGTAGGGGCCGCCCCGCGAAGCGGTGAAAAAATCGGTCTTTTTCAAATTTTCTCTTGACAAAGTCGATTTAATGTATTAATATTCACCCATAAACCGATGATTCAGAGGAGTACCCTCGCACACTTGCGTACAGAGAGCCGCCGGCGGTGGAATGGCGGCAGTAAAGGGCGGGGCGAATGGACTGAGGAGGGCGAAGCGAAAGCCCGCAGGGCAAGTAGCCGGGACGGAAGCCCCCGTTACAGGGCGTGGCCGATGGAAGTTGGCCGTGAGTGGGCGCGACAGCGTCAATTTGGGTGGCACCGCAGAGACTTCACGTCTTTGTCCCGAATTTTCCGGGACAAAGGCGTTTTTTATGCGAAAAAAGCGTTAAAACCTGCCCCGGACAGCCAAAATAGCGGTAAAAACGGAAAGCCTGCAAATAAAAAGTCAACCCCAAACGCGAAAAAATTCGAATAAAGAACAGTGGTAAAAATGGGCAACA
>CANPWM010000092.1 GCA_947584295.1 uncultured Oscillospiraceae bacterium | reverse complement strand
ATATTCGTATCCACAATAACTTTCTGATCTCTTGCTATGGAAATAAGCTCGGTCACTTCAAATTCTGCGGCTTCTCTCCCTACGCTGAATATCCATCGCTCATATTCTTCCGGAGAGCGAGTCACAAAATCTTTCCAATCGGTAAGATGATTGAGATAACAAATATCCGGCTGTAAATCGGGCGTTGCCACTATATCGGATACTGCGCTGTGATAGTTTTCTCCGCAAAAGATCATGTCAAATTTGTCGGCAAGCATTTTTACCGTTGTTGACTTTCCGGCATAGGCTGTACCCGTAATAAAGTATACATTCTTCAGGTAGTGCTTGAGAATGTTATTCGCAATATTCATTGTTGATCACTTCCGCAAAACGCTTTTTCGTTCTTTTCTCGGCTTTGTATCAAACTCTGCAAGATGATATCTGTGTTCCTGCCAATTTTGATACAAACAAATTAAATCTGCCCTTCCGCCGCTGAATCCTTCTGCCTCTCAGAGCCGCCCGGTCACTGATGCTTATAGATCCTCTTCTCCAGGGCAAAGATTCTGCCGGAGAACTGTCCCGGCTCCACGTTGTCCAGGCTCTCCTTGTAGATCTCCATGCGGCTGTCGATCTTGTCGATAAGGCTCAGCAGCTCCGCCTCGGCGCACATGGGCCGCACCGCCGCGCCGAATTCCGGCTCCCCGTGGTGACTCAACAGCATATGCTGGAGCAGCAGCCCCTTCTCCTCCGGGATCCCCAGCCCCCGGGCCGCGTCGGCCACCTCCTGCGCGCCCATGACCAGGTGTCCCAGCAGCTGTCCCGGCGTGGAATACTCGGTGACAAGCCCCAGGTCGGAGTATTCAAACTCCCACTCCTTGCCCAGATCGTGCAGGCACGTCCCTGCCAGCAGCAGACTGCGGTCAACCGTCCCCCCGTAGAGCTTCGCCAGAAAATCCGCCTGCCGCATCA
Source organism: uncultured Oscillospiraceae bacterium (assembly GCA_947584295.1). Lineage (GTDB taxonomy): Bacteria > Bacillota > Clostridia > Oscillospirales > Oscillospiraceae > RUG626. Next base: position 5,767 of record CANPWM010000092.1, on the reverse strand, counting down.
TGTTCAGGGTGTGCATCAATAGCCCGTTCAAAAAGCTGTGGTGGACGCTCTTGGCCGCCGGCATAGTCCGCAGGGTCTCCCCGTGCCGCTCCAGCAGCGCCTCCGTCACGTCCCGGTAGTCCTGATCCTCAATGGAGGCCACCAGCTCCAGCAGCTCCTTATAGCCCGCCTCCGCGTCTATGGGGGCCACGGGGACAAGGGCGCTCAGCTCATATTCGTCGTTCTCATCTGCCAGCCGGATACGCTCGATGGTGGCCTGCAGGGAACCCCGGTACTCGGATACCGTCCCCCGAAGCTTGACCACCTTCCCCTCCTCTGCTGGCCCCAAGGGGCCGGGATAGTCCCACACCTTGGCGTCCATATCGCCTGTGCAGTCAGAGACAGTGGCGTTCAGATAGGGCTTTCCGTTGTTGGAAATCTTATTCTGGGCCATTTTGAGGATATAAAATCCCTCAAACTCGTCTCCTACGGTCATCTCCGCGATTTTGATCTCCCTGCGCATACGCTTATCTCCTTGTGACGTGATAACGCTCCCTGAAAGACTTCAATCAAGCCTTTTCATTATAACGCCCCGCCGCCTTTTTTTCAACATAAAAAACAGGAACGCCCGTTTGCGACGTTCCTGTTTCACGTTTTTGCGGTGCTTATTTTATGACCATCTCTGTCTCGCCGTCAAAGACGTAGACCTCCTTCAAGGGGATGGAGAAGTCAATGGCGGAGTCCACAGCGGGGGTATCATGGGGATCGACCTTCAGAATGGCCTTGTCCTCACCGGCGGTGATGTAGACGTTGGTGTTGTCGCCCAACATCTCCGTCAGCTCCACGTCGGCGGTGACCACATAGGCGTCCTCTTTCTTGCCCAGCTCGATGGCCTCGGGACGGAAACCGAACACGATCTCCTTGCCCTCATACTTCTTGGCCTTGTCGCCCAGCTTCCGGGTCAGATCAAGGACATTCTTGCCAAAGCTCATCTTGCCGCCCTTAAGAGTACCCTTGACGAAGTTCATGGGCGGCTCTCCGATAAATCCGGCCACGAACACGTTCACCGGCTCGTAGTACAGATCGTAGGGGGTGCCCACCTGCTGGATATAGCCGTCCTTCATGACCACGATGCGATCCGCCAGGGTCATGGCCTCGGTCTGGTCGTGGGTGACGTAGATGGTGGTGGCGCCGGTATTCCGATGGATCTGGGCGATCTCAGAGCGCATGGTCACGCGCTGCTTGGCGTCGAGGTTGGAAAGCGGCTCGTCCATCAGGAACACGCCCACCTTGCGGATAATGGCGCGGCCGATAGCCACACGCTGCCGCTGGCCGCCGGAAAGCGCCCTGGGGAAGCGGTCAAGGTAATCGGTCAGGCCCAGGATCCGGGCGGTGTTCTTGACCTTCTCCTCGATAACGTCCTCGTCAACGCCCTGAAGCGTCAGGCCAAAGGCGATGTTGTCATAGACCGTCATCTGCGGGTACAGGGCGTAGCTCTGGAACACCATGGCGATCTCACGCTCCCGGGGGCCCATCTCATTGGCGCGCTTGCCGTTGATACAGAACTCGCCGTTGGAGATGTCCTCCAGGCCCGCGATCATGCGCAGGGTCGTGGACTTTCCGCAGCCGGAGGGGCCCACGAAAACAATGAACTCGCCCTTTTCAATGGAGAGGTTGAAGTCGTGGACGGCGTGGAAGCCGTTGGGATAGATCTTGTTTATGTTTGTCAGGGTCAAGTATGACATAGATTTGTCTCCTTACACTAAAATTTACCGCGGGGTCAGGAAACAATAAAGTTAGACTGAGCTTACATCAAATCCTTCTGTCTCCACGCTCTCACAGTTGCCGGTGATGAGCTTCTCCCCTACCACGCCCTCCAGGCTCACATTCTTCAGGCGAACCTTCTTGACGTTGTCGAGATACAGCCCCAGGCGGCACCTGGGCTGGGCGTGTTCCTGCATGGCGGGCTTGTCGGGCTTGGCGTCCTCGGCGAAGGTGATGCGGATATTCTCCAGCGTCACGCTTTCAATGGGCTTTTCCGTCAGTCCGTCTATGTAGCAGGCGGCAACCTCGGAGTCGGTGCAGTCCATGTTGCGGAAGGTGAAGGAACCCATCTGGGGCGTCCTGTCGTCAACAGGCAGCTTCTTCCGGCTCCACACGTATTCGTCGTGGCAGTCCGGGTCACAGCAGTTGTACCACAGATTGATGACGATGGGCGTCAGCACCCTGTCCATCTTGATGTTGTCAAAGAGGACGTTGGTGATAACGCTGTCCTTGCCGCGTCCCCGGCGGGACTTGATGCGAAGTCCCCTGTCGGTAGCGTGGAACAGGCACTGTGTCACCGAAAGGTTCGTCACACCGGCGGAGGCCTCGCTCCCCAGGGTGACGGCGCCGTGGCCGAACTCCATCAGGCAGTTGCGGATGGTATATCTGTCCGCCGGAGCCTTGTATTTGACGGCCATTTCAAGCTTTCCGGATTTGATGGCGATGCAGTCGTCACCGACTGAAAATTTACAGCCGATGATATTGACCGTGTCACAGCTCTCCGGGTCGCACCCGTCTGTGTTGGGGCTGTCCTTGGGAGCGGTAACGAAGCAGTCCAGAACGGAGACATTCTTGGAGAAAAACGGGTGTAGATTCCAGCTTGGCCCGTTTTTCACCGTGACCCCGTGGAGGGTAACGTTCTTACAGCGGTTCAGGAACACGACTCTGGGCCGTGCCGCGGGGAAATTGCGGAATTCGCGCCACCAGTCCCCGTTCTGCCCGTTGCCGTCTATGGTACCGGGCCCCACGATGGACACGTCCTCGCAGAAGGTACCCTGGATCAGCGACTGGTACGCGGGCCTCTCCAGGCCCTCGAAGGCCGCCAGCGGGACCTCCCGGCCCGTCACCGGGTCAGTGGCCAGCCCCGCCAAAAGGGGGTAACGCTCACGCTCCGTGGAACCCAGAAGCACAGCCCCGGCGCAAAGCTCGATGGTGATGTGGCTTCTCAACGACAGCGGCAGGCTCAGATACGTCCCCGCCGGGAAGATCAGCCGCCCGCCGTCGGGGACGGCGTTGATGGCCGCCTGCAGGGAGGGGGTGTCGTCATGGACGCCGTCGCCCACCGCGCCGAAATCCCGGACGCTGAAGGCGCAGGTCTCCTCCGCCGTCTGAAGCGCCGCCGTCTCCGTCTTCCCGGAGGCGAAGCGAACCTCGATCCGGTAGGCGGTGCCGGGCCTCAGGCCGTAGAGGGAAAAGACGTTCGTATCGGCGTCCAGCCTCTTCTCCCCGTCAACGAAAACCGTATAGCTCTCGCTGGCCCGGTAGGGGCTGATCCCCCCGATCTCAAAGCAGGCGGAGGTACTGGAACGGTATAGAATGTTGATCATACGAAATTCCTCATTTGCCGGCCTTTTTCGCGTCCGCCACAGCGCGTTTGACGGCGTTTTTGATGGACACGAAGGCCAGATCCCACCCCAGCCAGAACAGTCCGAACATGATCGGCTCGACTGCCAGCGGCAGGGTATCGGTCAGGTTCCCGATCCTGATGATCACACGGTTTACTACGGTGTAGGTCATATACACGAAGAACATCAGCACAATGGCGTAGAGGATATTCAGCGGGAAGGTCACATAGGACTTTCTCTTGGTACACATGATCCACCTGTCCGCCGAACCGGGTACCTTCTCAAAGAAACGCAGGGCGTTGTTGGTAAGGATATCCGTCACCATTCCCATGGCGATAGCCGTGACAGCCATCAGATCCAAACCGCTCTGGAGATAGTTGCCCAGGCCCCACATGAAGAAGAAACAGCCGGCGGCGGGGAACCACCACTTGATGAAGCAGAAGACCACCCACTCCGCGATCTTGAGCTTCGGGCCGGAACGGTACTTCCGAAGCTCCGCGTCGGAGACAAGGGGCGAGTTTTCCGGGCTGGCGCTGATAAGGTCGTCCACAGCCTTTGTCTTCAGCTTGTAGTAATCCGCCTGCTTGAACTCCTCCTGCCCGTTATTTTGCCTGTTTTTTTTGCTCATTGATGTTCCTCTTTGGCAATTGGGAGGCTCAAGCGCCGGGCCTCCCAATCAGTCAGGGCTGCGCGCCCTTAAGTCCTCATTCAGCGGAGATGTCGATGGCGCCCATCTCGCCGTTGCCTTCCACGTCAACGTTGGTGTTGATCATGCGCAGAAGCTTCTTAAAGACCGGCAGCAGCGCAGTCAGCACGACGCCCACGCACAGCAGAATGATATGCTGACGCAGATAGTAGTCGGAATACGCGATAAACACGGTCTTGGGATCATACGGATCAATGGCCCCGTTGGCGGCTGCCACGGAGGCGGCGATCTGTCTGATGTAATACACATCGCAGAAGATGATGATCCCCACCATCACCAGCATCAGCACCAGCATGGGGACGTTGGTCTTTTTGCGGTAAGGGAAGGCGTTCAGGAAGCACAGCAGCGAGAGCATGGAAAGCAGCATCGTCGCAAAGCCCGCCAGGCCCATGTTGGGCCCGCCCAGAAGCGCCGTGGTGTTGGAGATATCCGTCAGGTTAAAGGAGTAGACAATGAAGGCCGCCAAAAACACCGCCAGGGGGATATAGCTGGGACGGCGCTTGAGCATAACGATGAACTTACGGCCGATCTCCTTCAGCCCGTGTCCGACCTTGCGGCAGAACCCCTTGAAGCCCTTGCTGGGGGCCTTCGTCTCAGGGGCCTTCGTTTTCTTTTCCGCCATCACTTGTCCCCCCTTATCGCGTTGGTGGTCTCCTTGTCGAAGAAGTGCTTTCTGATAATGCCAAAGGAGGCGGTGTCGCCCACCTTATAGTTCTTCCAGCCCTTCAGCTTGGCGGTGACCTTCACGCCGCCCTCGCCGGTGCCGTACACCAGCGTGTTCATGCCCAGGTTCTCATTGTTGGTCACGGTGACCTTGAAGCCCTCGCCCTCAATGAAGTTCTCCGGGCGGACGCCCAGGGTGATCTCCTTGCCCTCATAGGCGGCAAGGGTCTTCTTCTCCTCAGGTGTCAGCGCCACCTTGATGCCGTTGCCCTGAAGCTCGTTCCCTACCACCTTCACGTCGTAGAAGTTCATGGGCGGAAGCCCGATGAAGCTGGCCACGAACACGTTGTCGGGGGAATCGTAAAGCTCCAGAGGCGTGCCCACCTGCTGGACATGGCCCATGGACATACACACGATCCTGTCAGCCAGGGTCAGAGCCTCTGTCTGGTCGTGGGTAACGTAGAGCATGGTGGCCTGGAGCCTCTTGTGGAGGAGCAGGATCTCCCGGCGGGTAGCGCCGCGCAGCTTGGCGTCCAGGTTGGACAGCGGCTCGTCGAACAGGAACACCTTGGGGTTCCGCACGATGGAGCGGCCCATGGCCACACGCTGCCGCTGGCCGCCGGAAAGCTGGGAGGGCTTTTTGTTGAGCTGGCTGGTCAGGCCCAGGATCTCCGCCGCCGCCAGCACCTTCTTGTGGATAACGTTGGGGTTCTCCTTGCGGAGCGTCAGGGAGAAAGCCATGTTTTCATAGATGGTCATATGCCCGTAGAGGGCGTAGTTCTGGAAAACCATGGCCATGTCACGATCCTTGGCGGGGGTCTGGGTGATGTCCTTCCCGTCCAGCAGCAGATGCCCGTTGGAGATATCCTCCAGGCCGGCCACCATTCTCAGGGTGGTGGATTTTCCGCAGCCGGAGGGGCCCACCAAAACGATCAGCTCCCCGTCCTTCACGTCCAGGTTGAAGTCGAAGACCGCCTGAACGTTATTGTCGTATATCTTGTCGATATGCTGTAAACTCAATTCAGCCATG
>CANPWM010000091.1 GCA_947584295.1 uncultured Oscillospiraceae bacterium | reverse complement strand
GCCTCCCTGTCCCGGATATCCAGCTTGTAGAACCGGGCCTTGGGGTGGACGGCCTCCTGAAAGCCGGTCTGGAGATTGTCGGCCACCACCACGTCGCGCCCCGCCTCGCAAAGCTCCCAGACGGTGTGGGAGCCGATGTACCCGGCTCCGCCAAGGACTAAAATTGCCATAAGATTTTACCTCCCATCAGTTATTTCAAAAAACGGGCCGCCGTCCGGCCCGGAAAGGGGCAAGGATCGTCATTTTCTACGGATCATACAGCCGTTTCCCGCGGTCTATACGGCCATACATTGCGGCCGTTTCGTCCCGCTCACACGATGGCCGCGCCGCCGGTGGGGCGGATACGCAGGACGTGGCAGGCGCCCTGCCCGAACACCGCCTCGATACCGGCCTTGAAGGCCTCCGTCCTGTCCTCCGGCACAAAGGCCTGGACGGTACCGGCGAAGCCGCCGCCGTGGACGCGGACGGCGCCCTGCCCGCCAAGCAGCTCCCGGCCCAGGGCCAGGGCCACCGCCACCGCCTGCTTTTCAGGCTTTGCCGGGGACCAGATATTTTGCAAGAGGGTCTCGGAGGACAGGCCGGACTGGTTGACCAGCCGGAGGAACTCGTCGAAATCCCCTTTTTCCAGGGCGGCGGCCTCCGCCTGGGCGCGCCTGTCGTCGGCGTAGAAGTGCATGGCCCGGAGAACGGCCCTGTCGCCGCACTGCTCCCGCAGGGCGGGGAGGGCAGCCCGGAAGTCCTTCTCCGGCACCTCCCGGAGCCACCGTTTGCCGAACCGGGCGGCCACCGCGCCCATCTCCTGGGTGATGGCGGCGTAATCGCCGGTAAGGTCGGCGTGGTCGGAGCGGGTGTCGATGATGCACAGCACGTGGCCGGAGGCGGCGAAGTCATACCGCACCGGGGTGATCACCGGGTTCACGGGGTCGGCGAAGTCGATGGCCACCGCCCCGCCCACGCTGGAGCCCATCTGATCCATCAGGCCGCAGGGCTTGCCGAAATAGACGTTCTCGGCGTATTGGCCGATCTTGGCGATGGTGACGGCGTCCAGCCGCCCGTCACAGCACAGGGCGTTCAGAATGTTCCCCACCAGCACCTCAAAGGCGGCGGAGGAGGAGAGGCCCGAGCCGGACAGCACCGTGGAGACGGCGCAGGCGTCGAACCCGGCGAGCTTATAGCCCAGGTTTCGGATCCCCGCCGCCACGCCCCGGACAAGCCCGGCGGTGGTGCCGTACTCGGCCTTGCGGGGCTCCAGATCCGAAAGCTCCACGGTGATGGGATCGTACCCGGCGCTTTGCAGGCGCGCCGTGTCTGTCCCGTTCAGGGCGGCGGCGGCCAGCACGTCCAGATCCACACTGCCGCACAGCACATGGCCGTGCTGGTGGTCGGTGTGGTTGCCGCCGATCTCCGTCCTGCCGGGGCCGGAGAACAGGCCCGCCCGCCCCTGCGGGGCGTAGGTGTCGGCCAGGGTCTCGGCCACTCCCAGCGCCCGCTTCCGGGCGGAGGCGGCGTCGCAGTCCAGCACCCCGCGGAGCCGTTCGTCCAGGGCCCCTGTTTTGATCTTCTCGATTAGCGTGGAAAGTTCCATTGCTTCACTCCCCCTTGATCTGTCAACATTATACCGGCTCCCACCGGCGAAATCTACGCGTTTATGGCCTCGTCCTGTGCCGTTTCCGCCGTTTTGCCGCCGGAGACGCGATCCAGAAACGACAGCACCGTTCCCCATTTTTGTTCCCTGTCCCGCTTCTCGTTCAAAAATTCGTGCCGGGAGCCGTCGAAAAGGGCCACGGTCACGTCCTTCATGCCCGCCTTTTCCGTGTAAAAGGCCTCCAGCTTCTTAACGCCCGCGCCCATACTGCCCACCGGGTCGTCCGCGCCGGAGGCCAGCAGCAGGGGCAGCTCCCGGGGAAGTCCCGCCACATAGGCCGGGGTGTAGAGGCCCCTCAGCCCCCGGAAGAAGTCCCGGTAGAACCTGGCCGAGCAGGTAAAGCCGCACAGGGGATCCCCCTCGTAGGCGGCGTTGTTCTCCGGGTCGTTGGAGATCCACTTGCCGTCCTCAAACTGTTTGGCGTAGGCGCCGAAGGACAGCTTCTCGATGAAGGCCGCGGGCTTTTTGGCGGGGGTCAGCGCCGCCGCCACGGTACCCAGGTACACGTCAAGATCCTTCTTGTAGGCGCTGCCGCCGATAACGGCCCCGTCCAGCTTGTCCCCGTATCGGGCGATATAGCTCTGGGCCACGAAGGAGCCGAAGGAGAAGCCGAAAAGGATATACGGAAGGCCGGGATAGAGCGCCTTATAGCGGTCTGTCAGGGCCGCCTCGTCCCGCACCACGTCCCCGAACATATCCCCCTGGCACCAGCCCGGGGCGTCCCCGGCGGTCTTTCCGTGGCCCCGGTGGTCGTCCGCCGCCACCAGGTAGCCGTGGTCGTTGAGGAAGGCGGCGAAGGGGGCGTAGCGGGCGGCGTGTTCCGCCATGCCGTGGACGATCTGGACAAAGCCCACAGGCTTTTTCACGTCCAGCCACTCGTATACGAAAATCTCTCTGCCGTCAAAGCTTGTAAAGGTCATCACCGGCGCCCCTTTCCTGTGTTCTGATGCCATTATATTTCTTTTTCCCGCAAAATGCAACAATAAAGCGCCCCGGCTATTCCAAAATTTATATAAATGTGCTATACTGGACGCCGGGAGCGCAGGCTCCCCTATCGCCGTATCAACCGGGAGGTAACCATCATGGGACTTTTTCTGACCTTGGCGTTTCTCTTTTTCATCGGCTCGGTGTTTGGCTGGGTGCTGGAGCTTTTCTACCGGCGGTTCTTCTCCGGGGCCAACCCGGAGCGCAAGTGGATAAACCCGGGCTTCTGCACAGGGCCGTATGTGCCTCTCTACGGAATGGGGCTGTGTATCCTGTTCCTCATCGCCTCTCTGGAGAACACCACCTGGATCAAGGATCCCTTCTGGGAGAAGGCGGCGCTCTTCCTCTTCATGGCGGTGTGCATGACGCTCATCGAGTATATCGCCGGGATCCTCAGCATCAAGGTGGCCCATGTGCGTCTGTGGGACTACTCCGACCAGTGGGGAAACCTCCAGGGCATCATCTGCCCGCTGTTCTCCCTCTTCTGGGCCATTCTGGGGGCGGCGTACTACTTCCTGATCCACCCGCGCGTCCTGGGGGCCCTCAACTGGCTGGCCAACAACCTGGCCTTCTCCTTTGTCATCGGTATGTTCTACGGCGTGTTCATCATCGACCTGTGCCACTCCCTGCATCTGCTGGCGCGGCTGCGGGAATTCGCCCGGGAAAACGACGTGGAGATCAAATACGAAAATCTCAAGGCCCATCTCCGCTCCGTCCAGGACAAGGCCCACGAAAAGGCCCGGTTCTTCCGGCCCTTCCCGTCGGAAAAGCCCCTGTCGGAGCAGCTTCGGGAGCGGCTTGAGGCGGCCCTGGCCGACAGGGAGGGCAGGGATCCTGTCTTTGGTGCCCTGACCCGCCGGGGGAACAAAAAAGGAGGCAAGGCATGAACAACGACAGCCAGCGGCTGCGGTATCTGACGCTCCTCTCCGCCAAATATCCCACGGTGGCGGCGGCGTCCAGCGAGATCATTCGCATGGAGGCCGTACTGCGTCTGCCCAAGGGGACGGAGCATTTCATGTCCGATCTCCACGGGGAGAACGAGGCCTTTATCCACATTCTGAACAACGCCTCCGGGTATATCCGGGAGAAGATCGACACGGTGTTCGGGGAGGAGCTGTCCGGGGAGGAGCGGGCTGACCTGGCCACGCTGATCTACTACCCCGAAAAGAAGCTCCCCCAGCTGAAGGCCGCCCAGGGGGATCTTGGGCGGTGGTATAACGACACGCTGATGCGGCTGATCAGGCTCTGCCGCTTCGTCGCCTCCAAGCACACCCGCGCCCATGTGCGCTCCTGTCTGCCGGAGGCCTGCGCCCATGTGCTGGACGAGCTGCTCCACGCCCATTTTGAGGATCACGACAAGCGGCTCTATTACGAGACCATCGTGGACTCCATCATCGCCTACCACCGGGCCGACGCCTACATCACCCGGTTCTGCGAGCTTATCAAGCGGCTGGCGGTGGACAGGCTGCACATCGTAGGCGACCTCTTTGACCGGGGGCCGCGCCCCGACCAGATCTTGGAGCGGCTCATCGGCCACCACGGGGTGGATATCCAGTGGGGCAACCACGACGTGGTGTGGATGGGCGCGGCGGCGGGCAGTCCCGTCTGCGTGCTGACGGTGCTGAAAACCACCCTGGCCTACAACAACACCGACACCCTGGAGCATGGATACGGCATCAGCCTGCGGGAGCTGGATCATCTGGCCCAGGAGTATTACGAACACGCCGACCTGGCCCGCTGGATCCCCCGGACGGACAGCCGGAAAAATACCTCCCGGGAGGCCCTGGAGCGGGCCGCGCAGATGCACAAGGCCGTGACGGTGATGATGCTGAAGGCCGAGGCGCAGGTCATCGACAGGAACCCGGACTTTAAGATGGCGGGCCGGGACTACCTGCGGCACATCGACTTTGAAAAAAGTACGGTGGTCTGCGGCGGGCGGGAATACCCCCTGCTGGAGTGCGACTTCCCCACGGTGGATCCCGACGCGCCGGAGCGGTTCACCGCCCGGGAGCTGGACGTTCTGAGGGATCTGGTGCGGGGGTTCCGGCACAGCAAGCTTTTGCAGAAGCACGTGCAGTTCCTTTACTCCTCCGGCTCCGTCTACAAGGTGACCAACGGGAACCTGCTGTACCACGGGGCCGTCCCCATGACGGCGGAGGGGGACTTCGCCAAGGAGACCTTCGAGGGCCGGGAGTACGCCGGGAAGGCGCTCTTTGACTACTGCGACAGGCGGGCCCGCCAGGGCTACTTCGCCCCGGAGGGTTCCCCCCAGCGGCAGGCGGGGCAGGATTTCCTGTGGTACCTGTGGTGCGGCGCCAAAAGCCCCATCTACGGGCGCAGCGCCATGACCACCTTTGAGCGGCTGTTCATCGCCGACCCGGAGACGCACCGGGAGGTGAAGGATCCCTACTACAAGCTGATAAACGAAAGCGCCACGGCGGAGAAGATCCTCTCGGAGTTCGGTCTTACGGAGGCGGGCGACCACATCATCAACGGCCACGTGCCGGTGCGGGCCGTGGAGGGGGAGAGTCCCGTCAAGGGCGGGGGAAAGCTCATCGTCATCGACGGGGGCTTCTGCCGGGCCTACCACGAGAAAACCGGCATTGCCGGGTATACGCTGGTGTATAACTCCCGGGGCCTGACCCTCCGCACCCACCAGCCCTTTGAGAGCGCCGCCAAAGCGGTGCTGGAGGACGAGGACATCTCCTCCTCCAGCGAGTACATCTACACCCCCGCCGCCCGCCTGCTGGTGGCGGACACCGACGAGGGGAAGCAGATGCGCAGTCTTATTGGCGATCTCTCCGAGCTGGTGCGGGCCTATCAGGACGGCATTATCCGGGAGCGGGAGCTGCGGGGATAACCCGCCCGAAAAAACGCGGGGCCGCCAAGAGGCGGCCCACAGACATACGCATAGATTCACAAATTTGAGGGTGATTCCGTAGGGGTCGCCCTCCCGGGCGACCCGTCCACCGTTGATTGACAGCCCGGAGGTTGTCCGGGACGGGCCGCCGTGGGCGGCGGCCCCTACGGCGGTGTGGGGTGGCCGTTCAGAAATTCGATACACGGGCCGGCCGGGTGTCCGGCCCGTACGGAACATCTTTCGGTTAAAATTGGATTTCCGCATAATCGGAGGGAAGGGGTTGGAGGGGGAACCGTCAGGGTTCCCCTTCTGATTCAATCACCCGCCGCCGTGGGCGGCGGGCCCTGCCGTTTCACGTTCTCTTTCTTGTTACGAAAATCCCCATGATCGTGCCGAGCAGGAGCAGCGGCGCGATCCGCACAAACGCCCACTCCACCGCATGGGCCAGAACACCCAGAACTGCCGTTTCAGGGTCGCTGTAATCCCAGCCCAGGTAGGGGCTTTTCAGAAAAAACAGGCTCACAAACGCCGCTATGATGGCAAAGCTTGCCAAAATCAGCAGCCAGTGGAGGATTTTTATCCTGACGGTTTTCCGCTGTGCCATCTGCAGGTTGATCACCTCCAATTTTTCAGAAATGGCCTTCAAGCTGTCGGGTTCCGCTTCGGCGACCGTCTCCCCCAGCAGGGTGCTTACCGGCGTTTCAAACGCTTTCGACAGGGAAATCAGCATATCCGCGTCAGGCACCGACAGCCCCTGCTCCCATTTGGAAACGGTCTGCCGCACCACATTCAGCTTGACGGCAAGCTCCTGCTGAGAGAGTCCTTTTGATTTTCTGATGTTTTTGATGTTTTCACTGAGCATCAGGGACGACCTCCTTTCATTTGATTGTCGCCCCCATTGTAGGCCAATCGGCCCGTTGCCGCAAGCAACGCGCGTTAACAATCGCCGGAATCCCCGCGCTTCCCCCGCCGCGCATTTTAATTACGGGCGGGTTTAAGAACCCGCCCCTACGGCTTTTTAAGAAGATTTATGCGATTTTTTTGCAAAATTTTCCTTAAAGGCTTGTAGGGGGAAAGCGATTCAGCAATTCGATAGATGGGCCGCCGTGGGCGGCGGCCCGTACGGCGGTGTGAGGTGGCCGTTCAGAAATTCGATACACGGGCCGGCCGGGTGCCCGGCCCGTACGGGGAGATTGTGCGTTGGGGGAAAGGAAAAGATATGGGGAAGATGTTGCGTAAGACGGCGGGCCGCCTGGAGAGGCGGCCCCTACAAGCCCTGCCACGTGGGGACGCGAGGTTAAGCGGCTCGCGCGAGGACGCGGGCGGCCCGTA
>CANPWM010000090.1 GCA_947584295.1 uncultured Oscillospiraceae bacterium | reverse complement strand
GAGGCCGGGGACGGGGACGGCTGGTACGCCGCCGATAACCTGATCACCGCCATCGGCCAGGGCTACAACGAGTTCACGCCCCTCCAGATGGCCAACTACGTCTCCACCATCGCCAACGGGGGTACCCTCAACAACCTGACTATCCTGCGCAATGTCTCCAGCTTCAACTATTCCGATATCCTGCTGCGCCGGGAACCCTCCTCCCGCTACACCATCGAGGATCCCCAGGGCATTATCCCGATACTCCAGCGGGGCATGAAGGCCGTGGCCAAGACCGGCACGGCCCAGAAGGACCTGGCCAACTACCAGGTGGCCGTGGCCGCCAAGACGGGTACCGTGCAGTCCTCCAACTCCGCTGTCAACAACGGCGTGTTCGTCTGCTACGCCCCCGCCGACGATCCCCAGATCGCCATCGCCGTGGTGGTGGAGAAGGGCGGCTCCGGCTCGGCCCTGATCACCATCGCCAAGGATATGATGGACGCCTACTTCGCCGGTTCTGAAATGTCCTCCCTGGACATCTACACCGACAATTCCCTGCTGCGGTAAATGACGGCGTTTTGGAAGTTTTTATGTAAAACTCCATCATTTTATGGATATTTTGAATTATTTTCCTGAAAATATCCGAAAAGTGAATAAGATATTCCTGAAATCCAGTTGCAAAAATGTCGCAGGTCGATTATAATTCTAAATGGGGGCTTATATGGGTACCGTAATCGTCATCACCTCCGGCAAGGGAGGTACCGGCAAGACCGCCTGCACGGCGGCTATCGGTTCATTTCTGGCCCGTTCCGGGTGCAAGACCCTGTGCGTCGATATGGACGCGGCCCTTCGGAATCTGGACATGGCTCTGGGGCTTTCAGAGCAGGTCTGCTTTGACTATGGGGATATCCTCTCCGGGCGAATCCCCCCGGAGGAGGCCGTAACGGCCCACCCCACCCTGGAAAATCTCTATTTCCTCTCGGCGCCCACGGAGCTTCCCCTGGAGACGGAGGCGGAGGGCTTTGCGGAACTGGCAGATACGCTTCGGCAAAGCTACGATTTTGTGCTTTTAGACTCCCCCGCCGGTATAGGCCGGGGGTTCCGCATGGCGGCTTCCGGGGCGGACATGGCCCTGGTGACGGCCACCGGGGATCTGGCAAGCCTGCGGGACGGCCAGAGGACGGTGCAGGAGCTGCGGGCCTTGGGCGTGGAGGAGATACGCCTTTTGGTGAACCGGGTCAACCCCAAGGTCTACCGCCGGATCAGGCGGGACCTGGACGACGTGATCGACACCGTGGGCGCGCGGCTCATCGGCGTTATCAGTGAAGATGAGAGCGTCTCCGAGGCGGGGAACCTGGAGATCCCCCTTATCGAGTACGGCGCCAGGCGCGCCTGGGGGCAGTTTGAGAACGTGGCGGCCCGCCTGCGGGGCGAAAAGGTCAAGCTGGGACGCATATGATCCAGATATCTATCCTGGATATTTCGATTTTATCCTGTTTTGCTTTTGGGAAAAACAACAATTTATCAATATAAAAGGTTGGTGACGGTATGAATATCGCATTAATGGCACACGACAGGAAGAAGGAGCTGATGGTGCAATTTTGCATCGCCTACTGCGGGATCCTCTCTCAGCATTCCATTTGCGCCACAAACACCACCGGGAGACTTGTCAAAGAGGCGACGGGGCTGCCCATCGACCTGTATCTGTCCTGCGACCAGGGCGGGGATCAGCAGATGGCGGCCAGACTTGCCTACAATGAGCTTGACCTTGTCCTCTTCTTTTCCGACCCCACCGACCCGCGCGCCATGGCCTCCACCAACAAGATCGGCAGGTTGTGCGACCAGCAGAACGTCCCCTTTGCCACCAACGTGGCCACCGCCGAGGTGCTGATCCGGGGCCTGAAGGACGGCATGCTGGATTGGCGCGACATCGTCAACCCCAAAAAATAAGGACAGGCAAAGAAAATGATACGGCCCCCGCTCCACCGGGCGGGGGATTTTTATGGGAGAGAGAATTTATTCATGGAACGCATAAAACCTCACACGCTCTCCGGCTTTATGGAGCTTCTGCCGGGGGAGCAGGCGATGATGGATAAGATCATGGACACCATCAGGCGCGTCTATGGCCTCTATGGCTTCACGGCGCTGGATACGCCGCTTTTGGAGAGCTCCGACGTGCTGCTGGCCAAGGGCGGCGGCGAGACGGAGAAGCAGATCTACCGCTTTTCCAAGGGGGACAACGACCTGGCCCTCCGCTTTGACCTGACGGTGCCGCTGGCGAAATATGTGGCGATGCACTACGCGGATCTGACCTTCCCCTTCCGGCGGTATCAGATCGGCAAGGTGTACCGGGGGGAGCGGCCCCAACGGGGGCGGTTCAGGGAGTTCTACCAGGCGGACATCGACGTGATCGGCGACGGGGCCCTGGATATCATGAACGAGGCGGAGATCCCCTCCATCATCTACCGGGTCTTTACCGAGCTGGGCCTTCGGCGGTTCGTTATCCGGGTCAACAACAGGAAGATCCTCACCGGGTTTTACAATATGCTGGGCCTTTCGGAGAAGGCCGGGGATATCATGCGCACGGTGGACAAGCTGGAGAAGATCGGGCCGGAGAAGGTGGGAGCCATTCTGCGCGACGACCTGGGCATCGACCGGGAGAGCGCCGAAAAGATCCTGTCCTTTATGGCGATCCGGGGCGAAAACAGTACTGTCCTGGACTCCCTGGCGGCCTATGCGGGCCGGGACGGGCTTTTTGACAAGGGACTCGACGAGCTGAGGGCCGTGGTGGGGTATCTTAAGGACTTCGGCGTGCCGGAGGATCATTTCGCGGTGGATCTGACCATCGCCCGGGGCCTGGACTACTACACGGGGACCGTCTATGAGACGCAGATGACGGATCACCCGGAGGTGGGTTCCATCTGCTCCGGCGGGCGGTATGACGATCTGGCGGGCTTTTACACGGACAAGGCCCTGCCCGGCGTGGGGATCTCCATCGGGCTTACGCGGCTTTTCTTCATTCTCAGCGACTGCGGGCTTCTGGACGGGGAGCTGCCCACCGCCCCGGCGGACGTGCTGATCCTCCCCATGACGGAGGATCGGGCCTTTGCCGTGGAGACGGCCACCGCCTTCCGGGCGGCGGGGATCAGGACGCAGATCTATTCGGAGAACAAAAAATTCAAGGCCAAAATGACCTACGCCAACCGACTGGGCGTGCCTTTCGCGGCCATTTTGGGGGACGATGAGATCGAAAAGCGCATGGTGTCCCTGAAGGATATGAGAACCGGGGCCCAGGAGCTTCTGACGGTGGAGGACGCGGCGGAGCGGATCGGCTCCTTCGTGGCCCAAAGCCGGGGCGTCGCGCCCATTAAGGAATAAGCCATGTCGGGAAAACAAGCCGTTACCGTCGTCCTCATTCTGCTGGCCGCCGTCCTGGTGGTGGGGCTGGTGCTTTGCCGCCCTATGGCGGCGGAGAATTACGCCGACGGGATCTTCAACTTTTCCGCCGTGGACGGCGTTTATGTGTGGGGCTGGGAATATGACCCGGAGGGGACGGCCCCGGAGGAGCTGCTGGTGGACGCCCAGAACAGGAATCTTGCGGAGCTGACGGAGCTTTTTGACGACAAGGGCTTTGGCATGACGCCGGGGGGCCTTTTCTCCCAGAAGCTCCCCGCGCCCCGGGCCGGGGACGTCTGCTGGCGGGTCATCTTCCACTGCACCGTCTCCGACAGCTCCCTCACCGCCGAATACCAGGGGGGCGTTCTGCGGCTCTCCGGCAACGGCCAGACGGTGGTCACCACCCAGGACAAATCCACCTGGGCGCGGCGGGTGTTCGCGCTGATCGACGCGCTCTACCCGGAGCCGGAGCCTGAGCCGGAGCCGGAGGAGGGCGGCGGCGATACCGCGCAATGACCCTTATTACGCAAGTATTCTCACTTAAACGTATTATACAAGAGAGATGGAGTGATCGCATATGGTTCAATCCCGTACACACACCTGCGGGGAGCTTCGCATGGAACACGTCGGGCAGAAGGTGAAGCTCTGCGGGTGGCTGGAGAACATACGCGCGGTGTCCGCGAGCCTGGCCTTTGTGGTACTGCGGGACTTTTACGGCACCACCCAGGTGGTGGTGGAGGACGAGGCGCTGCTGGCCAAGGTGAAGGGCTGGAACAAGGAGTCCACCGTCAGCGTCACTGGCGCTGTCCGGGAGCGCAGCAGCAAGAATCCCAGCCTGCCCACCGGGGATATCGAGGTGGTGCCGGAGGAGATAGAGCTTCTGGGCCGCTGCCGGTACAACGAGCTGCCCTTCCAGATCAACCGCTCGAAGGAGGCCGACGAGGCCATCAGGCTCAAGTACCGCTATCTTGACCTGCGCAACCCCGAGGTGAAGAAGAACATCGTCCTGCGCTCCCAGGTGGTGGCGGCGCTGCGGGCGGCCATGATCGGTGAGGGCTTTTTGGAGATCACCACGCCCATTCTGACGGCCTCCAGCCCCGAGGGCGCCCGGGACTATCTGGTTCCCTCCCGCAAGCACCCCGGCAAATTCTACGCCCTGCCCCAAGCGCCCCAGCAGTTCAAGCAGCTTCTGATGACCTCCGGCTTTGATCGGTACTTCCAGATCGCCCCCTGCTTCCGGGACGAGGACGCCCGGGGGGACCGCTCCCCCGGCGAGTTCTATCAGCTCGATATGGAGATGGCCTTCGCCGGGCAGGAGGACGTGCTGGCCGTGCTGGAGCGGGTGCTGGTGCCTGTCTTTGAGAAATTCGGCAAATATGAGCGCGTCTCCCAGGCCCCCTTCCGGCGTATCCGCTACAACGACGCCCTGGAGAAATACGGCACCGACAAGCCGGATCTGCGCATCGACCTGGAGATCCGGGACGTGACGGGCCTTATGGCCGGTATCGGCTTCGGCCCCTTTGAGAATCAGACCGTCAAGGCCGTTGTGGTCACCGGCTTTGAGGCCACCCGCAAGCAGATCGACAAGCTCTGCGCCGACGTGGAGGTGCAGGCGGGGCAGAAGCCCTACTGGTTCCGGGTGGACGAGAACGGCGCCCTGGTGGGCGGCATCGCCAAATTCGTGGAGCCTCACAAGGAGGCCGTCGTCTCCGCCCTGGGCCTGGAGCCGGGGTGCTTTGTGGGCCTGGCCGCCGGGAAGCTCAGCGCCGCCCAGAAAACGGCGGGCGTGATGCGCACAAAGCTGGGCGCTCTCTGCCCCAACCACATGGACAAGGAACAGTACGCCTTCTGCTGGATCGTGGACTTCCCCATGTATGAGATCGGCGAGGAGTCCGGGGAGCTGGAGTTCTGCCACAACCCCTTCTCCATGCCCAACGGCGGGCTGGAGGTTTTGAAAAAGGCCGCCGCCGGGGAGATCGACCCCCTGACCATCACCGCCTATCAGTACGATCTGGTGATCAACGGGTATGAATCCGCCTCCGGGGCCGTACGCAACCACGACCCGGAGATCATGATCGAGGCCTTTAAGCTTGTGCGTCTGGGCGAGGAGGACGTAAAGAGCAAATTCCCCGCCATGTATAACGCCTTCTGCTACGGCGCGCCTCCCCACGCCGGCGCCGCGCCGGGGGTGGATCGGATCATCATGCTCCTCACCTGCGAGGAGCTGATCCGGGAGGTCATCGCCTTCCCCATGAACAAATCCGCCCAGGACGTGATGATGGGCGCGCCCAGCGAGGTCACGGACAAGCAGCTTCAGGAGCTGAGCATCGCCGTGACGGCAAAAGAGGAATAACAAAACAGCGCCCCCGGATTTTCCGGGGGCGCCTCAGCCTGTCGAAAAAGGCCGTTGGCCTTTTCCGACAAAGGGGAACGTGCGGGAAGATTCGGGTGAATTTTGCGAAATTCACCCGAATCTTCCCTGCCGTCACGCCGCGCGCACCGCAAGGCGGCACACTTGCGTGACAAAAGGTGTTTTTTCCGACGTACATGCCACCGGAAAAAACGCTCGATTTGAGTTTTTTGACAAACTGAGGCTCCCTTGGATTTTCCGGGGGCGCCTCATTTTTAATATCCTCATTCCCGGGGGGCGCGGGAATAGTGGAGGTAGGCCCCGCCCCTGAGCAGGACGGCGGCGGCGAGAAGGGCAAAGGAGGTGTAGAAGGCGGGCATATTGAAAAGGGACGCGGTCAGGGTGGTGAACAGCAGCGCCAGGAGCATAATGTCCATCACCGTGCCGCCGGACTTGTCGTGCAGATACCTGTTCCGCTCGTCCAACTCCTGAAGCTGGCTCTCCCGCAGGGCGGCGCGGTTTTTGAGCAGCTTGTTTGTACGGACAATGGCGGCGACGACCCAGGCCAGGCCCCCGAAAAAGAGGACGCGGCTCACGATCTGGGCGAGCCGGGACATGATCCGGCTGTCGCCGCCGGTCTCCCCCACCACGACCATGTAGACCAGCATCAGCGCCGCCACGCACCAGAGGATCCTCACCCGCCGGCGGAGCCTGTCGGCGTAGGTCAGCTTAGACGAGCTTTTCATATTCCGCTTCCTCCCTCTGATAGTTTTCCTCGAGACAGCAAAGCTTCTCAACGCTGACGCCAAAGACTCTGGCCAGCCGGTAGGCCAACATCAGCGACGGGCTGTACTGCTCCTTTTCGATGGATATGATCGTCCTGCAGGACACCCGCGTAAGCTCCGCCAGCCGCTGCTGGGTCATTCCCGCCGCGCTCCTGAGCTCACGCACACGGGTCTTCATGGGCACCCCTCCCCGCAAGGATATGAAGTTTACTTCATGTGAAGTTGGCTTCATATTACCATGCCCGTATGGCGTTGTCAAGAAGGATTTGTGGTTTTTCTTATCTTTCGTAAAAAAAGCCTGACAGGGAAACCTGTCAGGCTTTTTTAATAGGGACAGCGCAGCGTGACCTTGACGCAGTTTTCCGCGTCCTCCCGGATATATTCACACCCGGCGGGCAAAGCGGTCTCCACGGCCATCAGGAAGCCTCTGACGGCCGCCGGAACGTTGGGGTGCAGGACGGCGGTCACATAGGCGTCCGCCGCCGAGGGCGTCACGCCCATATAGGCCATCTCCACCGCCGCGGCCTGACGCAGATCGGGGTCGCCGATGCGCTCCAGCGCCCGCAGGTGCGCCTCCCCCAAGGGTACGGAGGCGGGCCTTTCCTCTGACATACTCACTCCTCCTCGTATAATAAGATTTGACAGGAATTTTGTAAGTGTTATCTGTCATTCACTCCGAAAAACCAGCAGGCAAA
>CANPWM010000089.1 GCA_947584295.1 uncultured Oscillospiraceae bacterium | reverse complement strand
AATCTTATTATACGAGGAGGGTTTTCTATGAGAAAAGACAATATTCTTGATGCACTGAACGACATCAGCGGCGACTATATCCGCTCGGCGGAGGAAAAACTTGCGGGTTCTGCGGCGGTCAGGCCCAAAAGGCTCCTTCGCCGCGCCCTGACGGCCTTGGCCGCCGCGGCGGCTCTGGCGTTGACCACCTTCACCGTGGCTCTGGCGGCCAGCCCGGAACTCCGGGAGACGGTGCTGACGTTCTTCCACATTGCAGAGCGGGAGCAGGTGCCGGAGCCGGGCCGTCTGGAGGGCGGAAACCGTGACCCGGAGACCTCCGAAAGCGAAATCGGAGATGTGGTCAAGGCCGTCTATGTGCGCTTGGGAGAGGGACGCTTTCTGCGCCGAGGCGATCTTCTGCGCAAGCTGGAGGCTGACGAAACAGCGCAGACCGTAAGCCCTGTGGAGTACTGGACGCTGAGCGTCAACGGGATCAGTCGGGTGGATATCCGCCCGACCCGGCAGTACGTTTCCACGGTATGGCGGGGAGAGACCTTTGAGGCGGGGTTTGACTGGTTTGCGTGGGAAGGGGAAATCGTAGTGGATCCCGTCTCCGATGCCGGAACGTCCCCCGAGGGGGATTCAGGCACCCGCATGGACGTGAGCGCCATTCCCGGCCATACAGACAAGCTCCTGCTGACGCTTCACTCCCAGATAGACGGGGATGCTTGGTATATGCTTTATGACCTCACAACAGGCCGGACAGCGGACTTCCTGGCAGACACCGGCGCCGCCGCGCTCGCCTCAGAAAAAGGGCTTTCTGACGCCGTTTGGAACAGTGAAATGACCGCCGCCGTACTCACCGCTGGTCAGGGAGCGGAGAAAACAAGATGGTATCTGGACATTGACAGCGGCTCACTCACGGAGCTTTCCAATCTCACCAGCGTGAAGGCCAGCGGGGCCTTTTTCGCGGATGATCGGACACTGTTGCTTTACAGCCGAGACGAGCCGTTTGAGAGTCCCGGTCCCGATACGGTGACCTTCTGGGCGTATGATTTGGAAAGCGGCGCTTTGAAGCAAACTCTGGAGCGTACCGTATGCCTTGATGACAGCGAGCGATTTTTCCCGCCCCACGGCGTTATCGCCAGCTTCAGCAATGGGCTGAAGTGGTGCGTTCTGGTGGAGGAGGACGGCTCCGCCAGACTGCGCGACCTGAAGGACGGGCGGGAGATCTCTCTTGAAAACTTTACCTTTGCTCGTGGCGGGAACATACTGCCCAGTCCCGATGGCAACCGCCTCCTCTACTATGTGCGTGATCTTGACCAAAAGCCAAAGATCCAGTGGGCGGAGTTGGGCGTTATTGACATCGAACAGGGCGTCTTTATCACCTTTGACCGGGACGTTCCCGCCACGGCACAGGAGGGTATCTTCTGGCTCAATGCTACCTGCGCGGGTGTAGAGAGCAGCGCCGTGGAGGAGGGCGACCTTTCTGGCCCCGGCGGGTATTATCTCTACGATTTCGGAGCGGAAAACTAAAATGTGTCTTGTTGGCGGGCCGAAAAGGCCCGCCAATTGATTTTCTATCCCGCCCTCCAAAAAGGTTGCGGCTTCGCCGCGTATTCCCATTTCGGGCGGGTTTTGAACCCGCCCCTACGGCTTTTAGGGAGATTTTTCCTTACTGTTTTGCAAAATCTTTCAATAGGATTTGTAGGGGCCGCCTCTCTTGGCGGCCCGTC
Organism: uncultured Oscillospiraceae bacterium; assembly: GCA_947584295.1. GTDB lineage: Bacteria > Bacillota > Clostridia > Oscillospirales > Oscillospiraceae > RUG626. The sequence goes on along the minus strand of CANPWM010000089.1, from coordinate 5,637 downwards.
GTCTTACGCAACAGCCTCCGAATTTCGCATTCATTTCGTCCAACGCACCCGTAGGGGCCGCCGTCCCCGGCGGCCCGTCCCGGTCAACCACCGGGTTGTCAATCAACGATGGACGGGTCGCCCGGGAGGGCGACCCCTACGAAAGCGTAAGAATGAGTCGTTGCGAAATTCGATGGTTCGCTGGGCCGCCGTGGGCGGCGGCCCGTACGGCGATTATTTGAGCTGTTTCGTTAGTGATTGTAGGGGCCGCCGTCCCCGGCGGCCCGTCCCGGTCAACCACCGGGCTGTCAATCAACGATGGACGGGTCGCCCGGGAGGGCGACCCCTACGAAAGCGTAAGAATGAGTCGTTGCGAAATTTGATGGTTCGTTGGGCCGCCGTCCCCGGCGGCCCGTACGGCGTTGTGGGGTAGCCGTTCAGAAATTCGATACACGGGTCGGCCGGGTGTCCGGCCCGCTTTTGCCGCGAAAAAACGCTTTTCCACCGATTTTATTCCCTCCCCGGGTTTTTGTATTTGCATTTCCCACATAGGAGTGGTAAAATAATTTAGTTAAGGACTTTTTCGGAGGTGCCGGTATGAAGCTCATGGTGCTTGACGGGAACAGCATAGTGAACCGGGCGTTTTTCGGGGTGAGGCCGCTGAACACCTCCGACGGGACGCCCACCAACGCGGTTTTTGGATTCATCAACATTCTGCGCCGCCTCATTGCCGAGGAGGGGCCGGACGCGCTGTGCGTCACCTTCGACCTGCCGGAGCCCACCTTCCGCCATTTGAAATACGACGGCTACAAGGCCACCCGCCACAAGATGCCCGAGGAGCTGGCGGCCCAGATGCCGATCTTGAAGGACACCCTGGACGCCATGAATATCCGCCGCTACGAGCTTTCAGGCTGGGAGGCCGACGACCTGCTGGGTACCATCGCCCAAAAATGCGCCGCGGCGGGCTGGGAGTGCGTCGTCTGCACCGGCGACCGGGACAGCCTTCAGCTGGTGTCCGACGCCACCACCGTGGATCTGATCACCAGCCGCATGGGCCAGACCAACACAAAGCGGGTGACGCCGGAGGTATTTCGGGCCGAGTACGGCTTCGACCCGATCCACATGATCGACCTGAAGGCCCTGATGGGCGACGCCTCCGACAATATCCCCGGCGTGCGGGGCGTGGGGGAAAAGACCGCCCTGGGGCTTATCAGGCTCTACGGCGACGTGGAGAGCATCTACGCGAAGCTCCCCGCCATCGAGCAGGCCCCCGGCGTCCCGGCCAAGCCCGGGCTGATCGCCAAGCTCACCGAGGGCCGGGCGCTGGCGGAGCTTTCCTACGACCTGGCCACGATCCGCTGTGACGCTCCCCTCCCCTTCGACCCGGAGGAAAACCGCGTCCGGCCCGTGGACAACGACCGCCTCTACGAGCTTTTTACCCGCCTGGAGTTCCGCAAGCTCATCGACGTCTACAGGCTCACCCCGCCCGCCAGCGCCGAGCCGCCCTGCGAACCCATGGAGTTTTCCGGGGAGTGCGTCACCGTAGAGGTTTCGGACAATGAGTCCCTGGCGGACTTCAAAAAGGCCCTCTCCACAGGCGCGGCCTGTGTGCGCTTCTCCGCCGACGGGACGATCTGCGCCGTCTACATGGATAACGACAGCCCCGAGGCCGTGGGCTTCCTCCTGCGCGACGGATCCCCCGTCTTCCGCCCCGCGCTGGAGGCCCTCTGCGCGCCGGAGGTCAAAAAGATGGGCCACGACATCAAGGACACCCTCCGTATGCTGGGGGCCATGGGCCTGCCTCTGGAGGGCTGGAGCTTCGACTCCGCCATCGCCGCGTACCTGCTTGACCCCACGGCCAGCCGGTACGAGCTTCCGCGCCTTTGCGAAAAATACTGCGGCTTCACGCCCATGGGCGGAGCCGAGGAGGGGGAGCAGCTGTCCCTCCTGGACGACGGCACAAAGCTTATAGCGCGGCTTCTGTCCGAGGCCGCCGCGGTGGCCTGCCTCCGGGAGCGGCTGGAGCCGATGCTGGAGGAGGCCGGTCTGCGCTTTCTGATGGAGGAGGTGGAGATGCCCCTATGTCCGGTGCTGGCCCGCATGGAGCTGGCGGGCTTCCTGGTGGACAAAAAGGCCCTGTCGGCCTTCGGGGAGCTTCTGGGCGGGCAGATCGACAGCCTCTCAGCGGAAATTTACGCTCTGGCCGGGACAAGCTTCAACATCAACTCCCCCAAGCAGCTGGGCGAGATCCTCTTTGAAAAGCTGGGCCTGCCCACGGGGCGGAAGAACCACCGGGGCTACTCCACCAACGTGGACGTGCTGGAAAAGCTGCGGCCCCTGCACCCCATCGTGGGCAAAATTTTGGAATACCGGGAGCTTTCCAAGCTGAAATCCACCTACGCCGACGGCCTCCAGAAAGTCATCGGGCCGGACGGGCGGATCCACACCAACTTCCAGATGACCGTCACCGCCACGGGGCGCTTAAGCTCCACGGAGCCGAACCTGCAAAATATCCCTGTCCGCCGGGAGCTGGGCGGGGAGATCCGCAAAATGTTCGTCGCCCCGGCTGGCTTCACCCTGGTGGACGCGGATTACAGCCAGATCGAGCTTCGTATCCTGGCCCACATCTCCGGGGATCGGCAGATGAAGGACGCCTTTTTGAGCGGCCAGGATATCCACCGCTCCACCGCCGCCCAGGTGCTGGGGATCCCGGCGGAGCAGGTGACGCCGGAGCAGCGCCGCCACGCCAAAGCGGTGAATTTCGGCATCGTCTACGGCATCTCCGCCTTCTCGCTGTCCGAGGACATCGGCCTCACGGTGGCGGAGGCCCGGAACTATATCAACACCTACATGAACACCTACAAGGGCGTGGCCGCCTACATGGAAAAGGTCATCGCCGACGCCAAGGACACCGGCTTCGTCACCACCCTCTACGGCCGCCGCCGGCCCATGCCGGAGCTGAGGGCCTCCAACTTCACCCTGCGCTCCTTCGGCGAGCGGGTGGCCAGGAATATGCCGATCCAGGGCGCCGCGGCGGACATTATGAAGATCGCCATGGTGAACGTGGACAGGGCCCTCCGGGAGAGCGGCCTGAACGCCCGGCTTCTGCTGCAGATCCACGACGAGCTGATCGTAGAGTGCAATGAGGCGGACGCCGAGGCCGTGCGGGAGCTGCTCATACGCCAGATGGAGGGCGCCGCCTCCCTCTCCATTCCCCTGACGGTGGAGGCCCACACGGGCCGGAATTGGTACGAGGCAAAATGAGGATACAACGAGCCTTGCGCCGCCACCTGGACGGCATCGTGGAGATCGAAAACCGCAGCTTCCCCGACCCCTGGAGCCGCGGGGCCTTTGAGGACTATCTGGACGCCCCCGACGGGGAGCTGCTGGTTCTGGAGGAGGCCGGTCAGACGGCGGGCTTCGCCCTCTACCACGTCTCCTTTGAGGACGCGGAGCTTTACAACATCGCCGTAGACGGTGCTTTCCGCCGCCGGGGCTTCGGCAGGGCGCTGCTGGAGGCCGTCCTGGCCCGCGCCAGGAGGCGCGGGGCGGAGCGGATGTACCTGGAGGTGCGCAAGTCCAACGCCCCCGCCGTCGCCCTCTACCGGGCCGCGGGCTTCGCCGTCTGCGGCGTCCGCCGCAACTACTATGCCCTGCCCACGGAGGACGCCCTTTTGATGGACATAATACTAATATCCAATTAAAATAAGCCATTTGCGACGGTCTTTTCCGCGTCATACTTCGTCAGCCGTCTTGGAAATACCAATGGGTATTCCCTGCGCCGCCTTCCTCGTCTGACACGAAAAATCCTCGCCGCTCGGTGACTTCTTTTAAATGGACATTAGTATTACCCTTTGAGGAGAACCGCCATGAACATACTTGGAATCGAATCCTCCTGTGACGAGACCGCCGCCGCCGTGGTGCGGGACGGGCGTGAGATCCTCTCCAACGAGATATTCTCCCAGGCGGATATGCACGCCCTCTACGGCGGCGTGGTGCCGGAGATCGCCTCCCGGAACCACATCACCGTCATCTCCCGGCTGGCCGGGGAGGCGGTGCGGAAGGCTGGACTTGAGAAAGGCGATATCGACGCCATCGCCGTCACCGCCGCGCCGGGTCTCATCGGCGCGCTTTTGGTGGGGGTCAACTTCGCCAAGGGCGCGGCCCTGGCCCTGGGCGTGCCGCTGATCCCCGTCCACCACGTCCGGGGCCACATCGCCGCCAACTACCTGGCCTTCCCGGAGCTGGAGCCGCCCTTCCTGTGCCTGGCCATCTCCGGCGGCAACACCGCCATCGTGGACGTGCGGGGCTACACCGATATGTCCATCATCGGCGCCACCCACGACGACGCGGCGGGGGAGTGCTTCGACAAGGCCGCCCGGGTGCTGGGCCTGCCCTACCCCGGCGGACTGCCCCTGCAAAATCTGGCCGAGGGCGGCGACGACCGTGCCTTCCCCCTGCCCCACGCCAAGATCGACGGCCACCCCTACGATATGTCCTTCTCCGGCCTCAAGACCGCCGTCATCAACGTGATCCACAACGCCCAGCAGAAGGGCGAGACCCTGGACCGGGCCGGTCTGGCCGCCAGCTTCCAGCGGGCCGTCAGCGAGACGCTGGTCCCCCGTACCATGGACGCGGCCAGGGCGCTGGGCTATGATACCGTGGTGGTGGCCGGGGGCGTGGCCGCCAACAAGCGTATCCGGGCGGACTTCGAGGCCGCCTGCCGGGCGGAGAACAAGCGCCTTTTCGTGCCGCCTTTGAAGCTGTGCGGTGATAACGGCGCTATGATAGCCTGCCAGGGCTATTACGAATACCTCTCCGGCGTCACGGCGGGCCAGGAGCTGAACGCCTACGCCACCATGGATATCGACAAAGCGGTTTTCTGACGCCCGATTATGTCCCCACAGCCTTCAAAAATGAAGCCGCCCGGGGACGGGAAACGTCAAAATCGGTTTTATGTCAAGCACGTCCCCAAAACAGGTTTTCCACAAACCACAGCTCCGGGATTAGTAAAAATATGGTAAAAACAGCCCTTTTCTTAGGGCCAAGCGCCCTTTTTTCGGTGGAAAACCATGTGGAAAATGTGCATAACTTATTGTAAAGCCCCCTACGGCTTGCGCTTACGTCAACCGGCCGTGCTTTCGCGGGACGATGTGAGCCGGACGGAAAGTTCCGAAAAGACGACGGAATCGGCGGCTTTGGGAACAATTGAGCGGGGGCGGCGGCCGCGGTGCCGCTTTACAGCTTTGAAGAAGCTGCAAGACGCGCACCGGTGAATACAAATTGTAATTACAAGGAGGGGGCCATGGCGGGACCGGGAAAACACCAAAGCGGCGCGTACCGCCGGGGGATCCCTATCCCGGAGGCGGGGAATCCCGCCCTGGGGGACAGGCCGTGCCTTAGGGGGGCCGGGGAGGCGGGGGCGTTTCTGATCCCCTACTTCGCCGCCCACCGGGAGGAGGCGCTGTATATCCTGGGCCTGGACGGGGACTTCACCCTCCTGGGCCTGCGGCTGGCGGCGCTGGGGGGCGAGGACTCCGTGCGGGTGGAGCTGGAGGACATGGTGCGCATGAGCGAGGCCCTGTGCGCCGTCTACGTCATCGCCGCCCACAACCACCCCAGCGGCGTCGCCCTGCCGTCGGCGGCGGACGAGCGGGC
>CANPWM010000088.1 GCA_947584295.1 uncultured Oscillospiraceae bacterium | reverse complement strand
CGGGACCAGAAGCAGGTGAGGCCCCGCTCCAGGGAGATGCCCAGGCTCTCCCGGTTCATATACGCCAGCGTCAGCACCTTTTTGCTCTCCGCGTCCACGACGATGGCCGGGATCAGGCCCTTCTCGTCAAATTTCAGCTCGTCTATACCGATCATAAAAATCACAACCTTACCGATTTGTCAAAAAACTCAGATTCGCTATTTTTTCCGGCGGCATGTACGTCGGAAAAAATCCCTTTTGTTTTGCGGAGTGTGCGGCCCCGCGGGCTGTGCGCGGAGCAAAACAGCAGGGGGATTTTCTCTGAATTTCGCATAATTCAGAGAAAATTACCCGCCCGTTCCCCCTGCCGGAAAAGCCCGTCAGGGTTTTCCCGATAACCTTACGTTGATGCCCTCGTCCCGGAGGGCCTTTTTGATATCCGTTACGGTGACCTCCCCGAAGTGGAGAATGGAGGCCGCCAGCCCCGCGTCCACCCGGGGGAGCGTCTTGAAGAGGGTGACGAAGTCCAGAATCTTCCCCGCGCCGCCGGAGGCGATGACCGGCACGGACACGGACTCGGACACGGCCTTCAGCATCTCCAGGTCGAAGCCGCCCCGGACGCCGTCGGTGTCCATGGAGTTCAGCACCACCTCGCCCGCGCCCTCGCCCACGCACCGGCGGATCCACTCCACGGCCTCCAGGCCCGTGTTGTCCCTGCCGCCCCGGGCAAAGACGGTGAAAACGCCGTTCACGCGCTTCACGTCGGCGGAGATCACCACGCACTGGTCCCCGTACCGCCTTGCCGCCCTGCCGATAAGGCCCGGGTCACGGATGGCCCCGGAGTTGACGCTCACCTTGTCCGCCCCGCATTTCAGCACCCGGTCAAAATCCTCCAGGGTGTTGATGCCGCCCCCCACCGTCAGGGGGATAAAGACCCGGCTGGCGGTCTGGGTGAGGATATCGGTGAACAGCCGCCGCCCCTCGGCGGAGGCGGTGATGTCGTAAAACACCAGCTCGTCCGCCCCGGCGTCGGAGTAATATCCGGCCAGCTCCACCGGGGAGCTTACGTCCCGCAGTCCCTGAAAATTCACGCCCTTGACCACCCGGCCGTCCCGCACGTCAAGGCAGGGGATAATTCGTTTTGTGATCATTTTGCCGCCTCTATGGCATCGGCAAGGTCGATGGCCCCGTCGTAGAGCGCCCTGCCGATGATAACGCCCGCCGCCCCTGTCTCCCGCAGGGCCTTCACGTCCTCCAGGGTGGTAACGCCGCCGGAGGCGATAACGTCCAGCTGAAAGCGGTCATGGAGCGCCTTATAAAGCCCCGTGTTGGCGCCGCGCATGGCCCCGTCCCGGGAGATATCCGTACATATGACGGTCCTGACGCCCAGCTTTTCCAGATACGCCACAAAGTCGAAGCACTCGGTCTTAGTGGTCTCCAGCCAGCCCCGCACCGCCACAAAGCCGTCCCGCGCGTCCACGCCCACGGCGATCTTCTCGCCGTATTTCGTGACGACCTTCTCCAGAAAAGCGGGGTCTTCCAGGGCGGAGGTACCCAGGATCACCCGGAAGAACCCGTCGTCCAGAGCGCGGCGGATGTCGTCCTCCGTGCGGATGCCGCCCCCCAGCTCGGCGCGCAGGCCGGGTACGTTGGCGATCATCGCCGCCGCCTCCCGGTTGGCGCTCACTCCGTCCCTGGCCCCCTGCAGATCCACCACATGGACAAACTCCGCCCCGGCGCGGAAAAAGCTCTCCGCCTTCTCGTAGGGCCTGTCGGCGTAGACGGTCATCTTGTTGTACTCGCCCCGCAGGAGCCTGACGGCCTTGCCATCGTAGAGATCAATGGCGGGAAATATCTTCATCTGCCGCCCTCCTTCAGCTTGTCAAAAAGCTCAAATTCATTTTTTACCGGCGAAACGCGCGTCGGAAAAAGCCCGCCGGGGCTTTTTCCACAGCCGCTCTTCACAGCTTGGCGAAGTTTTTCAGGATCCGCAGGCCCACGCCGCCGCTTTTCTCCGGGTGGAACTGACAGCCCACCACGTTGCCGCGCTGGACCGAGGCCGTCAGCGTCCCGCCGTATTCCGTGACGGCGGTGGTGTGTTCCGCGCAGCCGTCAGCGAAATAGGAGTGGACGAAATAGACGTGCGCCCCCTCCGGGATCCCGTCGTAGATCCCCGAGGGGTTTTGAAAGGCCAGGGCGTTCCACCCGATGTGGGGGATCTTCAGCCCCGGCTCGATGCGCCCCGCCATGGGGACGACCTCGCCGGGGATCAGCCCCAGCCCCAGGTGTTCCCCGTACTCAAAGCTCCGCTCAAAAAGGAGCTGCATTCCAAGACAGATGCCCATCAGGGGCTTCCCGGCCAGGGCCTCCTCCCGCACCACCTCAAAAAGCCCGGTGTCCCGGAGCTTTTTCGCCGCGTCCTCAAAGGCCCCCACGCCGGGGAGGATAAGCCTGTCGGCGCGGCGGATCACGGCGGGGTCGCCGGAGACCACGCACGCCTCGCCCACACAGGCGAAGGAGCTGCGCAGGGAAAAGAGGTTCCCCACGCCGTAGTCGATAATGCCTACCATATCACAGCACGCCCTTGGAGGACGGAACGGCCCCGGCCAGGGCCGGATCCACAGCCACGGCCCCCCGCATGGCCCGGGCGAAAGCCTTGAAGGCCCCCTCCACGATGTGGTGGGCGTTGCGGCCCGCCAGCTCCCGCAGATGGAGCGTCACGCCGGCTTCCCGGACGAAGGCCATGAAAAACTCCTCCACCAGCTCTGAGTCAAAGGTCCCGATCTTCCGGGCGGGGACGGGCAGCTCAAAGCCCAGAAATCCTCTGCCGGAGATATCCACCGCGCACAGCACCAGCGCCTCGTCCATGGGTACGGTCACGTCGCCATAGCGGCAGATGCCCGCCCTGTCCCCCAGGGCCTCCCGCACCGCCTGCCCCAGACAGATGCCGATGTCCTCAACGCTGTGGTGGTCGTCCACCCGGGTGTCCCCCACGCACTTCACCGTCAGGTCGAACCGCCCGTGGACAGCCAGGAGCGTCAGCATATGATCCAAAAACCCCACGCCGGTGTCGATGCTGTTCTTGCCCGTGCCGTCCAGATCCAGGGACAGCCGGATATCCGTTTCGCCGGTCTTGCGGCTGATGTCAGCCTTGCGCATAGTCATTCCCTCCCGTTTTGGGTCAATATTTCCTCAACGGCCCCCATCAGGGCCTCCATCTCCTCCGGGGAACCTACGGTGACCCGGTTGTAGTCCTCAATGGCGGGCTTGGAGAAGTGCCGCACCAGGATCCCCCTCTCCCGCAGCCGCTCATAGAGCGCCGCGCCGGGGACAGCCGGGTGGCGGATAAAGAGGAAGTTGGCCTTGGAGTCCGTCACCGCGAAGCCCAGGGCCTTCAGGGCCAGGGCCGTCCTGTCCCGGGTCTCGGCCACCCTGCGGCAGTTTTCCGTGTAATAGCCGTTGTCCTCCAGGGCCGCGATACCGGCGGCCTGGGTCATGGCGTTCACGTTGTAGGGGTTGGTGGAGTCCTTGATGGCGGTGAGGTCGGCGATCAGGCTCTCGTCGCCGATGCCAAAGCCCAGCCGCGCCCCCGCCAGGGAGTGGGACTTGGAGAAGGTGCGCGTCACCAGAAGATTTTTAAATTCCCTCGTGAGCTGTATGGCGCTCTCCGCGCCGAAATCCACATACGCCTCGTCGATGACCACCACGTTTTTGGGGTTGGAGGCCGCGATCTCCCGGATCTCCGAAAGCCCCAGGACAGTGCCGGTGGGGGCGTTGGGGTTGGCGATGAAAACGGTGCAGTTCTGGCTCAGATAGTCCCGGTAGTCCACGGTCAGATCCCTCCGCAGAGGCACCTGCCGCAGACGGATGCCGTGCAGATCCGCCAGCACCGGGTAGAAGCCGTAGCTGATCTCCGGGCAGGCCATGGGGATACGCCCGTCGCAAAAGGCCATAACGGCGAAGTTGAGGATCTCGTCGGAGCCGTTGACCGGCAGGATACACGCGGGATCCACGCCGTACACCCGCGCCGCCGCCTGCCGGAGCCTCAGCGCCGTGGGGTCGCAGTAGAGGTTCGCCCCGGCCGCCGCCGCCCGGGCCGCCTCAACGACGGCGGGGGAGGGGGGATAGGGGGACTCGTTGGTGTTGAGCTTGATGTACCGGCGCTCCCGGGGCTGTTCGCCGGGGACGTAGGGATCCAGCCTTGCGAAGCGGGAGGAACGGAAAACGCTCATTTCCCCCACCTCTTCAGCCGCCGCTCCACGCTCTTGGCGTGGCCGTCCAGGCCCTCCCTGTGGGCAAAGAAGGCGATGTCCGCCCCCTCCCGCAGCAGGGCCGCCGGTTCGTAGTACATATATTGGGATTTCTTCACAAAGTCGTCCACGGAGAGGGGCGAGGAGAACCGGGCCGTGCCGCCGGTGGGAAGGGTGTGGTTGCACCCGGCGTAGTAGTCGCCCACAGGCTCCGGCGTGGCCCCGCCCACAAAGACGCTCCCGGCGTTGGTCACCTTCTCCAGATACCCCAGGGGGTTCTCCGTGTAGATCTCCATATGCTCCGGGGCGATGCGGTTGGCCACCTCGATGGCCCTGTCCAGATCGTCCGTGACGATGATCTTGCCGTTGCGGTCAATGGACGCCCTGGCGATCTCCCGCCGGGACAGGAGGGGGATCTGCCGCTCCAGCTCCTCCCGCACGGCCCCGGCCAGCGCCTCGCAGTCCGTCACCAGCACGGCGGAGGCGTTTTTGTCATGCTCCGCCTGGCTCAGAAGATCGGCGGCCACAAACTCCGGGTCGGCGGACTTGTCCGCCAGGATCAGGATCTCGCTGGGGCCGGCGATCATGTCGATGGCCACCCTGCCGAACACCTGCCGCTTGGCCTCCGCCACATAGGCGTTGCCGGGGCCCAGGATCTTGTCCACCCGGGGTACGCTCTCGGTGCCGTAGGCCAGCGCCGCCACCGCCTGGGCGCCGCCGATCTTGAACACCCTGTCCGCCCCGCCGATCCGCGCCGCCGCCAATATCTCCGGCACCACCGCGCCCCCCTTGGCGGGGGTCGCCACCACGATCTCCCGGCACCCGGCGATCTTCGCCGGCACCACGCCCATCAGGACGCTGGAAAAAAGTGGAGCCGTGCCGCCGGGGACATAAAGACCAACTTTTTCCAGCGGGTGGATCCGCTGGCCCAGGGTCACCCCCGGCCTGGGGCGGACGGTATAGTTTTCTTTCAATTGTTTCACGTGAAACATACGAATGTTTTCTGCCGCGTCCCGCATCACCCGGAGGAAGTCGGGATCCAGGGAGGCCACGGCGCGGTCGATCTCCTCCTGTCCGGCCTCCAGGCTCTCGGGGGCGCCGCCGTCGAATTTGTCGCAGTACTCCCGCAGGGCCCGGTCGCCCCGCTCCCGGACGTTTCTGATGATCTCGGCCACGGGGGCGGACACGTCGAAGGTAGTCTCCTCCCGGGCGAAAATTTCACTTTCAGGCACCTGGCCCATGGTCATAAGCTTAATCATTGCGATACCTCTATCCTGCCTTGCAGCCGGGCCGCCAGCGCGGTGACGGCCTCGTATTTGAATTTATAGCTGACCTTGTTGGCGATGAGCCTTGCGGAGATGCCGCAGACCTCCGCCAGTACCGCCAGGCCGTTTTCCCGCAGGGTCGCCCCTGTCTCCACGATATCCACGATCACGTCGGAGAGGCCCAGAATGGGGGCCAGCTCAATGGAGCCGTTTAGGTGAATCATGTCGATGCTCCGCCCCAGGGCGGCGTAGTAGTCCCGGGTGATCTTGGTGAACTTGGTGGCCACCCGCAGCGTCCTGGAGGGGTCGTCCCGAAAATCGGGCCTGCCGCAGACGCACATCTGGCAGCGGCCCACGCCGAAGTCCAGAAGCTCATAGACCTCCGGGGCGTACTCCAGCAGAATGTCCTTCCCGGCCACGCCGATGTCCGCCGCGCCCCGCTCCACATAGATAGCCACGTCCGAGGGCTTCACGTAGAAGTACCGGACGCCATGCTCCGGGGACTCGAACACCAGCTTCCTGCCGGGATCGGCGATATCGTCGCACCCGTACCCGGCCTTTTCAAAGAGGGCGTATACCTTGTCGCCCAGCCGCCCTTTGGGCAGGGCCACGTTGAGCATATCATTCATGGACTTCACCTCCCGCGTAGGTGAGGAGCTTTCCATAGCGCAGCCCCTCGGGAACGGCCCTGTCGGCGCGGACGCGAACGCCCCGGGCCTCCAGGGCGGCGATCTCGCGCATTAGCCCCTCGGGGTCAGAGCCGTCGTGGAGGATCAGCACGTCCGCGTCCAGAGCCTCCGGCTCCGGGAGTACCCGCTCCAGGAGGTTGAGATAGACGGCGAAGCCCATGGCCCCGGCGTCCCGGTGGAGGCGGCGCATCAGGCCGTCGTACCGCCCGCCGGAGAGGACGGGGGAGGGTACGCCCGGTATGTACCCGCGCATGACCACGCCCTCGTAGTACCGCTCGTCGGACCGCAGGGACAGATCCAGATAGATGCCCTGCGTCCCCCGCAGGGCCCGGGCCACCCGGGCCAGCTCCGAAAGGGCCCTGGCGGCGTTCTCCCCCAGGGGCAGGGCGGAGAGCTTCGTTACCGCCTCCTCCAAGGGCGCGCGCAGGTGGATCATGGCGTCGAAAACCTCGGCGGCGCGGGGATCGGCGCCGCTTTGGGAGAGCAGCGCCCGGGCCTCGTGGGAGTTTTTCTCCCCGGCCAGCCGCAGAAGCTCCGGCCGGAGGGCCGGTTCGATTCCGGCATCCTCCAGGAATCCGCCCAAAAGCCCCAGGTGGGAGAGATCCAGCATATACAGGTCCGACAGGGCCGCCAGACTGCGGGCGGCCAGGGTGATGACCTCGCACACGTCGAAAAGCCCCAGAGGCCCGATGCACTCCAGCCCCGCCTGCCGGATCTCGGAAAAGCCGGAGCTGGGGTCGGCGGCCCGGTAGACGCTCTCGCAGTAGTAGAGCTTGCGCAGGGCGGGGGAGGGGACGGTGTTGCGGATCACCGACAGGGTCACGTCGGGCTTCAGGGCCATAAGCCGCCCGTCAGTGTCGGTGAAGGTGAGAATGGCGCTCCCGGTGATGAAGGAGCGGTTTTTGGCGTACAGATCGTACTCCTCAAACCGGGATACCCGGTAACGGGTATAGCCGCGCCGGGTGTAGATCTCCGCCAGGCTTGTGAAGATCCCGTCGGTGAGGTCGTTGAATCGTGAATAAGACATAATGTCCCCCTCAATCCCAGGTTTTGCGGACAATACAGCATAATAGGATATTATAGGACGTATTATCATGTTAGTCAAGTGAAGATATGTCACAAAAAAACTTGAAAAAACTCAGGAGAATCAATTGACAAAGCCGAAAGGTTGTGTTAATATATCATGGCATCGGTTTGGAGAGATACCGAAGTGGTCATAACGGAGCGGTCTTGAAAACCGTCGGCGGGCAACCGCCCGTGGGTTCGAATCCCACTCTCTCCGCCACAAGCCTC
>CANPWM010000087.1 GCA_947584295.1 uncultured Oscillospiraceae bacterium | reverse complement strand
CTGGCGCCGGAGTATTGGTCAAAGCGAACGTTGTCCAGATACCCCACCACGGTGAAGGTGCGGGTCTCCCGGACGCGGAGCGTCTCGTCCTCCGGATAGTAGGGCCCGTTCCCGAAGCCCAGGGTCTCGCCCTCCAGGATCCGATCTCCCAGCTCCAGGGTGACGGTATCGCCCAGCGCGGTCTCCTGATCGCCCAGCCTGATCTGGGAGAGGACGATCTCGTTGGAGTTCTCCGGCAGACGCCCCTCGGAGAGCGTGACGGGCATATGCTCTAAAAAGGCCTGATCCGCGCCGAGTATGACGCAGAGGGAGGGGTGATCCTCCGCCTGGCCGCCCGGTTCCCCGGAGGTGGAGCCGTCCGGGCCGATGGCGCCGTCGGATCTTCTGGACACCAGGGCCCAATCGACCTGCGCCCAGGCGCCGGAGGCCGTCCGGCTGTCCGCCTCCAGCGCCTCCCGCCCTTCCGCGTCCACGTTGAAAAATACCACGTGCCAGTTCCCGTTCAGGGCCGTCATGGCGTCCCGGAGATACCGCTGGAAGCTGACGACGCTGGTGGTGACGGCGGTGATCATGGCCGCTGACAGGAGGATCCCGGCCACGGTGACCACGGTGCGGACGCGGTTTTTCACAAGGGTCTTTAAGGTGACTTTGGAAAAGATACTCATGACCGCAGCACCTCGTCCCGGACGATGCGCCCGTCCTCGATGGCGATGACCCGGTCGGCCTGGAGGGCGATGTTCTCGTCGTGGGTGATGACGATGAGGGTCTGGTCGTATTTTTTGTTGCTGTACCGCAGGAGATCCACGATCTCCTGGCTGGCCTTGGAGTCCAGGTTGCCGGTGGGTTCATCGGCCAGCACCACCGCCGGGGCGTTCATCAGCGCCCTGCCGATGGAGACGCGCTGCTGTTGGCCGCCGGAGAGCTGGTTGGGCAGGTGCTTCTCCCGGCCCACCAGGCCCAGCACGTCCAGAAGCTCCTTCAGGCGCTCCTCGTTGACCTTGCGCCCGTCCATCAGCACCGGGAGGGTGATGTTCTCACGCACGTCCAGCACGGGGATCAGGTTGTAAAACTGGTAGACAAGGCCCACCTCCCGGCGGCGGAAAACCGCCAGCTGCTCCTCGCTCTTGGCGTAGACGTCCTGGCCGTCCATGTAGACCTTGCCGGAGGTGGGGGTATCCACCCCGCCCAGAATGTGCAGGAGCGTGGATTTGCCGGAGCCGGAGGGGCCGATGATGGCTAAAAACTGGCCCTTTTCCACCGAAAAGGACACCCCGTCCAGGGCGCGAACCTGATTGTCCCCGGAGCCGTAGGTTTTTGTGAGATTTTCAACGCGGAGTATTTCCATGCGTGTGCCTCCTTTTGCCATTGTATGGGGACAGTATACCACGTCAAGGTGACGGGAGAGTGACTTTTTGGTGACAAAAATGTAATAATCGAGGGTGGGCGGGACGATGAATTACGAAAAGGCTTTTACCCGAAGCGTCCGTAGGGGCCGGACACTGGCCGGCCCGCCTTACGAATTTCGCATCGTCTTCCCTAAAAAGGTTGCGGCTTCGCCGCGTATTTGAATTGTGGGCCGCCGTGGGAGGCGGCCCGTACGGCGATTATTTGAGCTGTTTCGTTAGTGCTTGTAGGGGCCGCCTCTCTTGGCGGCCCGCGTTACCATCGAATTTCGCAATAACTCATTCTTACGCTTTCGTAGGGGTCGCCCTCCCGGGCGACCCGTCCATCGTTGATTGACAGCCCGGATATTGACCGGGACGGGCCGCCGGGGACGGCAGCCCCTACGGAATCGTTGTACGGGAAAACGTGAAATTCGGAGGCTGTTGCGTAAGACGGCGGGCCGCCTAGAGAGGCGGCCCCTACAAGTCCTGATGAAAGATTTTGCAAAAATAACGGAATAATCTTCCAAAACAGCCGTAGGGGCGGGTTCAAAACCCGCCCGAGTTGGGAATACGCGGCGGAGCCGCAACCTTTTTATGGGGCGGCATCGAAATTCGTTTGGCGGGCCGGCCAGGTGTCCGGCCCGTACGGGTGGTTTATGCGTTGGGGGGAACGAAATAATTATCGGGAAATCGTTGCGTAAGACGGTGGGCCGCCGTGGGCGGCGGCCCGTACGGCGATGAGAGATAGATTGCCGGGAATTCGGCGGGTGCGGTTGGGGGAAATTTCCCGGAAATTCGGCAACCGCTTTCACACCGTTCCCTTATAAAACCGCACGGTGAACTGCGCGCCGCCGGTGTGGGCGTTCTCCGCCTTGACGGTGGCGTTGGAGCTTTGGAGGATAGTCCTGGCCAGGGCCAGGCCGATCCCGGCGGACTGGGCGCCGGCGTCCCGGCCCCGGTAGAAACGCTCGAAGAGGTGTGGCAGATCCTCCGGGTCGATGCCGGGGCCGGTGTCGGCGATCGTCAGCTCCACATAGATGGCGGTCTCCGCCGCCGACACGGTGACGCGCCCGCCGGGCGGGGTGTGTTCCAGGCAGTTTTTCAGGATATTCCCCAGGGCCTCGGCGCACCAGGCCAGATCCGCCGTGATCCGCTGTTCCCCCACGTTTTCCCGGCAGAGGGCCACGTTCCGCAGCTCCAGGGCGATGAGCAAAGGCTCGGCGGCGGCGTCCACCAGCTCCCCGGCGGTAAACGGGGCGGGGGACAGCTCCACCGTCCCGGCGTCCAGGCGGCTGAGCTTCAAAAGGGCCGTCACCAGCCACTCCAGGCGTCCCAGCTGGCGCTGGAGATCCCGGGCCAGCTCCCGCCGCCGCTCCTCGGAAAGCTCCGGCTCCGCCAGCATGGCGGCGGCCAGATTCATGCTGGTCAGGGGCGTTTTCAGCTGGTGGGAGATGTCCGCCAGGGAGTCGGCCAGAAAGACCCTGTCGGCCCGGAGGGACTCGGACTGGGAGCGGAGGGTCACCAGCAGCTTGGAAAGCTCCGACTGGAGGACGGACAGCTCCCCCTCGGAGAAACGGTCCAGGGAGAAGCTCTCCTGGCCGTGAATGATGCGGTCCAGCTCGTCGGCCAGGGCGGCCATCTGCCGGTAATGCCGGAGGGAGAGGCCCAGGTAGAGGGCGTACATCGCAAGGCAGGCGCTCAGCGCCGCCGCCCCGGCGGCGCGGCTCACGGCGAGGGCAAGAGCGGAGACGGCGGCCCCCAGCGCCAGAAACAGCAGGCTCTCCCGCCGGAAGGCGGCGTTTCTCATGAGGCGCTTCACAGCTTGTACCCCAATCCGCGCACGGTCTTGATGATCTTCGGCTCCGCCGGATCGTCCTCGATCTTGTCCCGCAGGCGCTTGATATATACCGTCAGGGTGTTGTCGTTGACGAAATCCCCGCCCACGTCCCAGATCTCGTCCAGAAGCTTGGCCCGGGACAGCACCTGGCCCCGGTTGTTGAGAAAGACCAGCAGGAGCCTATATTCCAGGGCGGACAGATAGACCTCCCGGCCGTTTTTCGTCACCTGGGCCTTCTCTGTGTCCACCCGCAGGCCCTCCAGCTCCACCACGCTGGACGCCCTGCCGGCGCGGCGCAGGACGGAGCGGATCCGGCTGGCCAGCTCCCGGGGGCGGAAGGGCTTGGCGATGTAGTCGTCGGCCCCCAGGTCGAAGCCCGTCACCACGGAAAATTCGTCCCCGGAGGCGGTGAGGAAGATGATGGGCGTGCCGAAACGCTGTTTGATGGCGGAACACAGGGAGAAGCCGTTGCCGTCGGGCAGGCCCACGTCCAAAAGCGCCAGGTCGAAGCTTTCGTCGATGGCCTCCAGGGCCGCGGCGGCCCCGGGGACGGACACCGCGTCAAAGCCCTCCCCCCGCAGGAAGTCCGTAAGGTTCCGGGCGATGGCGGCGTCGTCCTCCACGATCAGTATGCGCGTCATGGGATCACCTCGCTGTCTATGGCTTGTCAGTCCAATTGTATCACAAAGCCGGGGAAAAGGGAAAGGGGAAAGGGAAAAATTAATATATGCCATACGGCCCGTACGGCGGGATTGGGGATTTTGACGGCGCTTTGCCTGTTGAGAAAATCCGGCGAATGTGGTATACTTTGAGGAAATACGATTTTTTGGACCGGGGAGCTTGCGATGTTTGAAAAACTGGCGCAGATCGAGGAAAAATATGAGGAGGCCAGGGCGAAGCTGGAGAGGCCGGAGGTGTATTCCGACCCGGCGCTCTACGCCCAGGCGGCCCGGGAGGTGAAGGAGCTGACGCCGGTGGCCGAGGGCTACCGGCGGTGGAAGAGCTTTCAGGCCGCCATGGACGAGGCCAGGGAGCTGCTCTCCGACCCGGAGCTGGGCGAGATGGCCCGGGAGGAGCTGGAGACGGCCCGGGCGGGGCTGGAGGAGAGCGAGAAGGCCCTGAAGCTCCTGCTGCTGCCCCGGGATCCCAACGACCAGCGCAACGTCATCATGGAGATCCGTGGCGGCGTGGGCGGCGAGGAGTCGGCCCTCTTTGCCGCCGACCTCTACCGTATGTACGCCGCCTACGCCGCCCAGAGGGGCTGGCGGCTGGAGATCGCCTACCTGAACGAGACGGAGCTGGGGGGGATCAAGGAGATCAGCTTTCTCATCGAGGGGGAGGGGGCCTGGTCCCGGCTGAAATTCGAGTCCGGCGTCCATCGGGTCCAGCGGGTGCCTGTCACCGAGTCCAGCGGGCGGATCCAGACCAGCGCCGCCACCGTGGCCGTCCTGCCGGAGATGGAGGAGGTGGAGTTTCGGATCGACCCCGCCGACCTGCAGATCGACACCTTCCGCTCCACCGGCGCGGGAGGCCAGAAGGTGAACAAGACCGAGTCCGCTATCCGCATCACCCACCTGCCCACGGGGACGGTGGTGGAGTGCCAGGACGAGCGCAGTCAGTACAAGAACAAGGATCGGGCCATGAAGATCCTGGCCTCGCGCCTGGCGGACGCGGAGCGGCGCAAACGGGACGCCGCCGTGGCCGCGGAACGGAAAAGCCAGGTGGGCAGCGGGGATCGCTCCGAGCGGATCCGCACCTATAACTTTCCCCAGGGCCGGGTGACGGATCACAGGCTCTCCGGGGAGAATAAGAATTTTGCCATCGACAGCGTCATCGGCGGGGGGCTTGACCCCATCATCGACGCGCTGATCACAGCCGACCAGGCGGAAAAGCTGGCGGCGGGGGTATGAGAGGGGAGCATATGGTCACACGTCTTTTAAAGCCCTCCCAGGCGGCCCTGGCCGCCGAGCTGCTCCGGACCGGAGGCGTGGCCGCCGTACCTACGGAGACGGTGTACGGGCTGGCGGCCAACGCCCTTTCCGAAAAGGCTGTGGAGAAGATCTTCACCGCCAAGGGGCGGCCTGAGAATAAGCCCGTCAGCCTCTTCGTCACCGGCATGGAGATGGCCCGGCGCTTCTGCCGGGATATCCCCAAACGGGCCTTCGCCTTGGCGGAGGCCTTCTGGCCGGGGCCGCTGACGGTGATCCTGCGCCGCCGGGAGAACGTGCCGGACGTGATCACCGCCGGAGGCCCGGGCGTGGGCGTACGCGTGCCGGATCATGAGACGGCCCTGGCGCTCTTACGGCTCACCGACCTGCCCCTCACCGGCACGTCGGCCAACCTCAGCGGACAGCCGCCCGCCCGCACCGGGGCGGAGGCGTTCGCCGTCTTTCGGGGCCGGATCGACTGTGTGCTGGACGGCGAGGCCCCCGGAGGCGTCCCCTCCACGGTGGTGGATCTGACGGGGGAGCGGGCGAAAATATTGCGTTTCGGGGCGATTTCCAGGGAAGCCCTTGAAAAAGTGTTGGGAGAAGTGGTAGAATGTTGACCGTTGGCATCACCGGCCCCACCGGCGCGGGCAAGACCACGGCCCTCCGGGCCGTGGAGGCCCTGGGCGGCGCGGTGTTTGACTGCGACGCGGTGTATAAGGAGCTTCTGGTAACCTGC
Source organism: uncultured Oscillospiraceae bacterium (assembly GCA_947584295.1). Lineage (GTDB taxonomy): Bacteria > Bacillota > Clostridia > Oscillospirales > Oscillospiraceae > RUG626. The sequence continues at coordinate 1,776 of CANPWM010000087.1, read as the reverse complement.
CAACCTCTGCTGGCGGCGGTCAACGCCCGGTTCCCCGGCGCTGTTCGGGAGGGACGGCTTGACCGGGAGACCCTGGCCCGGCGGGTATTCACCGATCCCGCCGCGCTGGAGGATCTGTCCGCCGTTACCCACCCCTTTGTCTTGCGGGAGGTGGAGCGGCGGCTGGAGGCGGCCCGCAAGGGGGGCTGTCGGCTGGCGGCGGTGGACGCCATCGGGCTTTTTGAGTCGGGCCTGTGGCGGCTGTGCGACAAGACGATTTTGGTGACGGCGCCCCCGGAGATCCGGGCGGAAAGGGTCATGGCCCGGGACAGCATCAGCCGGGAGGCGGCGTTGAGACGCATCGGGGCCCAGAAGGACGACGAATATTTCCGGGCCAGATGCGACTATGAGCTTGTTAACACTTTCCCTGACGGCGGGGCGTTTTTTGACCGCTGTCGGGAATTTATAGGAGGACTTTATGAGCGAGCTGAAGGATAAACTTTTTTATAGGCAGAAGCATATCCACGACATCGTGGACGAGGCGGAGAGGGCGGCCAGCGAGGCGTACTGCGGAAGGTACATGGACTATCTGCAAAAGGCCAAGACCGAGCGGCTGGCGGTGGCCGAGGCCGTACGGCTGGCGGAGGGGTACGGCTTCCACGCCTTTGACCGCAACGCCCCCCTGAAGGCCGGGGACAAGCTCTACCGCAGTGTGGAGGGCAAGATGCTGCTGCTGGCCGTGGTGGGGACGGACTCCTTAGAGAAGGGCGTCAACCTCTGCGCCGCCCACATCGACTCCCCGCGCCTGGATCTGAAGCAGCTGCCGCTCTATGAGGATCACGAGATCGCCTATTTCAAGACCCACTACTACGGCGGCATCCGCAAGTATCAGTGGGTGACCATACCCCTGGAGCTGCACGGCGTTGTGGCCCTGGCCGACGGCAAAACCGTCGCTGTCAACATCGGCGCGGATCCCGGCGACCCCATCTTTTATGTGTCCGACCTCCTGCCCCATCTGGCGGCCAAGCAGTCCGAACAGCCGCTGGGCAAGGCCATTCCGGCGGAGAAGCTGAACATCATCATGGGTTCCCTGCCCCTGCGGGGGGAGGGGGAAGGCGAGCGGGTGAAGCTGGGGGTCATGAAGCTCCTCCATGAGAAATACGGCATCACCGAGGAGGACTTCCTCTCCGCCGAGATCGAGGCCGTACCGGCCTTCCCCGTGCGGGAGGCGGGCCTTGACCGCTCCCTTATCGCCGGGTACGGCCAGGACGACAGGGTGTGCGCCTTCGCCGAGCTCCAGGCCATCTACGAGACGGAGAACCCCGTCCGCACCGCCGTGTGTATCCTGGCGGACAAGGAGGAGATCGGCTCCGTGGGCGTCACCGGCATGGTGAGCCAGGCCTTTGAGACGTTCATGGACGACCTGTGCGCCAAGCAGGGCGTGAAGCTGGCCCACTGCTTTGAGAAGTCCCTGTGCGTCTCCGCCGACGTGGCGGCGGGCTTCGATCCCACCTGGCCGGAGGTCTCCGAGCTGCGCAACACCTCCAAACTCAACTACGGCGTGGCTATCGCCAAATATACGGGCCGGGGCGGCAAGTCCGGCTCCAACGACGCCTCCGCCGAGACCATGGGCCTGATCCGCAGGATCTTTGCCGAGAACGGCGTCACCTGGCAGTACGCCGAGCTGGGCCGGGTGGACGAGGGCGGCGGCGGCACCGTGGCCTGCTATTTGGGCAACCGCAACATCGCCACCGTGGACGCCGGTACCCCCGTGCTGGCCATGCACTCCCCCTATGA
>CANPWM010000086.1 GCA_947584295.1 uncultured Oscillospiraceae bacterium | reverse complement strand
CGGGCTTGCATTAAGCTCGCCCTTTTTGGCTTTGCTAAAGCCTTCTCTTCCCCCCGGTAGAACCGGGGGTTCTTTTTCGCGCATAAATGCACCAATAGAAAAAGCCGGCCCTGTTCGGACCGGCTGGATATGTCATATGCACTGTTGAAATTGTTTGTACTGGCGTCATTCGCCTTGGAAATTAGCAGTTTTTTGAGGGTTTCAAACCGCAAATTAGCTGGAGGCCCCTTTTCGGGCCGAAGAATCCCCCTCTCCTGCTAATTTGATTAGCAGAAAGTAAAATACTGGGTTCTCTTGGCAAGGGTGACATACCTTGAACCTGCGCAATCCTCATCTGAGGCGGACCACTTTTGCTAATTGAAGTGCAAAGCGGCATATAGCTTGGTGTACGAAAAAAGCCGTGTTTGCACAAAGGACGATTTTCGTCAGGGCAAACAAAAAAACACCGGTTTTTGTGTGCTTTCTGACGAAAACAGGGGCAAAAATCGGTGTTTTTCGGTGGCACCCTTGACGCGATTCGAACGCGTGGCCTTTCGCTTAGGAGGCGAACGCTCTATCCTGCTGAGCTACAAGGGCATATTGACTTAAGTTGAACAGCGGATTGTCCGCTTTTGAGGGAAAAGGCGATTGATGGTTCGTGTGCTTAGGAGGCGGACGCTCTATCCTGCTGAGCTACAAGGGCGTGTATGATGTATTGTACCCGGATTCCCCGGACTTGTCAAGTGACAAAAGTGAAAAACCCGCCGGACGGCAAAAGAACTGGCCATGGACTGAGCATAGCGCCAATTTGAAGATCCCACGCTTTCCGCAGGTGGGAAGGCGTGGGATCTGACAGTTTTCAACGGGTTCCTATCGGGGGGATCGCTTATTCGTCGTCCAGCTCGTGGCTGAGCAGATGCTCGGTGTAGCACATGAGGAAGGGGGCCACGCCCTTGGCGTCGTTCTCCACGATGGGTTCGGAGATATAGTACTCGAAGGAGCCGTCCCGGCGGCGGTTGTTCTCCGGCCCCAGGCCGGCCACCAGGCAGATGCCGCCCAGGTTCAGCTTGCCGTCCCGCTCGGTGAGATATCTGTCGCAGATGGAGCGGAAAATGGCCTCGCCCCGGGGGCAGTAGTTGTAGTCCAGGATCCCCAAACGGGCGCCCTTCAGGAAGAAATAGGCCACCATGGCGCTGCCGGAGGTCTCGGGGTAGTTGCCCTCCCGGCCCACCTGGTTGGGGACCTGATAGAGCATACCGGACTCATGGTCGATATAGGGCAGCAGGTTCTTGGCCAGCTCCCGGGCGATGGAGATCATCTCCTCCTTAAAGTCGTCGTGGCCGGGGGCGATGTAGCTGATCACGTCCACCAGCGCGGCGGCGAACCAGCCCAGAGAACGCAGCCAGGGATTTTTGGATTTGCCGTCCGCCCCGGCCCAGAAGGCCTTGCCGGAGGCATCATAGCCGTGGCGGTAAAGGCCCGTCTCGGGATCCAGCATCTTCTCGTGGACGGTGTGGAACTGGCGGCGGATATCCTCGTAACCGGCGCAGTTCTCAAACTCCGTGGTGTAGCGGGTGTAGAACACCTGGGCCATATACAGGCCGTCCAGCCACACCTGGTTGGGATAGATGGCCTTGTGCCAGTAGCTCCCCTCCACCGTCCTGGGCTGGCGGAGGATCTGGCCGTGGAGGATCTCCATGGCCTTGCGGTACTTCTCCTTGTTGGTGGCGGCGTACAGGTCGAACAGGACGCGGCCCTCGCAGATGTTGTCCAGGTTGTAGTCCTCCTCGCAGTAGCCCAGGATAGACCCGTCCTCGTGGACGTAGAAATCAATGAAGTTGTCCACGAAGTCGAAATACCGCTTCTCGCCGGTGATGGCGTAGAGGTTCAGCAGGGAGATCATCATGCAGCCGTCGATGTAGTTCCAGCCGTTGATCTTGCCCTCTTTGATCTTTTCGATGTTCCACAGCGGCGTGCTGGGCGTGGATTCCGCCATAACACGCTCCACATAGCGTTCAATGGTGTTCATCAGTTGACCTCCATAAGTTGATTATTTGGGAACCTCCATGCAAATCGCCGCGCCGAGCCTGACGGCGCTTCGGTTCATACAGACGTTCCCTTACCCGGAAACGGCCCCGCGCGGGGATAGACGCGGGGCCACAGAGACGTTTATTTCAGATCCTGGGTGGGGATACCGTCCATGTCGTCAAAGTCCTGGTTCTCGCCGCACATACCCCAGATGAAGGTGTAGTTGGCGGTACCCACGCCGGAATGGATAGACCAGCTGGGGGAGATGACGGCCTCCTCATTGTGCATCACCAGATGCCGTGTCTCCTGGGGCTGGCCCATCATGTGGAACACACACTGGTCGGGGGCCACCTCGAAGTACATATAGACCTCCATGCGGCGCTCATGGGTGTGGCTGGGCATGGTATTCCACACGTTGCCGGGGAGCAGGGCGGTCATGCCCATGCTCAGCTGGCAGCTCTCGCACACGGCGGGGTGGATATACTGGCGCAGGATACGCTCGTTGACGGTCTCCTGGCTGCCCAGATGGTTGTAGCGGGCCTTCTCCATGGGGATCAGCACCGTGGGGCAGGTGCGGTGGGCGGGGCTGGAATTGACATAGAACTTGGCGGGGTTGGCCTTGTCGGCGGACTTGAACACCAGCTCCTTTGTCCCCATGCCCACATAGATGCCGTCCTTGGTGCCTACCTTGTACTCCACGCCGTCCAGCACCATGACGCCGGGGCCGCCGATGTTGATGGCGCCCAGCTCCCGCCGCTCCAGGAAGTAGGGGGCGGCCAGCTCCTTGAAGGAGCCGAGAACCAGATCCTCCTCCACCGGCATGATGCCGCCGGCGATGATGCGGTCCTGGTGGGAGTAGGTCAGGTTGATGGAGTCGGGTTCAAAGATGTGGGAGATGTGATAGTGGCGGCGCAGCTCCGCCGTGTCGTAATGCTTGGAATCATCGGGGTGATTGGCGTAACGGACGTCAAAGTTGATTTTCATGGTGGTGTTCCTCCTGATATGTAAAATTGAAAGTAATTCCTCTGTTTGGCCCCTGCCACCTTATACGCTGGCCCAGATCTCCCGGACGGTCTTGACGGCCAGGGGGATATCGTCCCCCGTGGTGCCCTCCAGCACCAGGATCGCGTCGGGGTTAGAGGCCTTGATGCGGCCCAGAATGGCCTCTTTATCCAGATCGCCCTGACCGAAGCCCACCTGCCGGGGGGCCTCGCCGCCGTCGCCCAGCAGGCAGTCCTTGATGTGGAAGAACTTGATGCGCCTGCCGAAAAGCTCCAGGCCCCGGTCGAGGATAGAGAGGTAATCGCGCTGATTTCCCGCGTCCATGTAGTTAAAAAGGTCGAAGGTGACGTAGACGTTGGGCCGCCCCATGCGGCGGATCACCATGTCGAGAATGTCCGGGTTCCAGCAGACGTGGCCCGCCGCGCCCTCCATGGCGATATTCACCTGCTGTTCCGCGGCGATGTCCGCCAGACGCCCGAAGGTGTCCTCCACCAAGGCGTAGGCCTCCTCGGTGCGGTTTTTGGGGTTATACGTCCACTTGTCGTCGTTGTAGGAGCCTGTTTCGCTGCCCACATACATACAGCCGAAGCTCCGCGCCGCCCGCAGATAGTCCGCGAAGATGTCAAAGCACCGCTGGGCTTTGGCCCTGTCGGAGTGGACGGGGTTGAAATAAGCGCCCAGAAGCATCGGCGACGCGCCGCCCAGATGCAGGGCCTGGCCGATCTCCCTGGCCCGCTCCGCCGTTATGGCCCCGGGGGCGTAGGGGATATCGTCGTAGGACTTGTAGCACACAAGCTGCAGGCCGTCCAGCCCCAGCTCTTTCACCCGGGCAATGATGTCCTCCGTGCCTTTAACGCCCAGGTCGTGGCCGCGAATACAAAGCATCATGGATCCAGAACCTCCCCTTTGTTATATGCGCTGTGGAAAATCTGTCATATAAGGCGACTCCCGTCACCTTAACCATTATACACCGCCCCAAGGGCCGTGGCAATAGTTATTTTCGACAGAAGATATTCATTTTTCGGAGGTCAGCCCTTGTCGGGCGTCTCGCCCTGGCGGCACCGCTTGGCGAAGGCGGAGGGAGAACAACCGAAGTGCTTGTTAAAGACGCGGGAGAAGTAAAGGGGGTCGGAGTAGCCGCACATCTCCGCCACCTCGGCCACGGAGTAGTCCCGGCTCCAGGCGGAGGAGAGCATACCCTCGGCCTTCTTCATGCGCAGGCCGGTCATATATTCCAGCGGGGTGACGCCCACCTCTTTTTTGAAGAGCTTCCGCAGGTAGTCATAGTGGAAGGGCAGCTCCCTGATGGCGGCGTCCAGGGCGAAATCCGGCTGGGTGTAGCTGTGCATGATGGCGTAGCGGATCTGCTCCACCGGCTCGGAGAAGCCGGAATTGGACAGGCTCACCATGATATAGCTGGCGATCAGATCCCCCAGGGCCTCCAGCACCAGCTCCCGCTTGGTGATGTCGGACTGGTAGTAATATTTGGCCTCGCTGAAGGCGAACAGGAACCGGCCCTCCGGGTCGCCGGAGACCTTGAAGGCGCTCTTGGTGTGGAAAGCCGGAGTGTCCATACGCATATGAATATTTGTGAAGCCGTCGGCGCTGGAGTTGGCGTGGAGGAGCCGGGGCGGGACAGCCACCGTGTCCCCGGCCTTATAGGCGATGACGGAGCCGTTTTCAAAGGCGAAGGCCCCCTCGCCGCCGGTGCAGTAGACCAGCTCCCACTCCTCGTGGGAGTGCCACAGCACGTCGTAGGTCTTGGGATGCTCGCCCATATACAAGATGGAGTTCATTGCTTTTCCCCTTCGTCGTGTATTCTGAGTCCCTTCTCCTTAAAGAATCGGAGCATCGTCCCGTACCACTCCGGCACGTCGGCGCTGATCTCCGGCAGGGCGTAGCTGGGGAATACCAGCTCGTCCGCCACGGAAAGACCGTGCTGGCCGTGGGCGTAGACGTGCAGGGCGAAGGGGACGCCCGCTTCCTCCAGGGCCACCGCCACCAGCAGGGAGCTGCGGCAGGGAACGGAGCCGTCGTCCCGGGTGTGCCAGAGGAACACGGGACACATATCGGGCCGCACCAGCTTTTCGATGCTGAGCCGGTCAGCCAGCGCCCTGTCCCCGCCGGAGACGTTTTCGATGCTCCCGGCGTGGGTGCGGCCGTGACTGAGGGTCACGGGGTAGCACAGGCCCAGGGCGTCGGGCCTGATGGCCTCTGGCGCGGCAATATCCGCCACCTCCGGCGCGTCGAACAGAGTCCCCAAGGTCGCGCACAGGTGTCCCCCGGCGGAGAAGCCGATGGCCGCCACCATATGGGGATCCACGCCATAGCGCGGGGCGTTCTCCCGAATGAAGCGCATGGCCGCCGCGGCCTCCCGCAAGGCCGTGGGGAAGACGTGGGGGGCGCAACTATACACCAGCACATACGCCGCCCAGCCCCGGGCGGTGAACTGGAGGGCCACAGGCTCGGCCTCCCTGGCGGAGCAGTACTCGTAGCCGCCGCCGGGCAGGATCAGCACGGCGGGGCGCAGGCGCTTTTTGACGCCCCACAGCTCCGTCTCCTGGGGCAGATAGCAGGTAAGCTCCGCCGCCGCGCCCTGGGGCCGGTGAAGCCCCGTCTCCTTATAGATGTCAAAACGGTCTATCCTCATGGTCGCTCTCTCCTTTGCCGGTCCCGGCTTTTCCCGCCCGATTTATCCATATGGCTTTTCCGAAAAGTCCATTCTCAAGCTAATAATACCGTATAATTCCCCCGCCGTCAAGAGCCATTTTGCTTGAAATCGTCTTTCTCCCCGCCGCCGGACACGAAAAAATCCGGCCCCCGAAGGAGCCGGATAGGATAGTAGATCGAAGCTTGTTTACAGGGCCGCCTTGGCGGTGCTGACCAGCTGGGAGAACGCCTCGGGATTGTGGATGGCGGTCTCGGAGAGCATCTTGCGGTTCATCTCGATGCCGGCTTTCTTCAGGCCGTGCATAAAGGTGGAGTAGTTCATGCCGTTGGCCTTGCAGCCGGCAGAGATACGGGTGATCCAGAGCTTGCGGTAGTCACGCTTTTTCTGCTTACGGCCGATGTAGGCGTAGGTCAGGGACTTCATCATGGCCTGGTTGGCCATCTTGAAGTGCTTGGATTTGGCGCCCCAGTAGCCCTTGGCCAGCTTGAGGACTTTATTTCTTCTCTTGCGCGTCATCATCGCGCCTTTGATTCTTGCCATGTTCAGTGACCTCCTTATTTATACAGGATCATGCGCTTGATCGCCGCTTCGTTGGTGACGTCGGCATAGGTTCCCTTGCGGAGGCCTCTCTTGCGCTTAGTCGTCTTTTTATTGAGGATGTGGCTCTTGTATGCGTGGGCGCGTTTGACCTTGCCGGTCTTGGTGAGATTGAATCTCTTCTTCGCGCCGCTGTGGGTCTTGATCTTGGGCATCTTTGGTTACTCCTTCCATTGTTTTGGCGGCACAGGCCGCCCTATTAACGCGCGGGTAAGCGCGGAAATATACGCTCATAGGCGGGCCTTGCCCCGCTCGCGGGGGGAACCGGCCCGGAGCCCGTCACTTGTTGGGCTTGGGGGACAGGAAAATGCTCATGTTCCGCCCCTCCAGCTTGGGGGGCTTGTCGAGGGAGGCCATCTCGGCGCACTCCTGGGCGTAGCGGTTCAACAGCTCCTCGCCGATGGAGGTGTGGGCCATCTCGCGGCCGCGGAAGCGCACGGAGACCTTGAGCCTGTCGCCGTCCTTCAGGAATTTCATGCCGTTTTTCAGCTTGACGTTGAAATCGTTGTCGGCGATGCCGGGGGACATGCGGATCTCCTTGATCTCAATGACGTGCTGGTTGCGGCGGGCTTCCTTCTCGCGCTTGGCCTGCTCAAAGCGGTATTTCCCGTAGTCCATGATGCGGCAGACGGGCGGCACGGCGTTGGGGGAGATCTTCACCAGATCCATACCCTTTCCCTCGGCCACCTTCAGCGCCTCCGAAGCCGGCATGATGCCCAGCTGAGCGCCGTCCTCGCCGATGAGCCGCACCTCGTTGTCGGTGATCTCCTCATTGATTTGATGAGCGATGTTAGCGATGGTAAAACACCTCCGAAATCAAAAAACGGATGCCAAACGGCACCCGCGCAAAGCCCCACAGGGCTTTTTTGACGCTGTTGACCGGGCTGCGACTGGTCGAGCCGGTGAGAAACGATGCCGCTTCTGCTTTGTTTTTGCCTGAGTAGTATACCAGAGGAAAATCCCTTTGTCAAGAGGTTTTTTGAAAAAATATGTACCCCCTTTATGGGGGAGCAGCCTGTCAAAGAACTCAATTCGCCGTATATTTTTTCCGGCGGCATGTACGTCGGAAAAAATCCCTTTTGTCACGCAAGTGTACGGGCCTTGCCCGTGCGCGCGGCGTGACGGCAGGGAAGCTTCGGGTGAATTTCGCAAAATTCACCCGAAGCTTCCCGCACGTCCCCCTTTGTCGGGAAAAGGCCAGCGGCCTTTTCCGACAGGTTGTACCCCCTTTTGGGGGGTAAGGTCATTTCAGATACGCTTTCAGCCGCTGGATATTGTCATGCTCGCAGGTGATGAGCTTCTGGGCCAGGCCCAGGGTCTCGGGGCTGGCGTCCTGGTGGCCGTTGACCACCTTGGTCATCTGAATGATGCCCATGTTGGAGCCTTTGATCATCAACTCCGCCAGATGCTCCGTCTCGTCGTTCATCATGGTGTTCATGGTGACGCCCATCTTCATTCCCAGCTTCTTCATCTC
>CANPWM010000085.1 GCA_947584295.1 uncultured Oscillospiraceae bacterium | reverse complement strand
TACACCGTGGAGGCCGACTGGTCCCAGGCGGGCTTCTGGTACGCCGCCCGCTTCGCCGGGGGCGATATCGCCCTCTCCGGCCTGGATACCGCCTCCCCCCAGGGGGACAGGGCCGTGGCGGCGCTTGCGGAAAAACTGCGGGGGCCGGGGGAGATCCACATCGACCTCTCCCAGATCCCCGATCTCCTGCCGCCGCTGGCGGTGATGGCGGCCCTCCGGGCCGGGGAAACCACCGTTTTTTCCGGCGCGGCGCGGCTCAGAATGAAGGAATCCGACCGCATCGCCTCCACCGCCGCCATGCTCCGGGCCTTTGGGGTACCCTGCGCGGAGGGGGCCGCGTCCCTCACCGTCACAGGCCGGGAGACCCTCTCCGGCGGCACGGTGGACGGGGCCAACGACCACCGCATCGTCATGGCCGCCGCCATACTGGCCGCCCGGGCCGCGGGGCCGGTGACCATTCTGGGGGCGGAGGCGGTAAATAAGTCCTACCCCACCTTTTTTGCGGAATTTACAAGACTGGGAGGGATCGCCGATGTCCTCTGAGATCGGCCACAGCCTGAAGCTTTCCGTCTTTGGGCAGTCCCACGGCAGGGCCATCGGCATGGTGTTGGACGGCCTGCCCGCCGGGATAAAAATCGACCAGGAAGAATTGTATCAATTCATGTCCCGCCGGAAGCCGGGTACCTCCCGGCTCTCCACCCAGCGGCGGGAGGAGGACAGGCCGCTCTTCTTATCCGGCCTGGTGGACGGCGTCACCGCCGGTTCGCCCCTGTGCGCCGTCATTGAGAACACCGACCAGCGCAGCGGCGACTACGCCGCCCTTGCCGATCTGCCTCGCCCCTCCCACGCGGACTTCACCGCCCGGGCGCGGTACGGGGAACGGGTGGATATGCGCGGCTCCGGCCACTTTTCCGGGCGGCTCACAGCGCCCCTGTGCATCGCCGGGGGCATCGCCAAACAGCTGCTGGCCGCCGGGGATATCCATGTGGGGGCGCACCTTCTCAGCGTGGAGAACGAGTCCGACGACCCCTTCCCCCTCTACCCCACCCGGGCGCTCTTTGACGAGGCGGCCGCCAGGCCCCTCCCGGTACTCTCCGAGGAGGCCGGGGCGCGTATGGCCCAGGCCGTGGAGCGGGCCCGGGCGGAGGCGGACAGCGTGGGCGGCGTCATCGAGTGCGCCGTCATCGGCCTCCCGGCGGGGGTGGGTTCCCCCCTGTTCGACGGCATCGAAAACCGCCTGGCCGCCGCCCTGTTCGGGATCCCGGCGGTGAAGGGCGTGGAGTTCGGCGCGGGCTTCGGGGCCGCCAAGATGCGCGGGAGCGCCCACAACGACCCCTACACCGTGGAAAACGGTGTTGTCCGAACCGTGAAAAACGACGCGGGAGGCGTCATCGGCGGCATCACCACGGGTATGCCCCTGGTGGTGAAGTGCGCCATGAAGCCCACCCCGTCCATCGGACAGAAGCAGCGCACCGTCAGCCTCTCCCGGCTGGAACCGGCGGAGCTGGAGATAAGGGGCCGCCACGACCCCTGCGTGGCCATCAGGGCCGTCCCCGTCATCGAGGCCGTTGCCGCCTTTACAATTTTGGACATACTTATGGAGGAAAAAGGATATGGAAATGACTGAGATCCGTGAGAAGATCGACGCGATAGACGACAGCCTCCTGAAGCTCTTTTTGGAGCGCATGGAGCTCTCCGGCAGTATCGCCCAGGTCAAGCGCCGGGACAACCTGCCCATTCTCAACCGGGAGCGGGAGCGGGAGATCCTCAAGGCGGTGTCGGACAAGTCCGGGGAATTTGATCTGTATTCCCACCGGCTCTTTTCCACCGTCCTGGAGCTGAGCCGCACCTATCAGCGGGGCTTTTTAAAGACAGGCTCGGTGGTGCGGGACTACATCGCGGGTTCCCTGACGGACGTGCCGGAGCTTTTCCCGGAGACCGGCCTCATCGCCTGCCAGGGCGTGGAGGGGGCCTACTCCCAGATGGCCGCCGACCGTATGTTCCCCCGGGGCCATATCCTCTACGTCAAGACCTTCGAGGCGGTGTTCGACGCGGTGCAGAGCGGCCTGTGCGCCTTCGGCATCGTCCCCATCGAGAACAGCTCCAACGGCTCCGTCCGGGCGGTGTACGACCTTTTGCAGACCAAGGAGCTGACCATCGTCCGCTCCGAGCGCCTGTGCATCTCCCACGAGCTGCTGGTAAAGCCGGGGGTGAAGCTTTCGGAGGTGAAGAAGATCGTCTCCCACGAGCAGGCCCTGGGCCAGTGCAGTGAATTTTTGAAGTCCCTGGGCGACAAGGTGGAGATCGAGAAGATGGAGAACACCGCCGTGGCCGCCAGATTCGTGGCCCAGTGTCCCGACCGCTCCGTGGCGGCCCTGTCCAGCTCCAACTGCGCCGAGCTTTACGGCCTGGAGGCCCTGAGCTGCGGGCGGATCCAGAACTCCGACAACAACTACACCCGCTTCATCTGCCTCGCCAAAAAGCCCGTGGTCTACCCCGGCGCCAACCGCATCACCCTGGTGCTGTCCTGCGAGCATCGCCCCGGGGCGCTCTACGACGTGCTGAGCCACATCTCCGCCCTGGAGCTGAACCTGATCAAGCTGGAGTCCTGCCCCATGGTGGGACACGACTTTGAGTTCCTGTTCTTCCTGGATATCGAGGCCAGCGTCCGGGATCCCAAGGTGGTGGATATGCTGGAAAGCCTTGAACATTCCTGCCGCTCCCTGCGGTATCTGGGGAACTATCAGGAGATTTGACGGCAAACTTTTCATTCATTCTTCATTCGACAGATTACCGCTGAGGGGGGTTCGCCATGCGCAGGGTATTTGGCCTGTTGGGCCGCAAGCTGGGCCACAGCCACTCGCCCGCCATCCACGCCATGCTGGGGTGCCGGGGCTATAAGCTCTACGAGCTGGAGCCGGAGGAGCTGGGGGCCTTTCTGCGCCGCCCCGACCTGGGGGCGGTGAACGTGACGATCCCCTACAAGCGGGACGTGTTTAAGTATCTGGACGTGATCGACCCCGCCGCCCTGGAGATCGGTGCGGTGAACACCGTGGTCAACCGGGGCGGGAAGCTCTACGGCTACAACACCGACAAATACGGCCTGGAGTACGCCCTCCGGCGGGCGGGCCTGGAGCTTGCGGGGAAAAAGGCCGTGATCTTAGGCTCCGGGGGCACCTCCCACACCGCCGCCGCGGCGGCGAAGGCCCTGGGGGCCGGGGAGATCGTCGTTATCTCCCGCTCCGGGGAGAACAACTATGGCAACCTGGAAAAAAACGCCGACGCGGATATCCTCATCAACACCACCCCCGTGGGCATGAGTCCCAACTGCCCCGCCCAGCCCCTGTCCCTCACGGCCTTCCCCCGGCTCTCCGGGGTGATGGACGTAGTGTTCAACCCCCTGCGGACGGGGCTTCTCCAGGAGGCGGAGGCGCTGGGTATCCCCCACGCCGGGGGCCTGCCCATGCTGGTGGCCCAGGCGAAGCTGGCCGAGGAGCATTTCTTCGGGAAAAAGCTGGCGGACAGCCGCATCGAGGAGGTCACCCGGAGACTCTGCCGGGACGTGACCAACATCGTGCTGATCGGTATGCCCGGGTGCGGCAAAACCACCGTGGGCAAGTACCTGGCCCGGCTCACGGGCAGGCCCCTGACAGACGTGGACAGGGAGATCACCGCCCGCACCGGCCTGCGCCCCGGCGACATCATCACCGGGCAGGGGGAGGCGGCCTTCCGAAAGCTGGAGACGGACGTTTTGCGGGAGCTGTGCGCCGGGACGGGGCGGATCATCACCACCGGCGGCGGCTGTGTCACCGTCCCGGAGAACTACCCCATTCTGCACCAGTCCGGCCGCATCTATCGGATCGACAGGCCCCTGGAGGCGCTGTCCACCCGCGGCCGGCCCCTCTCCGCCGGGGGTATGGAGGGACTGCGGGCCCTCTTTGAAAGGCGCGACCCCCTCTACGCCCGCTTCGCGGACGTGACTATCGCCAACGACGGCACTCTGGACGAGGCCGCTCGGAAGATTTGGAGTGATTTTTGTGAAAATACTGGTGCTTAACGGCCCCAACCTCAATATGCTGGGCCTGCGGGAGCCGGACATCTACGGGAAAAACACCTACGCCGACCTCCTCTCTCTCATCGCGTCCGAAGGAGACAGACTTGGGGTGGAGACGGAGTTTTTCCAGTCCAATCACGAGGGCGCCCTGGTGGACGCCATTCAGGGGGCCTACGGCCGCGTGGACGGCATCATCATCAACCCCGGCGCGTACACCCACACCAGCGTGGCCCTGCTGGACGCGGTGAAGGCCGTGTCCCTCCCCACCGTGGAGGTGCATATCTCCGACCCGGACGCCCGGGACGAATTTCGGAAGATAAGCTATATCCGGCAGGCCTGCGTCAAGACCGTCAAGGGCCTGGGCTTTGAGGGATATCTGGTGGCGCTGCGGTACCTGGCGGAGAGCCTGAAATGAAGCTTTCCGCCCTGACACTGCGCATTATACCATTAATGCAAAGCTTTGTCAAGTAATATTTTTAATTAATTCAAACTTTGTATTAATAATACTTACTTTAGAGAAGAAAGGGACGGCAGGCTTTGGCCTGCCGTCCTTTTTCATCGTTGCTTACGGGAACATGATCGTGTAATTGTCAAACAGCGCGGCCAGCACCGTTTCCGCGGCGTCCTGTCCCATGGGCTGGCGAAGTGTGTCCCCCGTCTCGCCGTACCGGGCCCACCAGGCGGCGGGGATCCTTGCCCAATCGGGGGCGAACTCCGGGACAGGGCCATCGGGGAGCCGGAGACCGGCGGCGGAGGCCAGACGGTAGGCCATGGTAACGGCCTCCATCAACGTGATGTCCTTTTGTGGGGAGAACCTTCCGTTTCCGGTGCCGTTGGTGACGCCGTGACGCTCCGCCCAGGCACACGCGTAATAGAGGTCGGTGCCGGTGGACACATCGGAAAAAATGAGGTAAGTACCCAGCCCGCCAGGCTCGATGGACTGGCCATCAGAGGCGCCGGGACGCTGGAAGTCCTTCTCCCGCTCCACGGGGGTGCCGCCGCGCTCAAGATACTCGTTATAGAGGGCGATCACAAAATCGCCCCGGGTGAGCGCGCCGGAGTCCGCCGCGGCAGGGAGGACGGAACCGATCAGCAGCAGGGTCAGCGCCAGAAGCAGGGAACACAGGCATACGGTTTTCTTTTTCATAACGATCCCTCCATTTTTTGTCTGATACTGAAAAGGACGACAAACAGGGCGGGATATGACGAAAAGACCGTGCGGTTTTTTTGTTTCCATGGGCAATGCCGTGACGGGCCGCCAAGAGAGGCGGCCCGAAATTCAAATTCGCGGCGTAGCCGCAACCTTTTGGGAAGGCGGAATCGTAATTCGATTGGCGGGCCGCATTGGGGACCCCATCGGGCCGTTGCCCGATGGGGAAAGGAGGAGCGAACCGTGCGCCTGAGCGTTCCCGCCCCGCGGGGACGCGAGGTGAAGCCGGTTCCGCGACGACGCGTCCGGCCCGTACGGAAAAAATGTGCGTTGGGGGGAAATGATAAATTAATTGGGAAATCATTGCGTATGACTTCGGGCCGCCTGGAGAGGCGGCCCCTACATGTCCTATTGAAAGATTTTGCAAAAATAACGGATATTTTTTCCTTAAAACCCGTCCGCGAATTTACGGAAAGCTTCCCCATATGTTGTAGGGGCCGCCTCTCTTGGCGGCCCGAAATTCAAATACGCGGCGTAGCCGCAACCGTTTTGGAGGGCGGAGAGGAAATTCGGGGGACGGGTCGCCCGGGAGGGCGACCCCTACGGCGTTTAAATCAAATTTTCGGGGAATCCTTCCCCATTTACAGCCCGAACAGGGCGGCGGGGCCCAGGTCGGACTCGATCTTCATCAGGCGGTTATATTTGGCCGTCCTGTCCGTGCGGCTGGGGGCGCCGGTCTTGACCAGGGGCGCATTGACGGCTACCGCCAGATCGGCCAGGGTGGTGTCCTCCGTCTCGCCGGAGCGGTGGGAGATGATAGGCGTCAAACCGGCTGTCTTGGCCGTCTCGATGGCGAAAAGGGTGTCCGTCAGGGTGCCGATCTGGTTCATCTTGATCAGCACCGCGTTGGCGGCCCCCTGCTCCACGCCCTTTTTGATCCTGTCCGCGTTGGTAACAAAGAGGTCGTCGCCCACCAGCTTCACCTGGCCCCCCAACTCCTCCGTCATGGTCTGCCAACCCTCCCAGTCCTCCTCGCCAAGACCGTCCTCGATGGAGAAGAGGGGGTATCTGTCGCAGAACCCGTGCCAGCGGTCGATGAGTTGGCGGGCGGTGAGCTTCTCCTTCCGCTTGGGCAAAAAGTAGCCCTCCCCCGTCTGCCACCCGGAGGCGGCGGCGTCCAGGGCGAACAGGAAGTCCCGCCCCGGCTCAAATCCGGCGGCCCGCACCCCCTCGGTGAGTACCCGCAGGGCCGCCTCGTCGGACTCCAGCTCCGGGGCGTAGCCGCCCTCGTCCCCCACGCCGGAGGAGCGGATCACCTTCCTTAAGGCGTGGAACACCTGAGCGCACCAGCGCACCGCCTCGGAAAAGCTCCCCGCCCCCACGGGGACCAGCATAAATTCCTGAATGTCCACGTCGTTCCCGGCGTGAACGCCGCCGTTGAGGACGTTCATCATGGGCATGGGGAGCCGCCGCGCCCCCGCCCCGCCCAGATAGGCCCACAGGGGCAGGCCCCGGCTGCGGGCGGCGGCCCGTGCCACGGCCAGAGAGGCCGCCAGCACGGCGTTGGCCCCCAGGCGGGACAGATTCTCCGTCCCGTCCAGGGATTTTAGTGTTATGTCAACCTGCGCCTGCGCCAAGGCGTTCTGTCCCCGGAGGGCCTGGGCGATCTCGCCGGAGACGCTGTCCGCCGCGCCCAGAACGCCCTTGCCGTCGTAACGCTCCCCGCCGTCGCGCCGCTCCCAGGCCTCGGCGGCGCCGGTGGACGCGCCTGACGGCACCGCCGCCGCGGCGCGGCTGCCGTCCTCCAGAACGCACTCCGCCTCCACCGTGGGGTTGCCCCGGGAGTCCAAAATCTCCCGGCCCATCAGGGTGACAATGCCTACATAATCGTCCATAAACTTCCTCCTGTCGGTTGATGGGCTTATTCTGTCCCCAAACACCCCGGGGTATGCAGGGGAGGGATTATAAGTCCGTGGGAGGGAAGGTTCGGAAATTCGATACATGGGCCGCCGCCCACGGCGGCCCACAATTAAAATACGCGGCGGAGCCGCAACCTTTTTAGGGCGAACGATGCGAAATTCGATAGGCGGGCCGCATTTTGGGGCCCCATCGGGCCGTTGCCCGATGGGGGAAGGAGGAGCGAACCGTGCGCCTGAGCGTTCCCGCCGCGCGGGGACGCGAGGTAAAGCCGGTTCCGCGACGACGCGTCCGGCCCGTACGGGGGTCTGTGCGTTGAGGGAAATGCAATAATATGGGGAAATTGTTGCGTAAGACGGCGGGCCGCCAAGAGAGGCGGCCCCTACAAGCTCTAATGGAAGATTTTGCAAAAATAACGCATTAATTCCCCTTAAGAACCGTAGGGGCGGGTTCTAAACCCGCCCGAAATTTACGGAAAGCTTCCCCACATGTTGTAGGGGCCGCCTCTCTTGGCGGCCCGCAAATGGGGGCCCCATCGGGCCGTTGCCCGATGGGGAAAGGACGAGCCGAGCCAGCGCCTGAGGGCGAACACTTGCAGCCCGAGGTTAAGCGGCTCGCGCGAGGACGCGGCGGAGCCGCAACCTTTCGGCATCGAAAAATTTTTTCAAAAAACTACTCCAGTAGTATTGACAACCGCAAACGGCTGTGGTAGTATGAACGTGGGCCCAAACTACCACAGTCGT
>CANPWM010000084.1 GCA_947584295.1 uncultured Oscillospiraceae bacterium | reverse complement strand
GCTAAATTATCGTTTACTTTTTCGTTCAACGCGATCTTCTCATCCAGTATACCGAGAAACTTGCCTATGCGCTGCTGTTCTTCCAATGGAGGCATCAACAATTCCAGCTCGCTCAGCACCCCCTGCTGGACACGCTGCCGACCAGTTGTTCCGACCATCGACTTAATCGCGACCTTCCTAAAAGCCGGACTTGTCGCCAAATAATAAACAAACTGCGGATCACTAATACCTTCTTTAGCACTCATAACAATAAACTCAGTCGAGCCAAAGGCTGTTTCCCCATCATCCAAAATGTCAACAAAAGCGGTCTTTCCATTTTCAAGGCAGGGGGTAATCCTTGCCATGATAGTATCTCCATTGCAGAACTTAGAGCCGCCCCCATATTCAGTCTTTTCTGTTTCCGGTATCTTTTTCGTAAATGGGCGGAGCTTGTCCATTGACACCTTAGTCGCTATCTGGCCCTTTTTTATATGAAGCTTCGGATTAAACTGAATAAAATCTCCAGCCCGCATAATAGTCCACTCAGATCTCATATCCAATCGCCCCCAGGTTTTTCCGTATCTCCTCCTCCAATTCGTGCGACTTAGCGAAGAGATTGGATAGCTCCGCCGTCAGGCGGCCCATCTTCTCCTCAAAGGGCTCGCCGTCGTCCTCCTGTTCCTCGATGCCCACATAGCGGCCAGGCGTCAGAATATAGTCCTGCTCTGCAATTTTCTGTGTCGTTACAACGGCGCAGAAGCCCTTTTTATCCTCCAGAGTCCCATCCACAAAAGCGTTGTATGTATCGGCTATCTTCTGGATATCTTCATCCGTCAGCTCCCGCAGCTTACGTGTGACCATCGTGCCCAGCTTCCGCGCATCAATGAAGAGGGTCTTGCCTTTTTGCTTCTTGTTCTTTGCCAGGAACCACAGTGACACGGGAATCTGTGTCGTATAAAAGAGCTGCGTGGGCATGGCCACGATGCAGTCCACCAGGTCCGCATTGATGATATTCTTCCGAATCTCCCCTTCGCCGCCGGACTGAGAGGACAGAGAGCCATTGGCCAGCACCATGCCAATGCGGCCGTTGGGCGCAAGGTGCCAGATCATGTGCTGCAACCAAGCAAAGTTCGCGTTGCCTGCCGGCGGCATACCATACTGCCAGCGCACATCGTCCATGAGCTTGTCCGCTCCCCACCCAGAGAGGTTGAAAGGCGGATTAGCCATGATATAGTCGGCCTTTAACTGCGGGTGGCAGTCATTGAAAAACGTATCTGCGTTATACCTTCCTAGATCTGCCTCTATCCCCCGGATAGCAAGGTTCATCTGCGCCATCTTCCAAGTTGTAGGGTTAGAGTCCTGTCCATAAACAGAAATACCCTTAATGTTGCCGCCGTGGTTCTCTATGAATTTTGCTGACTGAACAAACATGCCGCCAGAGCCGCAGCAGGGGTCATACACGCGTCCGTTGTAGGGCTGGAGCACCTCTACCAGTGTCCGCACAACACAGGACGGCGTATAGAACTCTCCGGCCAGTTTTCCTTCCTGCTCGGCGAACTTGGACAAGCAATACTCATAGGTCCGCCCGAGAATGTCCTTGCTGTCCCCATGCTCTACCATCTGAATGTTGGTGAACAAGTCCACCACATCACCCAACCGGCGCTTATCCAGTTCCGGCCGGGCAAAGTTTTTGGGCAGGATGTCCTTCAGGCGTTTATTCTCCTTTTCAATGCTTCGCATTGCGTCGTCAATGACCGTGCCGATCTCCGGCGTATGGGCCGCGACAGCAATGACCTTCCAGCGGGCATTCTCAGGGACAAAGAAGATGTTATCAGCGAGGTACTCGTCTATATCCTCTTCAAAACCGCCGCCTTCATCGACCAACTCCTGATACTTGGCTTCAAATCGGTCTGAGATATACTTGAGGAAGATAAGCCCCAGGACGACAGACTTATACTCCGAGGCGTCCATATTGCCCCGCAGTACACATGCCGCATCCCAAATCTGTTTTTCAAAACCGATATTGCTGGTATTGCTCTCAGCCATACTACTTCCTCCCATTATAATAGTTATCTGACCTATCTTATTAGCCAAAAACCTTTGAGAATAGGCCGCCTTTAGGCTTCACCTGGTCCATCCACCATTGGATACGGGCGGCGATATCGTCGGCGGGTATCATCGGCAGCTCCCAACATTCAAAGTCGCCGGAGCTGCGATAATAGCCCTGGGCGCGGTGTTCGGTGCGCGGGTCGGGCAGAGACTCACAGCCAGGTTCGCCCATGATGTACCTACTGTCTTTCACATTTGCGGTCTTTAGGGCCAGAACGCTGTCAAAGTTGACTTTTATCTCAGTTGGAATAATTGTTGCGAGAGGACATTGTGTATACAGAATGATGTGGACATGTGCGGCCCGGCCAACTTGCGCGATTCGCTGCACAAGGGCGGAACAGGTCTTTTTATTGGTGGTCATCAGGTCGGCGAACTCGTCAATGATGACATACACTTCGCCGCCGTCATAGTCCAGTAGGCCGCGCCGGGCCATATCGCGGTAACGGGCGTCACATATCGACATGGCAAGCTGCAAAGCCTGGGGAAACTCGTTTGGCTCCGTGGCTGTACGCAAAACATGTGGGAGATTCTTATATCTGGCAAGTTCAACCCGCTTCGGGTCAATTAAGATGAGCTCCGCGCCCTTTTTGCTATCCTGGGGCGCGTTGAACAGCGCGTGATAGATCAGCGCATTGACAACAACGCTTTTCCCGCTCCCGGTCTTGCCAGCGATCATCAAATGCGGCTGGGAGAGCATATCGGCATACAGATTGTAGCTCTTCCCGTCGGGCGTTATCCATTGTTTGTTAGGCATACAGCATCAACGCCTCCATGTTGACTTGAGCTTTATATTATACCATTACAACTATATCACAACTTCTTGTTTATTCCAAACAATACTTTTGGGCAGCTGATACTATTACGCTCCCGGCCGTCATGCCGGGAGCGTATTCATGCATTCTCTTCGTCCTCATTGCTGTAGCCAGAGGACTTCTCACTTAAAGTTCTATCCTTTGGTGGCTTTCGGTTAAAAATCAGTCTCGATCTGCTGCAATGATGTCCCACGGCGTCACAATTCCAAATAGCGGGGAGGTTTGCCTGCCATCAGCAGTCAAGAAAGCCATGCCTACACGCTTGCCCTTGCGGAACGCTTGTTCAACTCTGTCCTCCAGTTCGTCAACATACTCTGCAGCTTTCATAAAGATGAACTCTTCCATTTCCCGGCCGCTAACAGAAAGATACTTCTGGATGGTCTCAAAGCGCAGAGCATCATCAATATCAACAATGCCCGCATCCGCCAAGCAATCAAAAACCGAGTTCTCATCGAACACACCTATCACGCGCCGATCTGAATCCAGGATCGGAACATGGGTATATGTGCGTTTCCGCATCTCCTGCATGGCATCTTTCACTCTGTCATCTAGGGAGCGCCAATAGATGTCTTTTTCCCAGATTGCAATATCCGAGCATCTCTTTCTTCCCTCGATTTTAGAAATCAAACTGTCGATAAAACCAATGATCGCCTCATTGGGAAGAATGGCAAATTCGGAGTTCACCTTTCGCTCGTGCTGGAGCCAGTTCCGTATATCTTGGCAGTACTGAATGTCCGCCTTATACTTCCTGTATTTCTCTTGATGAGTCAAATAGTACGAAATGGAGTCCTCTTGTTTCAAGTGGTAGGTCTCTCTTACCACCCGCTCCAGTTCCTTGTACTTCTCTATAAAAACCTCAGCGTTATTCATTTTTCCGCATTCCTCATATTCAAGAGTTCCTAGCATCCTTATGTGCTATGTCATATCTGGGTAAAACACTTCACTGAAAAAAGGTTCTTTTTGAAGCATACCTGGTATTTTGCTTTTCAAGTGCCCTAAAAGCCTCGTGACAATATCACGATACTGCTGTAAATTTTCATCGTTTATACCACCCAGTTCTCTGGCTTCCTGTTCTAGCATTTTGATGTCCACCTCTAAGCCGCTATAATCGCCAGCTTTGACCGAGGCGTTACAAACGATGGGGAGAATGCGCTCTAGTTCCCAAAACACATCCTCGTTACCCTCACCGGGATGTAGTCTTGTTAGAGGAATCGTACCTTCTATTGTAGCGCTTTTATCTATTTTGTTTCCATTATCTTTAGGTTCTTTACCAGGAACATACTCCCCCAAAATATGAAGGTAATATAAAAACGCGGCAAAAGCATCACATTGTTCGTCAAAGCCAAAGTCTTTCGAGATGCCAAACAACGTCCATTTCCCAGCCATTAGCTTAAAACCAAAGACATCATTTACTGTTTGACGAAGGATATCCTTTCGTACCTCCCAATTACCTTTATCGTCTGTATAAACGAAATTCCAGCCTCTATGTGTGTACCATCGGTGAGTCCTTGCATTAGCAGGATAGTCAATTGATGCAACTTTCTTTGGTATGCCATGAATGCCACGACTACGCAACTCATCAAACGGCTTTGATCTTTCCTTCTCTGCGTTAAAGAGGTCAAGACAAACAGCCACAGCATTTTCCAAATCGTTTAGCTTTTGCTTTTTATCCTGGTCCTTTAAACCCTTTTTATATGCGCTGTTCCCAAACAATACACATTCAATGACGGCATCATGTTCGGTCTTACCATGTGCAAAAGCGGGGACAGCCAGAGCCAACATTGAGGTCAGGGCCAGAACCCAACAGATAAGCCGCTTCATCATGCGGTGATCCTTTCAAGCTCTGTGGAGGAGATGCCCAGGAAGCCTGATTCCTTGTGTACCTCGAACTGGATGCGAACAGCCTGCACATCCTCCTCCCCCGCCGGCGGCAGAACAGACACCGTGATAATATCGCCATCCGCAAAGGAGGCATGCTTGGCATCGCCGCTGCTGAAAGTGGCAGTGAAGGCCTCCGGATCGTCGGATTTGTGTCTGTTCACAGTATCAAGAGACCAATCCTCATACGTCTGCGTCTCACCCTCGCCGGTAACGGTCATCGTAACAGAAGCACCATTTGGAACATACAGAGCCGGAATGGTGATCTCCGAATCAGAGAGCTTACTACTATCATACTCTGCCAATACATCGTTCATATTGAACGAGGAATCTACAGCAAAATAGGACTGTTCATCCAGCGGCACATTCAGGAACAACCGCTCACCGTTCGGGTGCAGGATCTTATCGATATCCTCCCTCTGGGTTTGACTGATATCCAGTTGGTCGGCCAACGCGCTCAGCAACTCACAATTCAGGCGAAGCGGCTCATATACCGGCGGCAACTCGATCTTGCGTGTCTCCTTCAGGAGCTTGTTGTAGGCCCTGATGGTCTCCTTCTCCTCTTTGTCGGCGCCTTTATCCGCCGTGGCCTCCACCACATCCGCGAGGTAGGTACTGTTCAGCTCGTGCTGCTTAGGGACGAGCTCATTTACATTGTCATAGGCCAGGTCATACGCACTTTGAAGATATGCACGGTCAGAAGTCACCGCATACAGGTCAGCATAGGTCTGCGCCGCGAAATAGCGGAGCGACCAGTCGCTGTTATTCGTGTTCTCCACGATTAGCCGGGCAAAGTGGTCGGCGATCTCAACATATGCATCGCCGTCAATCGTCTCTTGGGCCGCGACGATGGCGTAAGGAAGTGTTTGTGCGAAGCGGATATCCCGACGGAATATACTGTTGTCCAACGCCTCATAAGATGCTATGGCATCGAGGCATTTTTCATAGTTTTCGTTTTCAAAATAGCTATCAGCCAGAACGAGCCAATATTCGCCGAAGAACCGATAGGTCGCCTGGTTCGACTCTAGCCAGCGGATCCGGCTGGTGACATTGTCCTTGTTCTTCCACTCCACAAAATCGTTGACAGCTTCTTCGCTCAGGGTGATGCCGGTAGGCAGGTCCCGGGAGACTCTGACCATATAGCTGAACATGCTGGTCCTGCTGTCATGCAGGTTGGCAGCCTCTTTGTCATCAAGTGTCCAACCATCCTGCAGATATTGCAGATCCAGCTGCTGCGTATATGAATTATAGCTGTTCACCGAGTCTACGGCCGCATAAGCCAGAGAGACGATCGCTTTCAGCGGATTCCCGGACTGCGCAACACCCAGCACCGCAAGCGGGTTCGGCAGCGCGGAGCGGATGGCAGATGCGCTGTTCTGTTCATATATGTATTGCAAGCGCTCACGCTGCACAGTCGTCATGCGGTAGTTCTCAATGACCGTGAGGATCTTCTCATACTCGTCCAACGTCAACTCATCCACGATACTTGGCTCCGTGTTGTTGATGAGCTCAGAATAGGCAGATTCAAGGTATAGCCGGCTATTCTTGGATTCCTGTATCTCCTGGACCAGGACGGTGAGATAGTTCAGCATATTGATAGAGTTCTGCTGCTCCTGGGTCATGGTTATTTCCGGTGTTGGCACCGGGGTGGGGGTAACAGTAGGAGCCTTGGCCGAAGGAACTTCTGTGTTCACTTCTGTGGCAGTGTCCAGGCTTACATCAACAACCTGGACATCTTCCTCTGAAATAGTAGAAGTGCCTCCAACATCTTTGTCCTCGGCTGAACCGCACGATGAGAGAAGCGCCACAGCAAGCACACATACCAGTAGTACACTCACCATATTCTTGCGCCCAGCAATAATCTTCATGTCTTCTCCCTCCACCCTACTATGCTATAAGCCAACGTGGTCGTCTCCGCGATACAAATTCCCTAATAATACCAC
Organism: uncultured Oscillospiraceae bacterium; assembly: GCA_947584295.1. Lineage (GTDB taxonomy): Bacteria > Bacillota > Clostridia > Oscillospirales > Oscillospiraceae > RUG626. The sequence goes on along the minus strand of CANPWM010000084.1, from coordinate 1,379 downwards.
ATAACGGCGAATTCTCCAATACTCGCGCCGACCATTTTATCTTAGTTGCATATTTGCGTCCCACCACTGTCTTACGCTCCTATAATATCATAGTTCGGCAGTTGTAGACAACATAGCCCCTCAGTGATATACCTCAAAAGGGAGCAGAAACAAGGAATGGCTCCAATCCCACAGCGCGTCGGGCTGGGCCTCGTCGACCTTTTCACGTCACAGGATCTCCCAAATAACCGTCACAGTGTCAGCGACTTCAATATAATGATCCGGTTTGACCTTAATCATCCCTTTTCCCGTAACACGAATGGTCCTCATACCCACTAGTCTTTTCATCAGTTTTCTCTGGCTCAGCATACGCTCCGCCAGATTCTGCCCCAGTATAAAAATCGAGCTGTCCAAAAAAACGGTCATCAAAAAACTGCCGACCCTTTGTGGTGCAACCAAGCGGTCTCAAGGCTCTCTTCCTCCTGCTTATAACAATGCTCCCGGCTGGATCAGCCGGGAGCGTCATCATTTTTCTTCTTCTCCGTCTTCACTTTCAGTCGGAGGGTCCGTCTCCTTCAAGTACTCCTCCTCGCACTCGCGCTGGGCCTCCACTAAAATGTTGATAGCCTTCTCCATGGCCCGGTTCATCTTGTAATACATCTCCTGGTAGTCAACCACTGTTCCTTGCCCCCTTAGGCTATGTATAGCCCAATAGTAGCATGGGTAGCCTACTATGTCAAGGAATCTCCCCTACAATGGAGGCGAGGAGCGTGATGCCATATGACAGCGCAGGAAGCTGTACGCAACCGCATTTTACAGCTTTGCGGAGAGAGAAACATCACCATCAACAAACTGGCGACTCTGGCAGCCCTTCCGCCATCCAGCGTGAAGAACATTCTGTATGGGAAAAGCCAGAACCCAAAGCTGCTGACCATCAAGTTGATCTGCGATGGCCTTGGTATCACATTGAGCGAGTTCTTTGATTCCGACGACTTCAACCAATTGGACTCTGATACATGAACATGAGACGCACCGGGAGAAATCCCGGTGCGCCTCTCGTTATAGTCGTCGCGCTATTACCCGACCATCAGCTTGTTGGTCTTCTTCAAATACTTCGCCGGGATTGGGGCGTCCAGCTTCCACGTGATGTTCATGGGACGGGAGCCCTCATGCTTGACATAGCTCGCCGTGCCGAGGTAGGTATACGCTGCCGCGGTGTTCAGTATCCGGTCCGACTTAAACTCCCGCACGAACAGCAGCACCCGGCTCTCCTGCTCCCGATGGTGGATGTACCGCTGGCCGGTGGCCGAGTTCTCCGCCGTCGTGCTCTGGCTCTGCCAATGGAACAGTTCGCTGTTGATGGAGTAGTCGTTGTACATTGTGGTCGGCGAATAGTCCTT
>CANPWM010000083.1 GCA_947584295.1 uncultured Oscillospiraceae bacterium | reverse complement strand
GGGCGGCGCCCCTGCCGGCCGCAGGCCTCCGGGTTTGTGGCAACACAAACCCTATGCTCGTTACACCTGCGTACGGTGTAGCCCCGTAGTGCCACAGGTCGCACCTTCCTGCGGCTGCCCATCGGCTGTCTCGATCTGGTTTTCCCTCTCATTGGATGTCCTCCTTCCGAATTATTTGCTAAACAATTTCGTTTAGCTTCGTTAAGTATACTAAACATTTTCGCTTGTGTCAAGGCTGCACCCAGGAAAAAGTTAAACAAAAAAGTTCATGTCACCTTGACATGAACTAAACATATTTGCTATAATCTGGGCAAACAATGCAAAAGGAGCGATCATATATGGCTATCGGCGAGAGGATACATTACTTCCGTGTCAAGCGCGGGATCACCCAAAAACAGCTGGGCCTGGGGCTCGGTTTTCCGGAGCGGTCTGCCGATGTGCGCGTGGCGCAATATGAGTCCGGCACCCGTACACCGAAGGCGGAGTTGATGGCCGCCCTGGCCTACGGCCTGGACGTGGCGCCGGAGGCTTTGAACGTGCCGGACATAGACAGCCTTATCGGCCTGATGCACACGCTGTTCACGCTGGAAGATGTCTACGGTCTTACCGTGGAGGAGGCGAACGGTGAGGTGTGTCTGCGCTTCGGCAAGGACCAGGACAACAAAACGCCCGCGGATCTCCTGACCGCCATGAGGGAGTGGCGGTGCCAGGCAGCCAAGCTGGAGGCCGGCGAGATCACCCGGGAGGAGTACGACCGCTGGCGGCACTACTTCCCCAAGTTCGATACCTCCCAGCACTGGGTACACGTCCCGTCCAAGCAACTGAGCGATGCCCTGACCGCCGCATTCCTTGACCGCCTGAAAGATAAATAAAGAACCGCCCTGGCTGATCTCGATCAGCCAGGGCGGTTCTTTTGTAGTTCAAGTCTATTCTGCTTTCAACTCATGCCATCATCACATTTCCGTCCCCATCCCATACTGGCTTATGACGGTCTGATGACATCGCCTATACCCACCAGAGGCAATACTACTCTGCTTTCGTTTCATTCAAATACACGAACTATCTCATCTAACTGACAGCGAATCTCTGAAAAATCGCAATCCAAATCCAGAGTCCTGACCGAAATCCGATTTCCTCCCATACGGTACTCATTGTCAGGCAAGATCATTTCGTCAGTTCTTGCATACAAAAGCATACCGGAAACAGCGCCTGTTTTTCTTCTGTCTAAATTCTTCACATACGTATAAATCTGATATAAGTTACCGGAGTGGAGCGTATGTGCATCATACTGCGTCTGCGTCGTGTGGGAATAATACTTGGCGTCGATAACAAGGGTCCTTCCATCCTTCTCAAGCATTATATCACTCTGCATTACCGGCAGCATATCACCGTATCCGTCGTCCAAATCCCACGGTATCTGAGATGCTGTTACTTTAAGTTCAGGGTGTTCCTTTCGGTAATACTCCAAGATAAACTTTTCATAGAGCCTAAACATACGTTGCTCGTCAAGAAAGTCCATTAGCTTTGTATTGCCATCAGATGTTGTCTGCAACAGCCCCTTGATGATCAGATAACATATGGCGATCAGCATTTGATATGTCTGATTATTTCTGTTGTATTGTATCTTCCAGTCGATATTGTGAATGTCAAGTCGCCCGACATTTGAGAAGTATACAAGAAGTCCTCTTATCCGCGCCTTTCTGTCCTTGCTTACGTCGCTGTGCAATAACATCTCCATTGTAGTTCTGATGATCCGGTTCATATAGGAATTGACCGAAAACTCATCAAAACTACAAACCAGCTGTTTCTTTATCGTCGTCTGTTCCTTAATTGATGAAGACAAGTTGATCTTGCCCTTGATGGACGACAGCGTTTCTTCCCTGGAAATGTATTCTTTTCCGAGCCCGCGTTTGATCTGTGACGATATGCCTTTTATCAGTATTTCAGAACACAGCTCACCCACGTTCTCAAATTCCTCGGTAGCGACCCGTTTATAGCCTTGCTCGTTAAGAATCTGAAAGGCATAGGAGAGCATATAGTAAATGTTCTGTATACGTATCATTGAATGGCTCCCCGCAGATTTGCAGACCAGTCTCTGACTTTAGAAGGTTCGTCAAACCAATACTCTTTTAGCAAAGGAACGACCTCATAGTCTACCACGGATCGCAGCCACTCGTCGGTCACTTCTTTGTCCGTACAAAAATAACTGTGTCCAATGCGGAACCCGTCACCAAGCGACTCTTCAGCAGATATAGCCGTGTTCAGGCTTTCCACAACAGTTATCAGTTTATCCAGTTTCGGATTGTTCTTATCCGCCAGGTAGTTCCTGAAACCGTCGGAGGAAAATGCCGGCGCAAAATCAAAGAACGCAAATCTGCGCCGTAGCGCATAATCCATCAGCGCAAGGCTCCTGTCTGCCGTGTTCATCATTCCGATAATGCGGACATTATCAGGAACCGTAAACCATTCGTTAGAGTACAGCAGCTTGATTTTCTCACCGCGCTTATCCTTTTCTATCAACATCATCAATTCTCCAAGGATCTTACTTAAATTCCCACGGTTGATCTCATCGATAATAAAGAAATACGGTCTCTCATCATCTTCCTCTGCGGCTTTGCAAAACTTATAGAAGACGCCGTTTTCCAGTTTGAATCCATTGTCTTCCGGCCTGTATCCCTGAATGAAATCCTCATAGGAATAGCTTTGGTGGAACTGGACCATAGCAACACGGCTGACGTCTTTCATCCCCATCATAGAGTAGGCAAGGCGCTTCGCGGCAAAGGTTTTTCCGACGCCAGGCGCCCCCTGAAGGATTACATTATATTTGGCGTTCAAAAGGCCGACCAGCGTATTGTAAGTCTCCTCCGACATAAATACCTCGTCGAGAAAATCATCCTTCGTATAAGGCGGGTATTTTATTTCTTTTTGTTCGGCCTCTTCGGCCGACACATCCTCCGCAAAAAGAGCAAGCAGTTTCTGCACATACTCCGTGTAAGGAGAAATATTAGTCAGGGTCTTCATAACCGCCTGCCCGGGATGATCCCACTCCCCGCAGTTTTGCCAATCGACTTTTCTGATATTCTTATATGTCTCCCTTGAAGGGTCATAGATATAGTCCGATACCACTACACCTTTCCCAACGATTTTGTGCATACCTTTTTTGGCAAAGACGATGTCTCCCGGTTTCATTTCATTAGCAAACTGCCATAAACAATGCGCATTGTTCTTATATGAGTAGCTTGCATCATAGACGCTTTTCATTTTCTCCTTGATCTCCTCTTTGGACGAAAAATCTTTTAGGCTACAGCCGATCTCATCCCAGCCTATGCCCATTATTTTGAGCTTATAAAATTCGTCCCACATACAAGCATTGTCGCCGGGAGAATAGATCCAATATGCGATTTCTTTTACATTTTCGTCAATTGAAGCCGGAGGTGTTTCTCTGCCATCCTGATTTGTCGCTTGCCAGGCAAAATAGGACAGTTCGGGGAAACTATGATAAGGATAGTCCGCTTTCATCAATGCGTTGCGGGCCTGCTCGCACATGAAAAGATAGCTTGCGCCGTCGGGAACACCTTTATTGACGGAGCCGAAGATAGCTGTAAAGTAATGTGGCATATTATCAACATCGGTAATGAATTCTCTGCTGCGGGAATCCAGGCTGATGAACGTGTTTGGTCTTATCCAATACAGCGCCATTGTGATATTCCAGTTGACGCCTTTCTGCTTTCTGACGACATCATATGACTGTTGCAGCTTGCTTTTATACGGCTCCCCCAGCGAAGCTGAATAGTGAATGGCATTGTCGAACACTTCCCACAGGTTGTCTATATCCTGTTCTCCGCGCTCACCTTTGAAGTAGTAGAACGTCGCTCTGAGGTTGTTCACGACCGGAATACCCTCAAAGGTCTGTGGGACTTCTGTTTTCAGAGCAAATTCCGAGGCAACCGCTTTGAGGATTCTGATCCTATTCTCGTCGCTGATCCCTTTATTGAACAGAGCAAAAACCGTGAAAGGGTCAATGTCTACGATCTCGTTGTCGCTTTCTAATTTAGGAAGTTTGATACCGGCAGACTTATAGACCGATTTTACCTTCTCAATCAATTCGGAGCGATTGCTTTTATACTCAAGCAGGACATCTGCAAACTCCATATAGAATTTCATCCATAAATACTCTTTCATTATCTGTTCCTCCGATCTCTATCAAACTTCCAACACATTATCCGTCCACATCTCGCACTGGCTCATGACAGTCTGAATAGCATCGTCCATACCCTCCGGTGGATAATGGTGACTTTTTAGCAGCCGCTTTACAAGTCGCCGCATCCCGGCACGGGCACTTTCTTTCTTCTGCCAGTCAATGGTCCTGTTCTTGCGCAGCAATTCCGTCAATTCCTTTGTGATTGCAATCAGTTCGTCATGCTCATAAAAATCTTTGATCGCCTGCGGTTTGGTGAGCGCATCATAAAATGCCAGCTCCTCCGCCGTTAGGCCCAGTTTCTCTCCCTCTGCCGCCGCGGCAGCAATGTCCTTTGCCAGCTTCAGGAGTTCTTCGATGACCTCTTCGTTGGTGAGCATCCCGTTCAAATACCGATTCATCGCACTCTGGATGATCTCTGAAAACTTTTCCGATTTCACCAGGTTCGTCCTACGGTATATGGATATTTGTTCTGCAATCAGCTTCTTCAGCAGTTCGACGGCCAGGTTTTTCTCCTTCATATTCGCAACTTCTGCGAGGAACTTCGGGTCGAATATGGAGAACTCCGTCTGGACATCTGAAAACAGATTGATGACACCTTCGCTCTTGATGCTGTGCTTCAGCAGCTCATTGATACGCTCGTTGACCTCAAGAAGCGTATATTTTTTGCCATCTCCACCGGCTGTCAGCCGCACAATCATGGTTCTGACTGCCTCAAAAAACGCTGCCTCAAAGCGCGTTTGTTCATCCACCAGACTGCCGCACAAAGAGAGCGCCTGCTTTAGCAGAAGAGCCTCTTTTATATAGACATTCTGCGTCCGCTCATTTTCAGGCAGATTATGTTCCGCCACGCTCTTTCCCAGCAGGAAGTTTGTGCCCCCGCTGATCGTCTTCGCCTTGTCAAGGTCGCTCCCGGTCATAAACCCAGAGTAGTCAAAACCATGGAACAGATCCCGGCATATTGACAGCTTCTCCAGGAACTTCGGATAGGCAGCTTTGCTGACATCCGTATCCCCATAGTTCTTTTTATCCCGGGCGGTGTAGTCATTCATTGCCTGCTTCAAGGCCGCGGCAATGCCCACATAGTCCACGACAAGGCCGCCCTCTTTATCCTTGAACACCCGGTTCACCCGGGCAATTGCCTGCATCAGGTTGTGCCCAGCCATTGGTTTATAGACGTACATCGTTGCGAGCGATGGCACATCAAACCCCGTCAACCACATATCCACAACAATGGCTATCTTCATGGGCGAGTTATTATCTTTGAACTTCCGCGCCAAGTCTTCCTTGTGAGCTTTATTGCCGATGATCTCCCGCCACTCCTCCGGGTCGTTGTTCCCCTGTGTCATAACAACGCCAACCTTCTCCGACCAATCCGGGCGGAGCTGGAGAATGCGCTTATATATCTTCATGGCGATCGGGCGAGAATAGGCAACGATCATCGCCTTGCCTGTCAGCAGATCGGCACGGTAATTCTCATAGTGGTCCAGAATATCGTCCACCAAAGAGTTGATGGTCTGTTCCGCGCCCAGAATTGCCTCCATTTGCCCCAGTTCTCTTTTGCTTTTTTCAATGACATAGGGATCTGCGTTCTGCGCCATGATGTCATATTCGGCGTCGATCAGATGAAGCGTCTTCTCATCCAGTTTCAGGTGGATAACACGGCTTTCGTAATAGACCGGCCTTGTGGCACCGTCCTCGACTGCTTGGGTCATATCGTATATGTCTATGTAGTCGCCAAAGACCTCCCGAGTGCTGCGATCTTTTGAGGAGATCGGCGTCCCCGTGAATCCAATGTAGGTCGCATTCGGCAAACTATCTCGAATGATGCGAGCTGCGCCAATAACCGTTCGTACCTCAACTTCGCCCTGCTCATTTTGGCGCACGACCACTTTTTCCGTCAGGCCATACTGGCTCCGATGTGCCTCGTCAGCCATGACAATGATATTTCTCCGCTCAGAAAGAGGCTCATTGCTCTCCCCAAACTTCTGCATCGTAGTGAAGATGATACCGTTCGCCTGGCGGTTCGCCAGCAGCTCTTTCAGATTCTGCCGGCTCTCCGCGTGCTGGGGTGTCTGCCGCAGAAAATCCTTGCAGCGGGCAAACTGGCCGTAAAGCTGGTCGTCCAGGTCATTGCGGTCCGTGATGACAACGATGGTCGGGCTCTCCAGCGCCTGTTGCAGATAGTGGGCGTAGAACACCATGGAGAGAGACTTACCGCTACCCTGGGTATGCCAAAACACGCCGCCCTTGCCGTCAGTCTGCGTAGCGTGAATCGTGGAGGCAACGGCTTTCTTTACGGCAAAGTACTGGTGATAGCCAGCCAGAACCTTAAATGTATTCTGTCCGTCTACATTAAAACAGATGAAGTTCTTAATGATATCAAGGAACCGAGTTTTCTCAAAAAGCCCCTCAAAAAACGTGTCAAACTGGGCAGCCTGCGTATTCTCATAACTGCCGTCCTTGGTCTTCCACTTCATAAAACGGTCTTCGCCAGAGGTGATCGTCCCCGCTTCGGAAGTAGTCAAGTCGCTCATCACGCACACAGCGTTATAGATGAACATAGACGGGATCTCATACATGTAATTGCGAAGCTGCCGATATGCTTCGGAGACGTCAGTCTCGGATCGGGAGGGGGATTTAAGCTCAACGATCACCAGAGGCAGGCCATTTACAAACAGCACCACATCGGGACGCTTCTCCGAGTTTTCAATGAATGTCCATTGATTTGTAACTATAAAATCGTTATTGGCCGGGTTCTGGAAGTCCACCAGCCGAACAAGAGCGGATCGCTCTTCGCCCTTATTATAGAATTTGACCGGCACACCGCTCTGCAGGTAGTCCATGAATACCATATTCTTCTGGACAAGGGTGCCGGATTCAAAGTTTTTGAGCTTGTATATAGCCTCATTCAATGCGTCAACAGGCATGCCGGGATTGATGCGCTGCAGCGCCGGCAGCAACATGTCCTCATACAGCGGAGAATGATAGTCACGGTCTACATCCGGGCCGTAGACATAGGTATACCCCAGCTCCTCATTGAGAAGCTGTAAGACCGCATTCTCATAATTCGATTCGGTGTAGTATCCGGCCATAATGGATCTCCTAACCTCGTTGTCTTTCAGAATACATTTTAATTCTCTCTGTACGCTCTCTATTATCCAACAATAGTGTGGCTAATAGCCACATTTGATAAGTATCGTCATATATGCTTTCGAGCTCTGCATCCGACATATCATCTAGCAGTTTATTATGGTTGCTTCCAGGCTCTCTATTATTGTGACGTATATTGAAATTGTTAAACAAATAGAAAAGTTGATTCTTAAGCGGTTGATTTATGGCATACAGCTGTCTTTCTTTCGGTTCAATATTACCAGCCAATGCTCTAAGTATCTTTTTCTTTCCTTCAACATTCCCTTTCAAGCTGTGGTGGTTATACTCTAATACAGTTGGCGCCAATTCCTGGGAGACGATTTCTGCCACAGATATTACAGCAGGATTCTTCTCCACAAAATGAACCAGCCCAGAATTTTGTATGATCTTATCATAGCCAACCAGCTCTAAAATCATATTAATCTGAAGCACCAATCGATCAATTCCAAAATACGAGCACAGGTTATAACAGTACTCGCAAAAATTAATCAAGTAGTTAATATCAAAATCAGAAGGTGATCGCTCAAACCGAAACTTATACGTTTCATCAAAGTCTGCCAAAGATAGCGTTGTCCCCCTATATGGAAACCTATCAAAGTTGGACTCAATGTACTGTGCCACACTTGGTCCATTTGCCTGGTTATAGAACATCCAGTACAGTCTGTCATATTCCTTTTCAATATTAACCCCTGTACTCATTAATACCTCAGAAAACGGCCTTCGTTCCATATATAGATCTCCTCTGCAAAACGATAATTTAG
>CANPWM010000082.1 GCA_947584295.1 uncultured Oscillospiraceae bacterium | reverse complement strand
CCTGCCTCCGTTCTCTGTGATCCTCAGGGAATCTCTGAGACCCCCTAAGTGTCTACGAGACTCCCTGGCTCAGCCAGGGAGTCTCGTAGAGCCGCTGGTCCCCTGTACATTGTTTCACAGTGCTTGAGTGAAGGGAAGATGCGGGGTGGGTTGACGGTTACGTCTAAAAACCATGCTTATCACAAAAACTAAGTATGCAAAAAAGGGGAAGTTTTGGAAGTTACCTAATTGATGCCGTATTTTTGATTTTCCTGTTCTTGCAACGGTTTTCAAAAAGGCGCAACCCCGTTTTCGAGAAAAACGTTCGAAAACGGGGGCCCATTCTGCATTCAAATCTTTGCTCTCGTTTTATGTCGCACAACAGCTTTTTGGGGCTTCTTTTCCAGTTCGGTTTCGCAATATTCAAAAAGCGCTTTTTTGTATTCAGCCAATGTCTCTAAGACAAAATTATATTGTGTAATTGCATCGCCCTTATGATAAATCTTTACGGCCTTCTCTATTTCGGAAGAATAAGCTGGCGAACTATGGCACTCTCGCAGATATTTTTCAATCTCTTTCCTCAATATATATTTTTCAGCAAAAATTAAATCATGTTCATCTTTTTTAGTTTCATCTGAAATTTTTTCCTGGGGAAACATCACAGAAGTAACTGCGTCATGCCTTATATCGTATTCCAAACTTCTATCTTTCTCGGGCAATATAGGTCCATCACAACTCAATATTTTATTATAAATCTTGAAGTCAGCACAACATCCGACTAGCTCAAGCATACGTATATCCGCGTAAGATTCCCTATACAGATATGGAACAAATTCAGAAAACATGGTAATCGTTACCAGGTCTTCTGCCGAATAATACCTGAGTATTTTGTTAAGTTGATTCAAAACATACTCTGATAGGACTCCACAAATTATTTCTTTTTTCCCCTCCTCAGAGGTTAAATGATATTCTGCGTCAGTCAAATAGCACGCACCTAATCGACTCTGAATCTTATTAACAGCATACTCAATCTCTCTTTCCTCCTGGGAAAAAGAGCGGAGTAGCCGTTGCTTTATTACGTCTGCTAGATGTTCTTTGTCGTATTGATTTTCAAATAATAGCAATCCATATTTGGTTTCACGCAAAAAAGCTGACAGATTTTCCATTTGGTAATCTACTTGCTTTAGCGCCTTCTCCGATATGCAATATTCACAATACCGTTTCTTTAGCAAATCGCAAATCGATTCTGCAAGAACGCCCAATAAAGTCGAGCGTCTTACAGTAGAATCAAGGTAATTAATAATGTTACTTTTTGAGTTGTCGATTACAAGGGTTCCAAACGGAGAGTAGATTAAATAGTGGATTCCGATAATGAAGAAAATAGATTCTGCACGCATCTTCCGGTATCTCTTTCCAACATAATGCGCGATTTCATGTGATAAAAGATAGACCGCACGGTCAGGATCATAAAAGTAGTCTTCCTTAAGGTGGATGATTGCCAGCCATTCTTTTGAGCCTTTTATATCAATTGGGGCAACATTAATTCCAGGGCGGTAATCTGGCGTTATCAGGAATTTATATCTGTCTTTATACTGTTTTCCTTTATCTACATAAAGTTGATTCAGAGAAGATGATATCTTTGATGCTAATGCACTATATAATGCAAGTAATTTAGGCGGTATGTCAAAATATGTTGCATTAAATGCCGGCGCTTGAATAAATCTTCGTTCCCCATGCATTGTGCACAGTGCAAGTGTATTCAATGCATTAAAATAATTCTGTACTGCTACTTCAACCTTTTCTTTTTCTACTTTATTCGGTATAGAGACCTGAAAATTCTTGAGAGCCGCAATAAAGGAGGGAAACACTGTCATTACAAATTCCAGAGAAAAGCCGTTACGAGTCAATTCTTTTAATGATCGTGAGGTTTCCAAAATGTAAGACGTTATCTCTTCGATGCTATATTTTTGCTCACACAGCATGTCAAGTAGCCGAATTATTTTATCGGCCAATTGAACATGCTGGCATGGAAACGGATTTCCACTTATTGTTCTGCTGTCTATACTTGATAAAGGAACAATCTCATAACCACCGAAACTCTCCGAGCATTCTTTTCCTTTTGCAGAAAACGCTTTATCCACCGCGTTAAATAGCCAGATAATCTGATTCCCGGAAAGTTCTTTCGTAACTACTTTTACATCATATCTTCCAGACAGTCGATATTTCTCTTTAATAATATCTCTTGAGTCTAATTCTTTCTCAAAAGATTGCCACGCTTCAGCGGAATACACGCTTAAATTAATGGAAAAGGCCATATTATCAAGCCAACCAGTATTATTACTATCTATTGAGCTAAAGGCATCTATAAGTCGTTTACTGTCAAAACCATAAACAGTGAAAGTGTCTTTAACCAGTTGCAACTCGCTGTCCCGTTCAAGCGCTATTTTCCATAGAATTTCATTGTATTGTTTTATGCTGATATTTTTCGCAAATAATACCAAATCGCAGAAATCATAAGAACAATATACAGCCCACGAGCCCTTAACCCCAACATCTTTTATTACTTGCTCGATTTTCTCTGATATTCCTTTGTAGCTCCACCCAGAGAAATCTGCAAGTTGAATAAATGTAAAGTATACTAATCCAAAGTCTCCGTTCCAAAAATCACTTTTCTTTCCTACAAGTGTCATTGTCTGAACAAGATGGATACCCGGTCTGTTTGCGGTATGTTGTCCTTCCCTGTATTCTTGAATTGTTTTATAAACTGACTTAATATCATTGCAAAGTTTAACGTCAATGAAATGATGACTTTGAAACGAAACGAATTGGCCATACTCCAATATTTTATCTGTTCCTATTTCTGAAAGCGCAAATGTTTGGGGTACATCCCAATTTTTTAATGTCAACGTCCGAATTTCAAACTCATCTGATATCTTATCTTGGTTAATCTCATTCATAGTAACCTCCTTTTTAACACAAAAAGCACAGCAAAGCTAGGGGACGTTCAAAGATGAATTTCCCCACGCCACAACACGCCACGAATGACGAATCTTTATGTGCTGTTATTCTTGCTGTTCACCAAGAGAGACGATCATATTTATCTATGACCTTTTTCATTTTCGCTTTATATTCTTTGTCTCCGATGGTACATTTTCCGGCAAAACTGGTTCCCTTGGGGTTGATATGGACTTTATTAACCGCTGAATTTGCCCTTACTAATTGGATTCCACTAGCCTTACTATACTGTGTTGCATTATATGACTTATTCATTTTCTCCATACATGACGTTGCCACAGCAATATGAGATTCTTTAATGCGGTGGCGATTATTCCCATTACTTCCAAGCTTCATCTATTGGTGTTGCTATTCTTTTCGCACATCCATGTGCATTGCCCCCTTCCCTACGTAGTCCAAGTATTTTATCATTTTTACAATCTATTGTCAAGCTAAAAACTGTAATTTCCGAAATGTGAATTGCTTTTAACTATTTGATGCTTTGCGAAATGCAAAGTTATAATAAAACGCGAACCAATCTTTCCCCGACATTTGGAAAGTGGCACATTTGTTCATCAAAGAATAAATGTTGTGAATAATGATCTGTCACTTGCATTACTTGCCCTACGACCCGTAAACGGGTTTATCTGCTTATTTACAACGTGTCAGTATTCGTAGCCTACCTTTTTAGCGGCTCGCTTCGCTCGATGCTTTTGGCTAAAGCAATTTTTGCTCCCCGGCAAAAGCCTGGGGTTCTTTTGACACAACGAAAGCAGTGCTATTAGCTCAAATCATGCGTGAAAAGTTCGTTCACAACACGATGAAGGTAACTTACACTTTCCATTTTCCCACTGATACCTAAATCACAGTTATGGAGGACGCGTTGTCGCTGGCTTCTTTGGACAGTGCAGCCAAAAAGATTAGGTATATCACAGCAAGCTTAATTCGCTATGCGCCACAAGTTACTACCTACATGAAGAAGCTTGTGGATAAAGGGATGATGCTTAGTGCCATCATCGAAGCAGACTAGAGTTATGTCCCGGAGTCTCAAAAGGGAATCCCCGCATAGCACATGAAACCTCGGCTTTATGACGAAGGAGGTTCAAACGCAGTTCGTTCGATGAACAGCTTTGTATTTGCGTTGTGGCAAACAAGGATTCACATTACTTCAAATCACAAATAACATAATAAGCGTCAGGCCAAGCAAGCACGCACGCAAAAAATGCGAAAGCTCCGGAACCTCACCGTGAAGATGAACACAAATCCTTGATTCTCTGTGGCGCTACGGCAAGCACACAGAGGCTCTTGATTGTGAGAAAAACGTGTTGCAAAGCCACGGAAGCTATAATCACAACATGGCCAATGGTCTGAACTGTTTATTCACAGTCATAACGCGAAAGCATCGAGGCCGTGTTCCACGAAATATCAGAATTGTTGTGTGGCGCTGTTTGTCCTGATTGGCACCCATGCCGGCCAGAAGATTTGGATGATGGTAGTGACATCTTCCACTCCCCTACATTAATGCGGTAGAGGAGCACAATCTATTCTGCATTATCGTTGTGGCTACTGGAAATCTGAGGGGGATAAAGGGTTGATTGCTAACGCGAAAAATAATCAACCATACCATCGTCAGAGACGACAATGCCTAAAACCATGCTACCACGCTTAGACGACTCGATATATGACTTTGTGCAATTGTATCTTGCTCCACGGGAGAACGCACCTTTAACCGCTACCGAATCAAGTATAACCCCTGTAGCGTAACAATATCCATTTTCATCAATTAATAGTGCTCCGTCAATATTTGCTAACATGGAGAGCAACTTGTCTCCTTCATGGGATAATAAGTCAATTGGAGTTTCTAATTTGGCACCTCGCCTCTTAAAAACCGCAAGTCTCAATGTTTCTTTTTGAATAAACTGAGTTGAACCAAAAATAAGGACCCTACCCTTTCGACTCATCGTTGCACAACAAATAATTTTGCTAATTTTTTTAGCAATATCCTGGTCACGAAAAACTCTAAAAGCAACCTTAGTAAATTCATGTTCAAGCTGTAAGACCGGCAGCACAAACTTTCCATTATGGCATTTAAAAACACAGACAGTTGTTTTACTTTTACTATAAGTACTTTTCCCTACAATATTATTCTTCTTACTTGGCATATACAGTTCCCATCCAATATTTTTTGTAAATTGTATAGACGGAAACTGACTTACGGCTTGTTTAGATACTATACCTTTTGTTTTATACATATCGCCATCTTTAACTATGGCAAGAACACCTTCATCAGTACACATTTCAAGCTGCTTTCTAACCGCATGCACATTGGGATAAGTAAAGCGAATACATGCATCTCCATCAAGCGAAATCAGAGTAAGCGGTTGTTTTAAAGCAGAACTATCAGTCAAAATTACAATTGATTTGCCCGTTAAATCTTTTCCCTCATATTTTTCTCCACTTAACGTAGAGATTAAATCTGAATTTAAATCTGGAAGTAACATCTCAAAATACTCTGCAAGATGTCCATTGATAATATTATTGAGTATACAAATATGCAAACGCCGTTCCTTTTTGTCCCATCCAAGTACCTTTTTCCCATAGGAAATAATTTCGGTTTGAAAATCATTTCTAATTATCTCCGCAATTCCTCTTGCCTCTGGATGCCATTTGTAAAATGTGTTTTCGTATTTGGATTTGCTTGGAGCATATGTATACCTAAAAAGTTCATAAATTAGTTCAGGAATATTTTGCGTAGTCAAGTTCTCCATGCACGTTTTAAAAATACGCCAAAGAACTAATCTTTCTTTATGAATATCGCCTGCCATCAAGATTCTTGCCTCCTGAAACAACTTTTACATATTATTATAACATATCTGGCCATATCAATCAATAATCATATTGAAAAGTTGATTTCTGAATTTTGAGGAATTTGACAGGCTCTTCTTACATTCCTAGGACGGAATCTGTAACCCCTTAATGCTTTCTGCCACATTGTCTACAAGTTCCCATCTCTCAAATTGGTGTTCTCGTTCGTCCCTCTCTCCCACGGCGAGTGGGGAGCCGGAAAGTAAAACTCCACCTGCGGCAGCGCCTTTGTTACTTCCCCATGCCTAGCAAACTCCCTCCCCCTGTCCGGCGTCACGCTCTTCACCTTGTCCTGAGGCAGCTGGCTCAGAGCTTCTACCATTCTTTCTTTTACGGCTTCCGCTTCCTTCGTTGCCGTCTTCCCTCCGACGGAGAAGCGTGTCTTTCGGTCCACTAACGTGACTAAACACGCCGACCCTTGCTTGCCTATGACCGTATCCCCCTCAAAGTGCCCGATCACCAATCTGTCCTGGGCTTCCCGCGGCCTCTCCTCGATACGGTGGGTGATGGGTATCTGGCTCTGTTTCCCTTTCCCGCCCGCCTTGCGCCTTTTTCCCTTGTGCCGCAGATGCTTGGAGAATCTTGCGGCTTTCCTGAGATGGCCCTCCTTGTTCAACGGCCCGTTGAACAGTCCGGCGTTGATGGCTCTGTAGATGGAGGCATAGCTGATTTGCAGCGGGTTATTCTCAAGCTTCAACCTGTTCGCTATCTGTTCGGGCGACCAGTGCTGTTTCTCTATGAGCGTGCGTACCGTCTCGCGGTACTCAAGGACGGACAGCTTGTGCTTCCGACCGCAGTTCTTTCGCCGCTTCTCATAGCGTATTTGAGCGGTTGAGGGCATATACGGGTGCCGATAGCAACGCCCGCGTTTCAGCTCACGGCTGATCGTGGACGGTGACCGGCCGAGCTCCTGGGCGATCTTGCGGATGCTTTGTCCTAAATTCTTCATCAGGTATAGCTTTTCCCGCTCTTCTATGGTAAGATGTTTGTAGTGACGCATGGCACTCGCCCCTTTCCTTGTTGTCCGCAAACACCATTCTAAGGGGTTTCCCGCCATGTGTCACGCTTTTTTTGCTGTTGCACTTGTAGTGTAAATCTAAGAAGTTTTTATAGTGATTTTCAAACATTGCACATCCACTTAGATGGTCCATCTCTATTCCCACAGGGTTTCCAAATTATTCTGGTCATTCATATTCCTCCCCCGGCGATGTTATTATTATCACAAGTCCGCCTATATACATTATGTTCTAAAATTAAACTTCTGTTACAAAAATTTTTTGAAAGTTCAAATTAAAAATTAATGAGGTGTCCGCAATATTCCATTTCCGCCTTTTATTGCCCTAATACGGATATATTTCGGTATATCCCTCTTGCTTCTCCATTGAACGCAAAACCTTTCGAGTCAGCCGTTAACCGCTATCTTCGGTAGTATTGGACTTATCTCAAAATACACGAATTTTCTATATTAATTTACCTTTTTATTCTCTCTTATTTCACCATATCAAACACCTCCTTACTCACGATTGCCGGATGATGCTCATGGATCATGTACCTGTTCATCTGTCCCGCGTTCCTGCTCTGCTTGCCAGAAAAGGCATCGCTCACAAATGTCTTCTGTAAAATCACATCACCTGTGTATTTCTCGTTTTTCAAAATCTTGCTGATCGACTCCCGGCTCCACCGCTCTCTGCCGGTAGGAGAGGGGATGTGCTCGTCATACAGCCAATTAGATATCTCATTCAAGCTCCTGCCTGAACTCCGAAGTGCAAAGATTTTCCGAACTATATCTGCCTCTGGCTCATAAATTTCCAAGTTGCCATCGCTGTCTCGCCTGTAACCGAAACAGGTAAAATCCGCATAGCCGGATTTTCCGCTTTGAAAACCTTTACTGATGCCCCACCTGATGTTCTGGCTCATGCTCTCACTCTCAGCCTGCGCGTAGGACATATACGCAGTCAACAATATCTGCATCTGACGGTCGTGAAGCCAGATGTTCTCTTTCTCAAAGAAAACGTCAACTCCGCATCCGCACAAATCCAGCGAGGCCTGGAGCATATCAACAGTATTCCGCCCAAATCGGCTTATGGATTTGGTGAGGATCAAATCGATCTCACCATTGCGTGCAAGTTCCATCATCCTCATAAACTCTCGCCTCTGCAAAAGACTCAATCCACTCCCTCTCTCGGCAAAAATCCCGGCGTTGACCCATCCGGGAGTATTTGCTATCTTCTGTGAATAATATGAGATTTGCGCCGCCAAACCTGTTTTCTGCTCCTCATGGTCAGAACTCACTCGACAATATGCGGCGACACGAAGTGCATTATCAGCTTGGTCGTTATCAATCTGTGTTGGTATTCTAACAACTGTGCGCATTTTTGTCAAATCCTTTCATAAAAGAATAAAAGCCGAGGCACTCAACCACGGCAAATATGTATATATAAAAAGTTGACAGCTTCCCATGTGGAAAACTGTCAACTTATCTTGGAATAAGTGGTTAAAACTCCTACTTTTTAACAATAGAATGAACTGATCTTTTAT
>CANPWM010000081.1 GCA_947584295.1 uncultured Oscillospiraceae bacterium | reverse complement strand
TGAAAAAGAGCAGAGCGATCAGGCTCCTGATCAGCTCATTTGTGGTGGATTCCATATCAGTTTCCTCCTTTTCCTTTTTTGTACTCGTTTATCAGGAGCTTGGCGGTGTCGAAGTCCAGCCGGTCGTCCAGCGCCAGGCGCTTGATGAGGGCCACGTAGGGTTCGCTCTCGGCGTTATCCGCCATTTGGATCTTCTGAATGAGCCTGTCCAGCCGCAAGCGGACGGTGGGGTAGGTGACGCCGTACTCTCGGGCCATCTCCTTCAGGGAGCCGGAGGCCAGCAGGAACCGCTTGATAAACGTCATGTCCCCCTCGTCCAGCTCCGACATCCAACCGGGCAGTAGCTCCATTTTGATCGCCTCCTTTAACAATATTGATTATAGACTTGAATATTATTAAAGTCAATAGTTATTTTGTATTTTAAGAAAATTTTTTTGGAAGGGGCCGCCGTGGGCGGCGGCCCGTACGAATTTCTGTGAATTTATCGTATGCCCTTGTAGGGGCCGCCTCTTTAGGCGGCCCGCCGTCTTACGCATCGGCCTCCAAATTTCACATTTTTCCGTACAACGCGCCCGTAGGGGCCGCCGTCCCCGGCGGCCCGTCCCGGTCAAAATCCGGGCGGTCAATCAACGGTGGACGGGTCGCCCGGGAGGGCGACCCCTACGAAAGCGTAAGAATGAGTCGTTGCGAAATTCGGTGGTGCCACGGGCCGCCAAGAGAGGCGGCCCCTACAAGCCCTGATGAAAGATTTTGCGAAAATAACGCATAAATCTTCCTTAAAGCCGTAGGGGCGGGTTCTTAAACCCGCCCGAAATTAAAATACGCGGCGGAGCCGCAACCTTTTTGGGGGAGGCGGAATCGAAATTCGTTTGGCGGGCCGAATGGGGGCCCCATCGGGCCGTTGCCCGATGGGGAAAGGAGGAGCCGAGCCTGCGCCTGAGGGCGAATACTTGCAGCCCGAGGTAAAGCGGCTCGCGCGACGACGCGTCCGGCCCGTACGGATAATTTTTACGTTGAGGGAAGCGAAAAGATATGGGGAAATTATTGCGTATGACGTGGGCCGCCGTGGGCGGCGGCCCGTACGGCGTTTAAATTAAATTCCTAGAAATTCGGCGGGCCGCATTGGGGGCCCCATCGGGCCGTTGCCCGATGGGGAAAGGAGGAGCGAACCGTGCGCCTGAGCGTTCCCGCTCTGCGGGGACGCGAGGTGAAGCCGGTTCCGCGACGACGCAGGCGGCCCCTACAAGCCCTGATGAAAGATTTTGCGAAAAAACGCATAAATCTTCCTAAAAAGCCGTAGGGGCGGGTTCAAAACCCGCCCGCAATTCAAATACGCGGCGGAGCCGCAACCTTAAAGAAGCCCGGAAAGAGGATCTTTCCGGGCTTCTTCTTTATTTTGCTTTTTGCGGTTAGATGGCGTTGTTGGCCTTCAGGAGACCGGACAGGTCAAGCTCCGGCTCCTCGGGCTGGGTCTCCGCCGGGGTCTCGCTGGTGGCGGTGGCGGATTCGGGGACGCCCACCGGGGCGGCGGCGTCACGGTAGAGCTGCAGGCCCGCGCCGGCGGGGATCAGCTTGCCGATGATGACGTTTTCCTTCAGGCCGATGAGCTTATCCACCTTGCCCTTGGAGGCGGCCTCGGTGAGTACGCGGGTGGTCTCCTGGAAGGAGGCGGCGGACATCCAGCTGTCGGTGGCCAGGGACGCCTTGGTGATGCCCATCAGGAGCTGCTCCCAGGTGGGATAGACGACCTCCTCGCCGGCGGCCTCCCGGGCCTTGAGCTTCTCCACGGCGGCGCGGACCTCCAGGATATCCACGGTGGAGCCGGACAGCAGGTCGGTGTCGCCGGGATCCTCCACGCGCACCTTCCGCAGCATCTGGCGGACGATGATCTCGATGTGCTTATCGGACACGTCCACGCCCTGCTGGCGGTAGACCTTTTGTACCTCGTCGATGATATATTTCTGGGTGGCCTCGGTACCCAGGATCGCCATGATGTCGTGGGGGTTCAGGGCGCCGGAGGTGAGCATATCGCCGTGCTTGACGGTGTCGCCGTCCTTGACGCGGATGCCGGAGTTGTGGGCCACGGAGTAGACGCGCATATCGCCGTCCTCGGGGTTGGTGACGGTGATCTGCATCAGCGCGCCCTTGTGGGTCTCCTCCAGGGCAACGACGCCGTCGATCTCGGAGAGGGTGGCCATCTTCTTGGGCTTGCGGGCCTCGAACAGCTCCTCCACACGGGGAAGGCCCTGGGTGATCTCGACGCCCGTCTCGCCGCCGGCCACGCCGCCGGTGTGGAAGGTACGCATGGTCAGCTGGGTGCCGGGTTCGCCGATGGACTGGGCGGCGATGACGCCCACCGTCTCGCCCTCGTTCACCGTCTCGCCGGTGGCCAGGTTCAGGCCGTAGCAGTGGGCGCAGACGCCGCTGCGGGCCTCGCAGGTCAGGACGGAGCGGACCTTGATCTGGTGGATGCCGTGGGCCTCCAGGGTGGCGGCGTCGGAGCGCATCAACAGATGGTCGCGGGTGAACAGCACCTCGCCGGTGGCGGGATCCACAATGTCCTCCGCCGGGTAGCGGCCGTGAATGGAGTCCTCGAACTTCTGGACCACCTGGCCCTTTTCGGTTTTTTCGGAGACCATGATGCCCTCGTGGGTGCCGCAGTCATGCTCACGAATGATCACGTCCTGGCTGACGTCCACCATGCGGCGGGTCAGGTAGCCGGAGTCGGCGGTACGCAGGGCCGTGTCGGCCATGCCCTTCCGGGCGCCGCGGCTGGAGATGAAGTACTCCAGAACGGTCAGGCCCTCGCGGTAGTTGGCCTTGATGGGGATCTCGATGGTCTTACCGGCGGTGTTGGCGATGAGGCCGCGCATACCGGCCAGCTGACGGATCTGGGCCATGGAGCCGCGGGCGCCGGAGTCGGCCATCATGAAGATGGGGTTGAACTCGTCCAGGTTGTTCTGGAGGGCGTCGGCCACCTTCTTGGTGGTCTCCTCCCACTCATGCACCACCAGGCGGTAACGCTCGTCGTCGGTGATGAAGCCCTGGTTATATAGGCCCTCGATCTCCACCACCTTCTGCTCGGAGGCGCGGATCAGCTCCTTCTTGGCCTCCGGCACCGTCATGTCCGCGATGGAGATGGTGATGGCGCCCTGGGTGGAGTATTTGTAGCCCTGGGCCTTGACGGCGTCCAGCATCTCCACGCTGATCTCAAAGCCGTGCTTCTCGATGCAGCGGTCGATGATCTTCTCCAGCTGCTTCTTGCCCACCTTGAAGCTGACCTCCAGATCCAGCTCGTGGGCGGGATCCGTGCGATCCACGAAGCCCAGATCCTGGGGAATGGGGTTGTTGAAGATGATGCGGCCCACGGTGGTGTCGATAAGGGCGGACTTGGTGACGCCGTTGATGACGCGGGTCATGCGGACGCGAATGGGGGCGTGCATACCCACGTCTCCGGCCTGATAGGCCATGATGGCCTCGTCGGGGGAGACGAAGGCCTTGCCGGCGCCCTTCTCGTCCCGGATAAAGGTCAGGTAATAGGAGCCCAGCACCATGTCCTGGGTGGGGACCGTCACGGGCTTGCCGTCACGGGGGTGCAGCAGGTTGTGGGCGGAGAGCATCAGGATCCGGGCCTCGGCCTGGGCCTCGCTGGACAGAGGGACGTGAATGGCCATCTGGTCGCCGTCGAAGTCGGCGTTGAAGGCGGTGCAGACCAGCGGGTGCAGCTTCAGGGCGCGGCCCTCCACCAGCACCGGCTCAAAGGCCTGGATACCCAGACGGTGAAGGGTGGGGGCGCGGTTGAGCAGGACGGGGTGTTCCTTGATGACTACCTCCAGGGCGTCCCACACCTCGGTGCGGCCCCGGTCCACCATCTTCTTGGCGGACTTGATGTTGTTGGCGACGCCGTCCTCCACCAGCTTCTTCATGACGAAGGGCCGGAACAGCTCAATGGCCATCTCCTTGGGGACGCCGCACTGGTAGAGCTTCAGATCCGGGCCTACCACGATAACGCTGCGGCCGGAGTAGTCCACGCGCTTGCCCAGCAGGTTCTGGCGGAAGCGGCCCTGCTTGCCCTTGAGCATATCGGAGAGGGACTTCAAGGGCCGGGAGTTGGCGCCGGTGACGGCACGGCCGCGGCGGCCGTTGTCCATCAGGGCGTCCACCGCCTCCTGGAGCATACGCTTCTCATTGCGGACGATGATATCCGGGGCCTTCAGCTCGATCAGGCGCTTTAAGCGGTTGTTGCGGTTGATGACGCGCCGGTACAGGTCGTTTAAGTCGGAGGTGGCGAAGCGCCCGCCGTCCAGCTGGACCATGGGGCGGATATCCGGGGGGATCACCGGCAGGGCGTCGATGATCATCCACTCCGGGCGGTTGCCGGACTTGAGGAAGGACTCTACCACCTCAAGCCGCTTTACGATCTTGTTCTTCTTCTGGCCGGAGGCGGTTCTCAGCTCCTCCCGGAGCTGGGCGGACAGCTCGGCGCAGTCGATCTCGGAGAGAAGCTCCTTGATGGCCTCCGCGCCCATGCCGGCCTTGAAGTCATTTTCGTACTTCTCGCGCATATCCCGGTACTCGGCCTCGGTGAGAAGCTGGTTCTTTTGCAGCGGCGTGTCGCCGGGATCGGTGACGATGTAGGCCGCGAAATAGAGGACGCGCTCCAGGACGCGGGGGGTCAGATCCAAAATCAGGCCCATGCGGGAGGGGATCCCCTTGAAGTACCAGATGTGGCTCACGGGGGCGGCCAGCTCGATGTGGCCCATGCGCTCCCTTCTCACCTTGGCGCGGGTGACCTCCACGCCGCAGCGGTCGCAGATCTTGCCCTTGTAACGGATCTTCTTATATTTTCCGCAGTGGCACTCCCAGTCCTTGGTGGGCCCGAAGATGCGCTCGCAGAAAAGACCGTCGCGCTCGGGCTTCAAGGTGCGGTAGTTGATGGTCTCCGGCTTTTTCACCTCGCCGTAGGACCACTCGCGGATCTTCTCGGGAGACGCGATCCCTATTTGAATGGAGTCAAAAGGGGCATAACTCATACTTCATCGTCCTCCTCGTCAAAAGCTTCAGAATCTTCGCCCTCGTCGTCGTAGTCGCCCAGCAGGTCGAAGTCCTCGTCCTCGTCGCCCTCCGGGATATCCGGCTCCTCGATGCCAAAGCCGGCGTCCTCAAACTCCCGGTCGTCGGCGTAGCCGCGCTCGTTCTCCACGTCGCGGAAGCCGTGGGCGTACTCGTCCTCCTCGTCGTCCCGAAGCTCGATGACATTGCCCTGGCCGTCCAGAACGTTCACGTCCAGGCACAGGGACTGCAGCTCCTTGATGAGAACCTTGAAGGACTCAGGCACGCCGGGCTGGGGGATATTGTGGCCCTTGACGATGGCCTCGTAGGTGCGGACACGGCCCGTCACGTCGTCGGACTTGACGGTGAGGATCTCCTGCAGGGTGTAGGCCGCGCCGTAGGCCTCCAGGGCCCAGACCTCCATCTCGCCGAAGCGCTGGCCGCCGAACTGGGCCTTGCCGCCCAGAGGCTGCTGGGTGACCAGGGAGTAGGGGCCGGTGGAGCGGGCGTGGATCTTGTCGTCCACCAGGTGGTGGAGCTTTAAGAAGTAGACATAGCCCACGGTGACGGGGTTGTCGAAGGGTTCGCCGGTGCGTCCGTCGTAGAGGACGCTCTTGCCGTCGGTGCGCAGGCCCGCCTGACCCAGAAGGTCGCGGATCTCCGTCTCGTTGGCGCCGTTGAAGATGGGGGTGGCCACCTTCCAGCCCAGGGCCTGGGCGGCGTAGCCCAGATGGACCTCCAGCACCTGGCCGATGTTCATACGGGAGGGCACGCCCAGGGGGTTCAGGACGATGTCCAGCGGCGTGCCGTCGGGCATGTAGGGCATATCCTCCTTGGGGAGGATGCGGGAGACGACGCCCTTGTTGCCGTGGCGGCCGGCCATCTTGTCGCCCACGCTGATCTTGCGCTTCTGGGCGATGTAGACGCGCACCACCTGGTTGACGGAGGGGTTCAGCTCGTCCCCGGCCTCGCGGGTAAAGACCTTTACATCGACGACGATGCCGCTCTCGCCGTGGGGTACCTTCAGGGAGGTGTCGCGCACCTCCCGGGCCTTCTCGCCGAAGATGGCCCGCAGCAGGCGCTCCTCGGCGGTGAGATCCGTCTCGCCCTTGGGCGTGACCTTGCCCACCAGGATATCGCCGGCGTGTACCTCCGCGCCGACGCAGATGATGCCGCGCTCGTCCAGATATTTCAGGGAGTCGTCGCTGACGCCGGGGATATCCCGGGTGATCTCCTCGGGGCCCAGCTTGGTGTCGCGGGCGTCCACCTCATGCTCCTCGATGTGAATGGAGGTGAACACGTCCTCCATGGCCAGGCGCTCGTTCAGGAGGATAGCGTCCTCGTAGTTGTAGCCCTCCCAGGTCATGAAGCCCACCAGGATATTCTTGCCCAATGCCAGCTCGCCGTGGGAGGTGGCGGGGCCGTCGGCCAGGACGTCCTGGGCGGTCACACGCTCGCCGATGTCCACCACGGGCCGCTGGTTGACGCAGGTGCCCTGGTTGGAGCGGGAGAACTTGATGAGGTGATAATCTTTGATATGGCCGTCGTCATACCGGACGGTGACGGTGTCCGCGTCCACATAGGTCACGGTGCCGTCGCCCTCGGCCAGAATGGAAACGGCGGAGTCGATGGCGCACTTATGCTCGATGCCGGTGGCCACGATGGGGGCCTGGGTCACCATCAGAGGCACCGCCTGGCGCTGCATGTTGGCGCCCATCAGGGCGCGGTTGGCGTCGTCGTTCTCCAGGAAGGGGATCATGGCCGTGGCGATGGACACCATCTGCCGGGGGGAGATGTCCACGTAGTCCACGCGCTTGCGATCCACGTCGATGATCTCGTCCCTGTGGCGGCAGACGATACGCTGGTTCAGGAGCCTTCCCTCCTCGTCCCGGGGTTCGCTGGCCTGGGCCACATAGAACTGATCCTCGGCGTCGGCGGTCAGGTAGTCCACCTGCTCCGTGACGCGGCCCGTGGCCTTGTCCACCTTCTGATAGGGGGACACCAAAAAGCCGTACTCGTTGACCTTGGCGTAGGAGGCGAGGTAGGAGATCAGGCCGATGTTGGGGCCTTCGGGGGTCTCCACGGGACACATACGGCCGTAGTGGCTGTAATGGACGTCGCGGACGTCGAAGGAGGCGCGCTCCCGGGAAAGGCCGCCGGGGCCCAGGGCGGAGAGGCGGCGCTTGTGGGTAAGCTCAGCCAGGGGGTTATTCTGATCCATGAACTGGGAGAGCGGCGAGGAGCCGAAGAACTCCTTGATGGCCGCCGTCACAGGCCGGATGTTGATGAGGCTCTGGGGGGTGATCACGTCGGTGTCCTGGAGGGTCATGCGCTCGCGGATGACCCGCTCCATGCGGGAGAAGCCCACCCGGAACTGGTTCTGCAAAAGCTCGCCCACGGACCGGAGACGCCGGTTGCCCAGATGGTCGATGTCGTCCACGGTGCCGATGCCGTGGGCCAGGGTGTTCAGGTAGTTGACGGAGGCGAAGATGTCGTCGGGGATAATGAACTTGGGGACCAGCAGGGCGATGTTCTCCCGAATGGCCTCCTTCAGCGCCTCTCCCTCGTACTTCTCCAGCAGATCCCGGAGAATGATCCAGCGCACCCGCTCCTTGATCCCCAGCTCCTCCGCCGGGTCAAAGTCCACGAACCGGTCCAGCCAGACCATGCCGTTGGAGAATACCTTGACCTCGTGGCCGGCCTCGGCCTGCACATAGGCCTCGATAACGCCCAGCCGGTCCAGCTCCTCCGCCTTCTGGCGGTTGACCGTCTCGCCGGCCTCAGCCACGATCTCGCCGGTCAGGGGGTCGGCGATGGGGCGGGTCAGCTTCTTGCCCACGATGCGCGGCCAAACGGCCAGCTTCTTGTTGAACTTATACCGTCCGGCGACGGAGATATCGTACCGGCGGGGATCGAACAGCAGGGTGTAGAGCAGCGTCTCGGCGGAGTCGATGGTGGGGGGATCGCCGGGCCGGAGCTTGCGGTAGATCTCCAAAAGGGAATCGTCCCGGGTCTTGCAGGCGTCCTTCTCGATGGTGGACACCATGCGCTCGTCCCGGCCGAAGATGTCAAAGAGCTTCTCGTTGGTGTCGCCGCCGGTCTCGCCGCCGGACATGGAAAGCCAGGTGTACGGGTCGGAGGTGCGGTTGCCGCAGGCCCGCAGGAAGCAGGTGACGGGCAGCTTGCGGTTTTTGTCGATGCGGACGTTGAACATATCCGTGGGATCCGTCTCATACTCCAGCCACGCGCCCCGGTAGGGGATCACCGTGGTGGCGTAGACAGCCGCCCCCGTCTTGTCCACCGTGCGTTCATAGTAGACGCCGGGGGAGCGAATGATCTGGGAGACGATGACGCGCTCCGCGCCGTTGATGACGAAGGTGCCGCCGTCGGTCATGATGGGGAAGTCCCCCATGAAGATCTC
>CANPWM010000080.1 GCA_947584295.1 uncultured Oscillospiraceae bacterium | reverse complement strand
CGGGCGGACACATGGAAGACGCAGGGGAGCAGCTCACCGGCGATCTTATACATATTGGGGATCATCAGAAGGAGGCCCTGGGAGGCGGTGTATGTAGTGGTAAGGGCGCCGGCCGCCAGAGAGCCGTGTACCGTACCGGAGGCGCCTGCCTCGGACTGCATCTCCACTACCTTTACGGTAGTACCGAAAATGTTCTTCTGACCCGCGGCAGCCCACTGATCCACGTAGTCTGCCATGGGGCTGGACGGCGTGATCGGGTAGATGCCCGCGACCTCGGTGAACGCGTAGGATACCCACGCGGCCGCGTTGTTGCCGTCCATGGACTTGAATTTTCTCGCCATGTTCTTCTCTCCTTATATTAAAAATTTTAAAAACAAGAAGGCGGTGGAGCCTGTATAGACCCACACATAAGGAATTTTAACACGTTTACTCTCCAATGTAAATAGAAAATTGCGTTTTTCAAGAGCATTTTTAGGACATAATGCAAAGGCCCGCCCCAGAGCGGGCGGGCCGAAAAAATTTTTTCAAAATACTTGAAAATAATGCTTGACAAATATAAACCGATGTGGTATAATGCGTTATGATGATTATTATTGAATCATCATTCCCTCACAGCGGATCTTCCCGGAGTCCGTACATATAGTCATAGATCTTCTGATACACCGGGTCGTCCTCCGCCACGGGGCAGGGCTGCCAGTTGTTGCGGGAGCCGGTATAGACGTAGCAGGGGATCAGCTTCTCCTCCACCTTAAAGCCGTCGCCCTGGGGGGTGATGGTGCATTGGAAGATAGCCGTGCGGTTCTGGGGGGCGTTGTTGCCGCCGAAGCAGAAGTTGCCCAGGCAGTAGACGATGGTGCCGTCCTTATAATGCTCGATGGGCTGGAGCCGGTGGGCGTGGGTACCCACGATCAGGTCGGCGCCCCTGTCGATAAGGTTATGGAAGGCCGTGGTGCGCCACTCGTCGATGAAAAAGACGCTCTCGGTGCCGCCGTGGGGGTAGATCACCTGGAAGTCGGACTTTTCCACCATCTCCTCCAAAATGGGATAGAGGCTCTTCTCCGCCCCGCCGTACCAGAGCTGGCAGGCCAGGATCCCCACGGTGATGCCGTTTTTCTCTATGTAGACGGGCTTTTTGTCCCGGCCCACCGTCAGATCCTCCGCCTCCAGGGCGGCGATGGTGTCCTTCTGGCCCTGGCTGCCGTAGTCGTTCATGTGGTTGTTGGCAAAGCACGCCACCTCCACGCTGGAGGAGGAGAAGATCTTGGCGTTGGCCGCCGGCCCCAGGAACCAGAAGGCCTTCTCGGTGGTCTTTGTCACCGGGGTCAGATCGTCACGGTCGGAGAGGACAGTCTCGCAGTTGACCACGGTGATGTCGTCCTCAGAGAAAATGGGGGCCACTTTCTCCAGGAAGTAGGAATACTCGTGGTTGGTGGTGTACCAGTTCAGGCTGTTTTTCTTAAAGGAACCCTGGTCGGTGGCGATGGTGCAGTCCCCTGTGAAGGTCATGGTCACCGAGGTCCTTTCCGGCAGGCGCGCCAGGGGGGCCGGCAGGGTCCTCAGCAGCATCAGCAGCGCCAGAAGGAAGCGGAGAAAGCTCAAGGCGTAGTCACCTCTTGACATTGGGATAAAGGATAGGGATAAACGCGGGAGAATATAAGGATAAGACAAGGTGAAGTATAGCAAATAAATCGCCCAAAGGCAAGTTTTTTCTGTGAAAAAAGAATGACAATTGGAGAAACATGGTGTATAATAGACGCTGTTGAAACGTACGTGCGGACAGGGTCTGGTCAAGGTCGGCCAAAAACCTGTTCCGAAAGCGGAAAAAGGGGGCAAAAACTATGTTTGGGGAAGCCTTTGACGCGGTGTCCGCCGCGGCGGAGAGCAAGCTCGCCTTCATGCGCCGCTCGCCGGTGGGGTATTTCTTCGCCGGGGTGCTGGCGGGAATGTTCGTGGCCTTCGGCGGCTTTGTCTCCGCCACGGTGGGCGGGAGCCTGCAGGCGGCAGACAGCCCCTGGATCCGTCTGGCGGCGGCCTTTACCTTCGCCTCGGCCCTGAGCCTTGTGATCATGGCGGGGAGCGAGCTGTTTACCGGCAACAACCTGGTGATGACCGCCGGGGTGCTGGAGCGGCGAGTCAAGGCGGTGGACGCCATGAAGCTGTGGCTGTTCTGCTGGCTGGCCAACTACGCCGGGGCGTGGCTGGCGGCGGCCCTCTACTACGCCACGGGCCTGGTCACCGGCACCACGGCCTCCTATATCGCCTCCATGGCCAGGACGAAGCTCTTTCTGTCCGTGCCGCAG
Organism: uncultured Oscillospiraceae bacterium; assembly: GCA_947584295.1. Lineage (GTDB taxonomy): Bacteria > Bacillota > Clostridia > Oscillospirales > Oscillospiraceae > RUG626. The sequence continues at coordinate 6,495 of CANPWM010000080.1, read as the reverse complement.
ATGTTCGTCAGGGGGATCCTCTGCAATATGCTGGTGTGCCTGGCCGTGTGGTGCGGCTTCAAGATGAAGTCCGAATCCGGCAAGCTCATCATGGTGTTCTGGTGTATCCTCATCTTCATGGTCTGCGGCTTTGAACACTCCGTAGCCAATATGTCCAGCCTGGCCCTGGCCCTGCTTTTGAAGGAGGCGGACTTCTGGCATTATGTGGTGAACATCGGCGTCGTCACCCTGGGAAATATCGTCGGCGGGGCCCTCTTTGTGGCCGTACCCTATTGGCTGTGCAAGCGGAAGTGATCTCCGCGCGTTCTCTTTTTCGGAAAAAGCCCTGACGGACTTTTTCCGATAGAACCAGGAACAGGACCGGGAAAGGAGTCTTACATGGTACATGCTGTCCGATCCTTCGGCATAGCGGGCATAGACGGGGTGGACGTGTCCGTGGAGTGCGACATCTCCCGGGGCGTCGGCAAATTTGAGATCGGCGGCCTGCCGGACGCGGCTGTGCGGGAGTCCCGGGAGCGGGTGCCCTCGGCGGTGAAAAGCTGCGGCTTCAAGTTCCCCAACGCCCACGTCAACGTAAATCTGGCCCCGGCCCACATCAAAAAATCCGGCTCCATGTACGACCTGCCCATCATGCTCAGCGTCCTCATCTCCTCCGAGGCCATCAGGCCCACGCCGCCCACCATGGCCTTTGTGGGGGAGCTGGCCCTCAGCGGCGAGGTGCGCCCCGTGTCGGGGGTGCTGTCCATGGCCATGCGGGCCTCCCGGTGCGGCGTCAAGGAGCTGTACGTCCCGGCGGAAAACGCCGAGGAGGCGTGCTTTGCCGGGGGCGTCACGGTCTACGGTGTCCGCCACGCCCTGGAGCTTATAGAGCATCTGGAGGGGCGACGGCCCCTGATGCCCGCCCCCAGGCCCGCCGTCCTGCCCCGGCCCGATTACGGCGTGGATTTCTCCGAGGTCAAGGGCCAGGAGAACGTAAAAAGGGCCCTGGAGGTGGCCGCCGCCGGGGGCCACAATATCCTGCTGATCGGCCCTCCGGGGGCCGGAAAGTCCATGCTGGCCAAGCGCCTGCCCACCATCTTGCCGGATATGTCCCGGCGCGAGCAGCTGGAGACTACCGCCATCTACTCCGTGGCGGGGAAGACCGTGGGCAGCCGGCACATCATGTCCGAGCGGCCCTTCCGCTCCCCCCACCACACCATGTCCCACGCGGCTATGGCCGGCGGGGCGCAGCTCCAGCCCGGGGAGATCTCCCTGGCCCACAACGGCGTCCTCTTTTTAGACGAGCTGCCGGAGTTCCACCGGGACGTGATCGAGGCCCTGCGCCAGCCCATCGAGGACGGGCAGGTTACCATCTCCCGCTCCGCCGGGACGGCCACCTACCCCAGTCGGTTCATGCTGGTGTGCGCCATGAACCCCTGCAAATGCGGCTGGTTCGGCCACCCCTCCGGGCGGTGTACCTGTACGCCCCAGAGCGTGGAGGCCTACCGGGCCAAGGCGTCCGGGCCGCTTCTGGACCGCATCGACATGCACATCGAGGTACCGGCCCTGGACTTTGACGACCTGCGCGACAGGGCCCCGGCGGAACCCAGCGCCGCCATCAGGGAGCGGGTCAACGCCGCCCGGAAGCGCCAGCAGGAGCGGTACGCGGGGGGCCGCGCGGCCTCCAACGCCCAGATGGGCCCCGACGAGATCCGCCGCCACTGCGCGCTGGACGCGGCGGGAGAGAAGCTGATGAAAAACGCCTTTGACCGGCTTGGCCTCACCGCCCGGAGCCATGACCGCATCTTACGGGTGGCCCGCACCGTGGCCGATCTTGCCGGGAGCGAGGCTATCCTGCCCCAGCATCTGGCCGAGGCCATTCAATACCGGGCCTACGATTTCAAGGTTGAAAAATAAGGGGGAACCCATGAACGATATACTTCTGCTCAAGCAGGGCGAGATCGTCCTGAAGGGCCTGAACAGGCGCGTTTTTGAGGATAAATTAGTCTCCAACGTGCGCCGGAGAATGGCGCACATCGGAAAATTCAAGATCTACGCCGCCCAGTCCACCGTGTATGTGGAGCCGCTGGAGGAGTCGGCCGACATGGACGCGGCCTTTGAGGCGGCCAGGCAGATCTTCGGCTTTGTGGCCGTGGTCAGGGCGGCGGCCTGCGAAAAGACGCCCGAGGCCATCTTCGAGACGGCCAGGCGGTATCTGGCCGGGGATTTCGCCCGGGCGAAAAGCTTCAAGGTGGAGTCCAAGCGGTCGGACAAGGCCTATCCCATGACCTCCATTCAGGTGAGCCAGACCGTGGGCGGGCTGCTGTCCGACGCCTTCCCGGAGGTGGCGGTGGACGTCCACGACCCGGAGCTTACCGTCAACATCGAGATCCGGGAGACCGCCGCCTATGTCCACTCCGTCCCCGCTCTGGGGGCCGGGGGAATGCCCGTGGGGAGCTGCGGCTCCGCCGTCTCCATGCTCTCCGGGGGCATCGACAGCCCGGTAAGCACCTGGATGACCGCCAAGCGGGGCGTTCACATCATTCCCGTCCACTTCTTCTCCTTCCCCTACACCTCGGAGCTGGCCAAGCAGAAGGTCATCGACCTGGCGAAGATATTGGCCCCCTGGTGCGGGCGCATGAAGCTGGAGATCGTTCCCTTCACCCATATCCAGGAGGAGATCCGGGACAAATGCCCGGAGGAATATTTCACCGTCATCATGCGCCGGTTCATGACCCGCATCTGCGAGAGGATCGCCCTTCGGGACAACTGCGGGGCCATCGTCACCGGGGAGAGTCTGGGCCAGGTGGCCAGCCAGACCATGCAGGCCATGGCCGTCACCCAGGAGCCGGTGCGGATCCCCGTCCTGCGCCCGCTGGTGTGCATGGACAAGCGGGAGATCATCGAGATCGCCCGGAAAATAGGCACCTTCGAGACGAGTATCCTCCCCTATGAGGACTGCTGTACCGTCTTTACCCCCCGCCACCCCCGGACAAAGCCGCGTCTGGAGGAGGTCAGAGAGGCCGAAAGCCCCCTGGACGTGGACGGTCTTGTGGAGGAGGCCCTCGCCCATATTGAAAGCGTTATCATTTCCAAATAATAGGAGGAACCACACCCGTGAAAACAGGAAAATATCAGCTGGGGCTTGTGGAAAAGCTCAGCTTCGCGCGTTACGGCGGAACGGAGGACGAGCTGCGGGCCGCCAACCTTCTTCTGGAGGAGATCGGGGCCGCCGGGGGCCGGGGGGAGCTGATGGACTTTGCCGTTCCCGCCTCCCGGGTGGAGGTCTGCTCCATGGCCGTCACGTCCCCCTTTACGCGGCAGATCGCCTGCGTCCCCTACTGGCTGTCCGGCTCCCTGCCGGAAGGCGGGGCGGAGCTTCACTTCTTCTACGCGCCCCGGGGCGTGGAGGAGGAATACGACGGGCTTGAAAGCCTGGAGGGGTACGCCGTCCTGCTCAACGGCCTCACCCTGGACGCCTACAAGCTGCTCATCGAGAAAAAGGCCTCCGCCTTTATCACCCTCCAGGGCAAGTGGTTCGACGACGAGAGCGGAGAGGATCTCTACTCCCGCGCCATCAGGCCCCCTATGCGGGAGCTGGGGCGCGTCCCCGGCTTTATGATCACGGGCCGGGACGCCACGGAGCTGGTGCGGGACGGGGCCAAGACCCTCCGCCTGGCCCTTATCCAGCAGGAGGTGGAGAACACCTCCCGGGACGTGCTGGCGGTGGTGCCGGGGACGCAGCTTTCCGGCGAGTCCATCGTCCTCACCGCCCACTACGACAGCGTACCCGTCGGCACCGGCTCCTGGGACAACGCCACGGGGGCGGCCAATCTGATGGCGCTATACAGGCATTTTGTGAAGCACCCGCCCCGGCGCACCATGCGGTTTATCTGGTGCGGCAGCGAGGAGCAGGGGCTTTTGGGCTCCAAGGCGTGGATCGAACAGCACGGGGAGCTGATGCCGGAGGTGAAGTTCTGCTTCAACTTCGATATGTGCGGCACCGTCCTGGGGCCCAATGAGATCTACGTCACCGGCGGGGACGACCTGCTCCACTTCGCCCAGCAGTACGCCCGGGAGGTGGGCTGGCCGGCCAACTTCGTCCAGAAGGTTCACTCCTCCGACTCCGCGCCCTTCGCGGACAACGGCGTACCGGCCCTGGGCATCACCCGCCGCACCGGCACCGCCGGGATCCATATCCATCAGGATCTGCTGTTCCCCCTGAGCGAAGCGTCCATGGGCGATATCTTCACCTTCTCCGCCGGGATCATCGCCCGGGTGGCCAACGCCCGGTTCCTGCCCGTGAAAACGGGTATGCCGGACAGCATGAAGGAACAGCTGGACAAATATTTCAAACGGGACAAAAAGGCGTAAAACGCCGTTTGGGCAAATTATCGTATCGGAGGCCAGATCCATGACGCACACAGCCGAAATCATCTCCGTGGGAACGGAGCTTTTGCTGGGCAACATCGCCAACACCGACGCCCAGGACATCTCCCAGATGCTCAGCGAGATCGGCATCAATGTTTATTACCACACCGTCGTCGGCGACAACCCGGAGCGGCTCAAGGCCGCCGTGGCCGTCGCCAGGTCGCGGGCGGATATCCTGATCACCACCGGCGGGCTGGGGCCCACCTGCGACGACCTTACCAAGCAGACCTTGGCGGAGGCCTTTGGGAAGAAGCTCATTTTTGACGAGCAGGAGGCCCAGGAGATCCGGGATTATTTCGCCACCCGGCTCCACAGCCATCAGATGACCGACAACAACTACCAGCAGGCGTATCTGCCGGAGGGGTGCGTCCCCTTCCACAACGACTGCGGCACCGCGCCGGGGTGCGCCTTTGAGGCGGAGGGCGTCCACGTGCTGATGCTCCCCGGCCCGCCCCGGGAGTGCGTACCCATGTTCCGCTCCTGCGCCATGCCTTACCTGAGGAAACTCTCCGATTTGGAGATCAAGAGCCACAATATCCACATCTTCGGGCTGGGGGAATCCTTCGTGGAGGACAAGCTGCGGGACACCATGCTGAAGCTTGAAAACCCCACCCTGGCCCCCTACGCCAAGTCCGGCGAGGTGCGCCTGCGGGTCACCGCCAGGGCCGGGAGCGACGAGGAGGCCGAGCGCATGATGGCCCCGGTGATCGCCCAGGTCAGGGAAAAGATCGGCGACTGCGTCTACGGCGTGGACACGGACACCCTGGAGAACACGGTACTCCAGCTTTTGAAGGAGAAAAACGTGACTCTGGCCGCCGCCGAGAGCTGCACCGGCGGGCTTGTCTCCAAGCGCATGACCGATCTGCCCGGCGCGTCGGAGGTCTATCTGGGGGGCGCCGTCACCTACGCGCCGGCCTCCAAGACGGCCATTTTGGGCGTTCCCGCCGACCTTATCGAGCATGACGGGGTGGTAAGCTCCTCCGTCTCTGAGGCCATGGCCCAGGGGGCCAGGGCCAAATTTGAGTCCGATCTGGGCATCGGCATCACGGGTATCGCGGGGCCGTCCTCCGACGAGTCCGGCACCCCCGTGGGGACGGTGTTCGTCAGCCTTGCCACCCACCGCAAGACCTTCACCCGCAAGCTCCACCTGGGCCACGACAGGGATCGGGTGCGCATCAGCGCGGCCAACCACGCCCTGGACATGGTGCGCCGGTTCCTGACCGGGCTGAACGTGGAGGAATGGGAGCGGTGATAAGGTCGTCCGCCTTGCCCCGGCGGGGGGATATAAGGTTTCCGCCCTTATGGGGCGGAGGCGTCTTGACCCGACGGGGGTTTTATAAGGTTGCCCGCCTTAACGGCGGGCGGGGATTTGCTTTTCCCTTTTTGGGTTTCCAAAAAGGGAAAAGCAACAAAAGGGAAAAAGAAACCAGAGGGGGGATTTCCTCGTCGGCGCGGAAGCCGCTTAACCTCGGGTTGCAAGTATTCGCCCTCAGGCGCGGGCTTCGCGCCTCCTCTCCCCACCAAACTTACGTTTGGCGGGGGCCCCACCCCCTCTGGACTTTCTCCTTAACCGACCACACAGGGGCTGCGGCCCCTATGTGGAGAACCCCGGGGACGCCCGCGGGGAGATGGTGCGGAAATTGGGATTATCCACGCACAGGGTTTGTCGGGAATACGGCGGGCCGCCAAGAGAGGCGGCCCCTACAACGCTGATTGAAATGTTTTCTGGAATTCGATAGACGTCTCTCCCAACGGGTTCCCTATTATATGTTTTTCCCGTCCAACGAACCCGTACGGGCCGGACACCCGGCCGGCCCGTGTATCGAATTTCTGAACGGCCACCCCACAACGCCGTACGGGCCGCCGCCCACGGCGGCCCAGCGAATTACAGATAAGCTTCCCCATAAGTTGTAGGGGCCGCCTCTCTTGGCGGCCCGCAAATGGAATACGCGGCGGAGCCGCAACCTTTTTGGGAGGCGGAATCGAAATTCGTTTGGCGGGCCGCATTGGGGCCCCATCGGGCCGTTGCCCGATGGGGAAAGGAGGAGCGAACCGTGCGCCTGAGCGTTCCCGCCGCGCGGGGAC
>CANPWM010000079.1 GCA_947584295.1 uncultured Oscillospiraceae bacterium | reverse complement strand
CCGAACACCACCACGAAAAAGCCCGCGATAAAGATCATGGTGACGGGCATGACGGAGGTGTTGATGTCCTCCAGCTTGGAGGCGGTGGAGCCGATGGCCCCGTAGAGGAAGGCGTAGATGAAAAAGCCCAGAATGAAGAATAAGAACATATACGCCAGCAGGGAGGGGGGCATGTCGAAGAGCAGGGAGAGAATGCCGCCGTCCTCGATATAGCCCCGGTTCAGGTTGTAGAACAAAAGCGCCGAGCCGAACACGCACACCAGCTGCGCCAGCCCCGCCAGACACGAGGCCGCCACCTTGCCGAACATCATGGCGGTGGGGTCGGCGGAGGTCACTAAAAGCTCCATGGCCCGGGAGCTTTTCTCCGTGGCCACGTTGGTGGCTACCATCTGCCCGTAGAGCAGAATGACCATGTAGAGGGCGAAGATCATCACATAGGTGTAGAAGAAGTTCTGGCCCTGATCCACCCCCAGGCTCTGGATATCGAAGCTCGTCGCCGAGGCCATGATCTCCTCCGCCCGCTCCGGGGCCACCCCGGCCTCCGTCAAGGCCGCCAGCCGGTAAAGGCCGGTCAGCGCCTCCGCGACGAGCTGGGCGTTGGTGTCGTACATACTGAGGTTGTCCACATAGTAGGTAAACGCCGAAAGGCCGTGAAGCTCCACGGCGCAGGCGGCCTCGCCGCCGGTCACCGGGGATTTGACGTCGCCTTCCGTCAGGCGCACCTCGTAGTCCGGGAACGCCTGGGCCAAGGCCGCCCGCACGGACTCGTCCCCGCCGGAGACCAGCATGACCTCCCTGTTCTCGGGCGGCTCGTCGGTATCCTGGCCCCCCAGCAGATCCACTACCCGGGGGAAGAACGTGACCAGGAAGATCACCGCCACCAGAAAGCAGGTGACGCCCACAAAGACCTTGTTGGTGAGATAGCCCTTCAGCTCAAATTTGAGGATCTTCCGAAACTGTTCCATACCGCACCTCTCAATCCCCGGCGTACTGGGCGAAAATGTCGTTGAGGCTGGGTTCAAAGACCCGCGCCTCGTCGATGTCGAAGCGCTCCGACAGGGAGCGCAGGACGGCCATCTTCTCCGCGGGGCTTTCCAGCCTTAGGATCAGCTCGCCGTTTTCCGCCCGCTCCGTCCTGCCGGGGAAGGCGGCGGCGATCCCGGCGGCCTCCGGGGAGCGAATGGCCAGCCTGTCCCGGGGGTACTCCCGCTTGATGGCGTGGAGATCCCCGGTAATGGCCACCTGCCCCTTGTTGATGATGGCGATGGAGTCGCAAAATTCCTCTATATAGCTCATCTGGTGGGAGGAGAAGAGGACGATCTTGCCGCGCCCGATCTCCTCCTTCACCACGTCCTTCAAGAGCATGGCGTTTATGGGATCGAGGCCCGAGAAGGGTTCGTCCAGAATGACGATCTCCGGGTCGTGGGCCAGGGCGGTGACCAACTGGATCTTCTGCTGGTTGCCCTTGGAGAGCGTGTCCAGCCGCTTGTCCCGGTACTCGCTCATGCCCAGCCGCTCCAGCCACCGGTCGCAGGCCCTTGCCGCCTCCTGGGTCTTCATGCCCTTCAGCTGGGCGAAATAAACCAGCTGGTCGATGATCTTTTTCTTGGGGTAGAGGCCCCGCTCCTCCGGCAGATACCCGATGCCCACCCGCTTGTGGTCGATGGGCCTGCCGTCAACGAGGACTTCCCCGGAATCCGCCGGGAACACACCCATGAGGATACGAATGGACGTGGTCTTGCCCGCCCCGTTGCGCCCCAAAAGGCCGAAGGCCTTGCCGTTCTCGGCGGTGAAGCTGACCCCGGTGAGGACTTTTTTCTCCCCGAAGGACTTGTGGATATCGCGCAGCGCGAGGATCAATGTTACCACCTCTTTTGGTTAGGTTGATATCATAATGATATCACTCCAATATCTCCCTGTCAAGGGATTTTTTGAAAAATATGATCCGCTGGCGGGAGGGCGGGGTCAGAGCAGCTCTTCAAAGGACAGAGCGTAACCGTCCGCCACGGCGCGCAGAAGCGGGGCGTCGGCGGCGTAGGAGGGGTCGAACACCGCCTGCGTTTTAAAGCCGGCGCCGCCCGCGGTTTTCAGGGCGTGGGGCGCGTCCTCAAAGACGCAGGTCTCCCCCGGGGCCGCCCCCAGCCGCCGGGCGCACTCCAGAAAGATCTCCGGCCTGTCCTTGCCGGAGCCGAACTCGGCGCAGGGGAGGATAAAATCGAAATACCCCTCCAGCGACAGCCGCTCCAGCACATATTCCACCAGCTCCCTGGCGGTGTTGGTGGCCACACAGCACCGAACGCCGGCCCTTTGGAGCTTTTGAAGATACGCCGGTACCCCCGTCTTGGCCGCCACGGAGGCATAGCCCACGCGGACGATGGCGTTGACCTCCCGGCACAGCTCCGGCACCCCGGCGCGGATTCCGAAACGTTCCTTATAATACTCACAGGCGGTGACCAGCGTCCTGGTCTTATACTCCGGGTAGGCCGCCGGGTCGGGGGCGGGGGAGTGCCTGTCACAGAAGGTCTTCCACGCCCCGTCCCACACGCCCATGGAGTCTATGAGCGTGCCGTCCAGATCGAATATCGCCGCTTTGAAGTCCATATTACACCTCGACGATCTGCGGTAGGCCGCGATTTTCCGCGCCCCACAGGAGTACCGCCGTACCCTCGTGGACGGCGATCTCCGCCGCCGCGCCGGTAAACTCGTTGCTGACGCCCAGGGGGCGCTCGTCTGTCAGCGCCGCCCGGTGAAGCTTATAAAAAAGCCCCGTCTCCGTCACCACGGCCCCGCCGCAGGCGAAAACCGACACCGTGCCGGAGAAGTCCGGGGCGAACCGGGCGGCGCGGCGGCTGAGGGCCGTCAGCGTCTCGGTTTTCCCCATGAGATAGCCCTCCACGCCCCGCCGGGCCAGCAGGATCAGAAGCTGGATATTGGCCAGGGTGTGATCCAGCCGCCCGCCCAGGCCGCCGTAGAGGAAGATCCTTTCGGCCCCGCGCCGCAGGGCCTCCCATACCGCCAGCTCCATGTCCGTCTGATCCTTCATCACCGGGTGGCGTATGACCTCAACGCCCTCCGGGAGCGGGCCGCCGTAGGAGTCGAAATCCCCCACGATCAAATGGGGCGTGACGCCGTGATCGGAGAGGAACGCAAGGCCCCCGTCGGCGGCGATGAGAAAGGCGTCCGCCGGGAGCGCCGGCATCGCCGCGCCGTATTCCCCGGAGCCGAACAGGGCGAAGGTTTTCACAGACATGCCTTTACCGCCTCCGCCGCGATGGTCCCCGAGCGGGTGTTGAAATGCACCCCGTCCACCGTAAGCTCCAGCCTCCGCCGCCTTGAAAAGCCGTCCTTGGTGCGGGGGAAAAGCCCCATCAGGAGGATATCGCATAGCCGCAGAAGGCCGAGCCTGCCAAAATCATAGTCCCGCCTGGCGTCAGGCACCGCCGCCAGCTCCGCGCCCATCACGTCGGCAAAGGGCAGGCCGTACTCATCGGCCAGCCTTTTCACGATGGCGTTCCTGGCCTCCAGCTCCTCCAGGGGATAGTCCCGGAGCTGCATCAGCGGAAGGCCCATCAGGACGCACTTTTTCCCGTCCGCCAGGACAGTCTCGATGATCTGCCGCATCACCTTTTCATATTCCAGCTTGTCCGCCCACTTTTTCCAGCCCCGCCGCCAGCCGAAGATCACCTTCCACATGAAGCCCGTGGACATCAGATGGGGCTGGAGAAGGTCGTTGGTGCCGATGCCCACCACCACGGTGGAGATCCGGGGATACCAGGGCGTTTTCCGATAGATGTGGAGCCGCCGCAGGCCCCCGTGGACGGTGTCGCCGTCCAGGCCGCCGTTTTTGCAGGGCTCCGGGGGCATGAACTTGATGTACGACCAGCCCACCAGCCCCCGGGTCAGGCTGTCGCCAAGGTAAAGGATCATCTGATTCACCTCGTTGCACGTTAGGGAAAGTATAGCACAATTCCGCGGCTTTGGCAAATTTTCAAAAAATTTTGCGGATTACACAAAAACCCTCTTTCAAATTAAAACAGGTATGGTATAATATACCTATCACCCCGCTTCCTATTATTTTTATTATAAAGGAGATTCCGCTATGAAACGTGTCGGCATACTTACCTCCGGCGGCGACTGCCAGGCGCTGAACGCCACTATGCGCGGCGTTGCCAAGGGTCTTTACAGCCTCTATGGGGCTGACGGCGTGGAGATCATCGGCTTTTTAGAGGGCTACAAGGGCATGATCTATGAGAAATACCGCCGCATGGCCCCCCGGGACTTCACGGGTCTGCTCACCGTGGGCGGCACCATTCTTGGTTCCTCCCGCACCCCCTTCAAGCTGATCCGGGAGCCTGACCGCAACGGTCTGGACAAGGTCAAGGCCATGAAGGACACCTACAAAAAGCTGAAGCTGGACTGTCTGGTGGTGCTGGGCGGCAACGGCAGCCAGAAGACCGCCAACCTGCTGAATGAGGAGGGCCTCAACGTCATCGGCCTGCCCAAGACCATCGACAATGACCTGTGGGGTACGGACACCACCTTTGGCTTCCAGTCCGCCATCGCCACCGCCACCAACGTCATCGACTGCATCCACACCACCGCCGCGTCCCACAACCGCATCTTCATCGTGGAGGTCATGGGCCACAAGGTGGGCTGGCTTACCCTGAACGCGGGCATCGCCGGAGGCGCGGACATCATTCTTATCCCCGAGATCCCCTACAAGCTCAAGTCCGTCATCGGCAAGATCCAGGAGCGCGGCAAGACCGGCCACGACTTCACCATTCTGGCGGTGGCCGAGGGGGCCATCTCCAAGGAGCGGGCGGATATGCCCAAGAAGGAGCGGAAGAAGTCCCTGGAGGAGCTGGCGGCCAGCTATCCCTCCGTCTCCTATGAGCTGGCGGCCCAGATCACCGAGGCCACCGGCAAAGATGTGCGCGTCACCGTCCCGGGCCATATGCAGCGCGGCGGCATGCCCTGCGCCTATGACCGGGTGCTGTCCTCCCGCCTGGGCGCGCAGGCGGCCCTGAACATCTACGAGGAGAAATACGGCGACCTGGTGGCTATCCAGAACCACAAGATCGTCTCCGTCCCCCTGAAGGAGATCGCCGGTAAGCTGAAAACAGTGGATCCCAAGGGCGACATCATCGCCGAGGCGCGGCTCCTGGGCATCTCCTTCGGCGACGAATGAGCCATGAAGACGTGCGTTTATCCCGTCACCTGGGCGCTTTTCCGGCGTGAGGCGCTGTTGGAGCAGCTTCAGGGCAGGGCGTGGAACATCAATAAGTCCCTCTTTGTCATCACCCTCTTTTTCATCTTCGTGCTGACGACGGGCCGCTATACCCTCTTTTTCACGGCCTGCCTGCTGGTGCTGCTCTATTTTCTCCTGCTCCACTGGCTGGTGATGGCCCGCCGCCATTACAACACCTTCTCTGTCCTCTGGGGCGGGGAGAACTGGGACAGGACGGTGGTGTTCCGCACCAGCTCCCTGATCCTCCGGGAAGGCCGCGCCTCCCATGAGATAAGCTACCGCGCCCTTTTGAAGCTCCGGGAAAAGTCCGGCGCCGCCGTATTGCGCTATCGGGGCGGCGTCCTGGTGATCCCCACCGATTCCTTCACCGACGGCGCCTGGGAGGAGGTCAGGGCGAAGCTGACCGCCGCCCTCCCGCGTCGGCGCTGAAGCCGCCCCGCCCCACGCACTTCATTTTTCGCAATGCTTATGACCTCCGGGGAACCGGGGGTCATATTTTTGAATTTTTTATAAAATCCAAAACTCCCTATTGACATTCTTTGCCCTTGGTGGTAAAGTGTCTTTAGCACTCAGGAAACGGGAGTGCTAAGAGGATGATAATACTATGGAGCTTTCCGGACGGCAAAAGAAGATACTCCACGCGGTGGTGGAGGGATACATCGACACCGCCGAACCCATAGGGAGCCACGCGGTCCTGGACAGGACCGGCCTGACCTGCTCCTCGGCCACCATTCGCAACGAGCTGGCGGCCCTCACCCGAGAGGGGTATCTGGAACAGCCCCACACCTCCGCGGGGCGCGTCCCCACGGTCAAGGGCTACCGGCTCTACGTCAACGAGCTGATGCGGGAGCGGGAGCTTTCCCAGAGCGAGACGGAGGAGATCAACCGCAAGCTTTCCGGCACGGCCTCCGGCAAGGATAAGCTGATGGCCGACGTGGGCAAGATGGCTACGGAGCTTACGAGCTATCCGGCGGTGACCATCTCCGCCGCGGCCTCGGCCACGGTGAAGCGGGTGGATATCATCTACATCGACCCCAATTCCTTCATCATCGTCCTGCTGCTCACCGGCGACACGGTGAAGAACAAGCTGGTGCATCTGCCCTTCTCCTCCACGGAGACGCTGCTGACGCGCCTTTCGGCGGTTTTCAACGCCAACTTCACCGGGCTTTCGGAGGAGCAGATCACCCCGGAGCTGATCGCCTCCACGGAGCGGGCGGCGGGGGACACCATGGGCGTCACCTCCGTTATTGCGGGCTTTCTCATCGAGACGCTGATGACCTCCCGGGGCGCGGGAGCCAACGTCTCCGGCGAGGCCAATTTGTTGAAGCTGCCGGAGTTTCAGGATCCCGACAAGGCCCACCGGCTGATAAACTACCTGTCCGATTCCCAGAACATCTCCGCCCTCACCGCCGCCCCCGACTTCGGGGACGTGAAGGTGCTGATCGGCCCGGAGAACGCGGCGCTGGAGCTGCGGGACTCCTCCGTAGTCCTGGCCAGCTACGACGCGGGGGACGGTATGCGGGGCCTTATCGGCGTGGTGGGGCCCACAAGAATGGACTATTCCGCCGTGGCGGCCAAGCTCTCCTATATCGCCGGGGGCCTCTCAAGGCTTCTGGGTGCGGGGGCGTCGCCGCCGGCGGGCTTCGGTAAACTAATGATCAAGGGAGGAGAAAGCAATGTCCAAAAATAAGGGAGACGCCCCCCAGAGCGAGGAGCAGGAGGTAAAGACCCCCGAGGCCGCGCCCCAGGAGGCGGCCGCGGAGGAAAAGCCCAAGGAACCCACGGCGGAGGAGCTTTTGGCCGCGGAAAAGGATAAATACACCAGGCTCTACGCCGAATACGAAAACTACCGCAAGCGCTCTTCCAAGGAGCGGGAGGCGCTGTACGCCCAGGTCAAGTCCGACACCGTGTCCGGCTTCCTGCCGGTCTACGACAATTTGGAGCGGGCGCTGAAGGCCGGGTGCAGTGACGAGACGTTTTTAAAGGGCGTGGAGATGACCATGGCCCAGCTGGAGAGCGTCTTTGAGAACCTGGGCATCCACCCCATCGAGGCCGTGGGCAAGCCCTTTGACGCCAAGCTCCACAACGCCGTCATGCACATCGAGGACGAGCAGTACGGCGAAAATCAGGTGGTGGAGGAATTCCAGAAGGGCTTCCTATTGGGGGACAAGGTGATCCGGTTCTCCATGGTCAAGGTGGCCAATTAAACAAGGTAAACAATTTCAATTCATATATTCAGGAGGAAATAACAATGGGAAAAATCATCGGTATAGATCTTGGTACGACAAATAGCTGCGTGGCGGTCATGGAGGGCGGCGAGCCTGTGGTCATCGCCAACGCCGAGGGTATGCGCACCACCCCGTCTGTGGTGGCCTTCTCCAAGGAGGGCGAGCGCATGGTGGGCCATGTGGCCAAGCGCCAGGCCATCACCAACCCCGATAGGACCGTCAGCTCTATCAAGCGCGAGATGGGTTCCAACTATAAGGTCACCATCGACGGCAAGGCCTACACCCCCCAGGAGATCAGCTCCATGGTACTCCAGAAGCTGAAAACCGACGCCGAGGCGTATCTGGGCCAGCCCGTCACCGAGGCGGTCATCACCGTCCCCGCCTACTTCACCGACTCCCAGCGCCAGGCCACCAAGGACGCCGGAAAGATCGCCGGTCTTGACGTCAAGCGCATCATCAACGAGCCTACCGCCGCCGCGCTGGCCTACGGCGTGGACAAGGAGCAGAGCCAGAAGATCATGGTCTACGACCTGGGCGGCGGCACCTTCGACGTGTCCATTCTGAACATCGACGACGGCGTTATCGAGGTTCTGGCTACCGCCGGAAACAACCGCCTGGGCGGCGACGACTTCGACCAGTGCGTGGTGAAATACCTTATCGACGAGTTCAAAAAGTCCAACGGCATCGACCTGTCCACGGATCCCGTGGCCATGCAGAGGCTCCGCGAGGCCGCCGAGAAGGCCAAGTGCGACCTCTCCGGCATGATGAGCACCACCATCAGCCTGCCCTACATCACCGCCGACGCCACAGGCCCCAAGCACCTGGAGCTGACGCTGACCCGGGCCAAGTTCAACGAGCTGACCGCCCATCTGGTGGAGGCCACCGCCGGCCCTGTCCGTCAGGCCATGTCCGACGCGGGCCTGTCCGGCAATGACATCTCCAAGGTCCTGATGGTGGGCGGCTCCAGCCGTATCCCCGCCGTGCAGGACGAGGTGAAGAAGCTCACCGGCAAGGACGGCTTCAAGGGCATCAACCCCGACGAGTGCGTGGCCGTGGGCGCGGCCATCCAGGGCGGCGTCCTGGGCGGCGACGTGGAGGGCATCCTCCTGCTGGACGTCACCCCCCTGTCCCTGGGCATCGAGACCCTGGGCGGCGTGTTCACCAAGCTCATCGAGCGCAACACCACCATCCCCGCCAAGAAGAGCCAGGTATTCTCCACCGCCGCGGACAACCAGACCTCCGTTGAGGTCAACGTCCTCCAGGGCGAGCGCGAGATGGCCCAGTACAACAAGTCCCTGGGCCGCTTCCATCTGGACGGCATCGCCCCGGCCCGCCGCGGCGTCCCCCAGATCGAGGTGACCTTCGATATCGACGCCAACGGCATCGTCAACGTCAGCGCCCGGGATATGGG
>CANPWM010000078.1 GCA_947584295.1 uncultured Oscillospiraceae bacterium | reverse complement strand
CAGCGTGGAGGCCTTCCGGCATGAGATCAGCGAGTTCTCCACCGGCGTGGAGGGCGGCGTATGCTTCCGCTGCGCCGCGGGGGGCCATATGGGCTACGCCTCCACCGAGGAGCTGAGCCTCGAGGCCGCCGCGGATCTTGTGCGCCGCGCCGCCGAGAACGCCGCCACCCTGGAGAGCGAGGAGACGCCGCTTTTGGTCTCCGGCGGGCAGGCCTATGAGGCGCATAAGCCCCAGGAGTATCCCCTCCCCGACGCCGCCGGGCTTGTAAAGACTGTCCTGGAGATGCAGGACATGATGCTGGGTTCCGATCCCGCCGTGCTGGACAACAGCCAGAGCGGGGCGTATGTCAGCACCTCCACCGTGGCCATCTGCAACTCCCGGGGGCTGGATCTTAAGCACACCGCCAAAAGCGCCGCGCTGATGGCGATGCCCATTGTGGGCGACGGCCAGGAGATGAGCAACGCCTACGAGATGAAGCGCGGGGACTTTGCCAGGATCGACCGGGCGGAGGTCATCGGCAAGGCCGTGAAAAAGGCCAAGGACAGCCTGGGAGGGGGCGTTCCCGCCACGGGGGTCATACCCGTGGTGTTCTCCCCCGAGGCCATGAGTTCCCTGCTGGGTACCTTCTCCTCCGCCTTTTCCTCCGAGATGGCCCAAAAGGGTCTCTCCGCCCTGCGGGACAAGGAGGGCCAGACCGTGGCCGGGGCCAACGTCACCTTAGTGGACGACCCGTTCTTTGAGGGGAGCGCCATGATGCCCTTTGACGCGGAGGGTTCCCCCACCCACAAAAAGAACGTCATTGAAAACGGCAGGCTGGAGACGCTCCTCTATAACCTCCAGACAGCCGCCAAGGCCGGGAAAACCACCACTGGCAACGCCGCCAAGGGGGACTACGCCTCCAAGGTGGGCGTGCGGCCCTTCGTCATGTATCTGGCCCCCGGCGAAAAAACCGAGGAGGAGCTTCTTGCCCTGGCCGGGGACGGCGTCTACATCAGCTCCCTGGGCGGCCTTCATGCCGGGGCCAACCCCATCTCCGGGGATTTCTCCCTCCAGAGCGGCGGGTTCCTCATCGAGAGCGGCAAAAAGACCGCGCCTGTCAAGTCCTTCACCGTGGCGGGGAATTTCTTCGCCATGCTCAGTCAAATAAGGGACATCGCCTCCAACCTGGAACCCCCCAGAGGCGGCGGCGTCACCGGCTTCACCTCCCCCAGCGTCCTGGTGGACGGGCTTACCGTGGCTGGGAAATAAAAAATCTGACAGGCCGGTTCATACGCCGGCCTGTCGCGCTTCCTTCCGATCATACGGAAGTCTGATTTATTACGCAAAATGTTCTGTACGGGCCGGACACCCGGCCGGCCCGCCTGACGAATTACGAAAAATCTATCTTCATGCGCCGTACGGGCCGCCGCCCACGGCGGCCCACCGTCTTACGCAGAAAACAACAAATTCAGGGCCATTTTGTCCAACGCTTTCGTAGGGGTCGCCCTCCCGGGCGACCCGTCCATCGTTGATTGACAGCCCGGATATTGACCGGGACGGGCCGCCCGGGAGGGCGGCCCCTACGATTATACGGATTTCTGATTTAATACGCAAAATGTTCTGTACGGGCCGGACACCCGGCCGGCCCGCCGTCCGACTTCCTGAAAACCTATCTTTAAACGCCGTACGGGCCGCCGCCCACGGCGGCCCACAATTAGAATACGCGGCGTAGCCGCAACCTTTTGGGAAAGCGAAATCGTAATTCGTTTGGCGGGCCGGCCGGGTGTCCGGCCCGTACGGAAATTGGTTCGTTGAGGGAAATAAAATGATATTGGGAAATCGTTGCGTATGACGTGGGCCGCCGTGGGCGGCGGCCCGTACGGCGTTTTAGGCAAGATTCCCGGGAATTCGGCGGGCCGCCTGGAGAGGCGGCCCGATATTTTTCAATACGCGGCATAGCCGCAACCTTTTTAAAAGGCGGAATCGAATTTCGCAACGACTCATTCTTACGATTCCGTAGGGGTCGCCCTCCCGGGCGACCCGTCCATCGTTGATTGACCGCCCGGAGGTTGACCGGGACGGGCCGCCGGGGACGGCGGCCCCTACGATTATACGGATTTCTGATTTAATACGCAAAATGTTCTGTACGGGCCGGACACCCGGCCGGCCCGCCGTCCGACTTCCTGAAAACCTATCTTTAAACGCCGTACGGGCCGCCGCCCACGGCGGCCCACAATTAGAATACGCGGCGTAGCCGCAACCTTTTGGGGAGGCGGAATCGTAATTCGATAGGCAATTCTCCCTCCCCCCCTGCCGTTCACGCTTTTCTGACGGCCAGGAGGTCGGCCAGGGCGTTGAAAAAGGCGGTGTCGGCAAAGACGCCCTCCAGGGCGGCGCGGGCCTTGTCCGTCTCGGCCAGCACCAGTATCTCCGCCGCCTCCGCCCCCAAAAGGGACGCGTAGGTGGGCTTTTCGTTTTTCGCGTCGGAGCCGATGGGCTTGCCAAGCTCCGCCTCGGTGGAGGTGATGTCCAGGATATCGTCCCGGATCTGGAAGGCCCGGGCCAGGTGGAGGCCGTACCGCTCGGCGGCGGCCTGCTCCTCCGGCGTTCCCCCGGCGGCGATGGCCCCCAGGACGCAGGCGGCCCGGAGCATGGCCCCGGTTTTCAGGTCGTTGATGACCGTCAGGCCCGGAAGGGAGCGGTCGGAGTCCTCCGCCATGTCCAGCTCCTGGCCGCCGCACATACCGGCGGCCCCGGCGCAGGCGGCCAGATATCCGGCGGCCCTGACCACCCGCTCCGGCGGGAGGGGCGCGGAGAGGGCCTCCTCGAAGGCGGCGGCCTGCAAAGCGTCCCCGGCCACGGTGGCGCGGCCCTCGCCGTAGACCACATGACAGGTGGGCTTGCCGCGCCGGAGGCCGTCGTCGTCCATGCAGGGCAGGTCGTCGTGGATCAGGGAGTAGGTGTGGATCATCTCCACCGCCAGGGCCAGAGGCATGGCGGCCTGCCTGTCGCCCCCCAGGGCCTCGCAGAATTTCAGGGTCAACAGGGGCCTTATCCGCTTGCCCCCCGCCAGCAGGGAGTAGCGCATGGCCTCGGTGAGCTTTTGATAGGGCGCCTCGGCGGTGAAAAGCTCCGCCAGGGCCGTCTCCACCTCTTGCTTCAGGGCGGACAGCTCGCGTTCCAGCTCCATCACTCCGCCTCCCGGAAGGGGGTCTCCACCGGTTCCCCGTCGGGGCCCCGGGAGAGGGTGACGATCTTCTGCTCCGCCTGATCCAGCACCTTGCCGCAGGCGCGGATAAGGCCGGTGCCCTCTTCAAAGAGGCCCAGCGCCTCCTCCAAGGGCCTGTCGCCCTTCTCCAAGGCTTTAACGATCTCGTCCAGGCGGGCGAGGGACTGCTCAAAGGTAAGTTTTTTGGCGGCCATAGGAACCTCCTTTATATTGATACTGATACTCAACTAAAACCAGTCATTCGCGGCGGTCTTTTTCACGTCATACTTCGTCAGACTGCTTGTCAATACACAAAGTATTCCCTGCGCAGCCTTCCTCGTCTGGCGCAAAAAATCCTCGCCGCTCGGTGCCTGCTTTTAATCGAGTATCAGTATGAGAAACAGGCCGGGCGCAGCATCTTTACAGAACCTTGCACCCGATCTCGTCTTTTTGCAGCTTCAGGGTGAACTCGTCGCCGCTGCGCGCGTCCTTTTTGCTCTTGATGACCTTTCCGCCGGGGGTGACGGCGATGGCGTAGCCCCGGCCCAGCACCTTCAGGGGACTCATGGCGTCAAGCCGCGCCGCCTTCTCGGAAAAGGCGCGTCTGGCGTCCCCCAGGGCGGCGGACATCAGGGCCGTGAGCCGTTCGCTTCTGGAATCCAGCGTCTGGCGGCAGACGTCCAGGTAATTTTTGGGGTCACGCAGGACGGGCCGCTGGGCCAGGGCGTCCAGCCGCTCCCGCTCCCGCTGGAGGCGTTTTTCCACGCTCCCGGCCAGGCGGACGGCGCTCTCCCGCACAGCGCCGCGCAGGTCGGCGATGTCCGGCGACACAAGCTCGGCGGCGTTGGAGGGGGTGGCGGCCCGGAGGTCGGCCACGAAGTCGGCGATGGTCACGTCAGGCTCGTGGCCCACGGCGGAGATGACGGGCAGGGGGCAGTCGTAGATGGCCCGGGCCACCCGCTCGTCGTTGAAGCACCACAGATCCTCCATGCTCCCGCCGCCCCGGCCCACGATCAGCACGTCGGCCACGTTGTATTTCCCGGCGTAGCGGACGGCGGCGGCAATCTCCGGCGGGGCCTCCTCCCCCTGGACGCGCACCGGCAGCAGGAGGAGCTTTGCCACGGGCCACCGCTTGCGCAGGACCCTGATGATGTCGTGTACCGCCGCTCCGGCGGCGCTGGTGACGATGCCGATCCGCTGGGGGTACAGGGGCAGGGGCTTTTTGTGGGCGGGGTCGAAAAGGCCCTCCTTGTAGAGCTTCTCTTTCAGCTGTTCAAAGGCCATCTGCAGATCCCCCACCCCGTCGGGGGTGATGGACGTGACGTAGAGCTGGTAGGCCCCGTCCCGGGGGTAGACCGTCACCCGGCCCAGGGCGATGACCTTCATGCCGTCCTGGGGCCGGAACCGCAGGCGGGCGGCGCTGGAGCGGAACATGACGCATTTGAGCGCCCCGCCGGCGTCCTTCATGGTGAAGTAGTGGTGGCCGGAGGGGTAGACCTTGTAGTTGGAAAGCTCCCCCCGGATATAGACGTTCTCCAGCCGGGGCATGGAGTCAAAGACCCGCTTTAAATATTCGTTCAGCTCCGTGACCGTCAGGATATTGCGCTCATCCACAGGCGTTCACCGCCCTCCAGGTGAGGATCGCCGTACCCATGGCGTTGTCGGTGGAGTATTTCGGCTGGGCAAAGAACCCCTCCGGGGTCAGCTCCCGCAAAAGGGAGTTGGAGGCCACGCCGCCGGAATACAGCACCGGCAGGTCGCCGTAGAGCCTTCGCGCCTCTGCCGTGGCCTGATGGACGGCCCGGATAACGCCGGCCAGGGCGAAATAGGCGATCTCCGCCTCCGGCGCCCCCGCCTCCTTCATCTGGCGGGTCTTATGCTCCACGCCGGACAGGGAGAAGTAGCACCCGTCCTTTTTGGGCAGGTAGGACTTTTTCTCCCGGGCCTCCCCGGAGAGCCTGTCCAGGGCCTTCCCGGCGGGGAAGGGCAGGCCCAGAAGCTGTCCCGCCCGGTCGATGAGCTGTCCGGCGGACACGTCCCTGGTGCCGCCGACGATCTGGCACCGCACGGCCACGCCCTGGGGCCGCACCAGCAGAAGCTCCGTGGTGCCGCCGGACAGGTGCCAGGCCAAATGGGGCGTCTCCAGAAGCTCCGGCCGCCCCGCCGACCAGGCCGCGGCGGCGATATGCCCCTGCTGGTGGGAGAAGCCGAAATAGGGGACGTTCAAAAAATGGGCCAGCGCCCTGGCCTGGGCCACTCCGGCCAAAAAGCAGGGCATATAGCTGCCCTCCGTCTCCCGGGGGGTCTCGGAGGCACCCACGGCGGCGATCTCCCCCTCCAGGGGCAGGGCGTCTACGATCTCCGGCAGGCGGCGGACATGGGAAAAAAGGGCGTCCGACTGGCGAAGGCCCAGCTCCCCGGGCTTCACATCAAGCAGGCGTCCTGAATTGGCTCCCCCCTCCCCGTCGAAGAAGGCGCAGGAGGTGGTATAGTTGGAGGTGTCAAAGGCGACGGCGATCTTTTTCATTCTACTTGTTAAAAATCCAAATTCTTCAAATTCTATATTTTTTCCGGCGGCATGTACGTCGGAAAAATCCCTTTTGTTTTGCGGAGTGTGCGGCCCTGCGGGCCGCGCGCGGAGCAAAACAGCAGGGCGATTTTCTCTGAATTTCGCAAAATTCAGAAAAAATTGCCCGCACGTTCCCCTTGGCATCGAAAGCCCGTCAGGGCTTTCGAGCCAGTTCATTGGGGCAGCTCTTCCTTCACGAAGGTACCCAGAACGCCGTTGATAAAGGACACGGTCTCCGGCTCGTCGTATCTCTTGGCGATCTCCACGGCCTCGTTGATGGCCGCGCCGTTGGGGATCTGGGGCATATACATGATCTCGTACATGGCCGTTTTGAGGACGGCCACCGCCGTGCGGGAGATGCGGCCGAATTTCCAGCCCCGGGCGTATTTCTCCACGTACCCGTCAAGCTCGGCGGAATGTTCGCCGATGCCCAGCACCAGCTCCTCGATGTACTCCCGGTGGTTGGGCTGGGGCAGGCCCTCAAAGAGCTTGTCCTCCGTGGCCAGGGAGGCATAGTACTCCCCGTCGAAAAAGTCCTCCAGCACCTCCCGGGCGTCGCAGGCGCGGCTGGAGATCTCAAAGCACAGCCGCATGGCGATCTCTCTTGCTTCCGATCTGTTCATAAAACTCTCTCCGAAAACCCCATACGGGCGGGCAATGGCCCGCCCCTACGGGCATATTTGACGCGGTGGGCGGTCTATCGTCCCGGCTTTTGCCGGGGCGGCGGGCCGCTCACTTTCTGGCAAGGCTGATGCCGATGATGTGGACGTTGACCTCCGCCACCTTGAAGCCGGTCATGGACTCCACGCTGGCGGACACGGCCTCCTGGACCTTGCCGCCCACGGCGTTGACGGACGCGCCCAGCTTGACGGTGAGCCACAGATCCACCTTGACCGTCTCGCCCTCCACGGTGATGCGCACGCCCTTGGACATATTCTTCTTGCCCAAAAGCTCTGAGAGGTCGCGTCCCGCGGACAGGGCCGCCACGCCGTCGGTCTCCAGCGCGGCGGAGGCCGCGATGACGGAGATGACCTCCTCGGAGATATTGATGCTCCCCTTTTCGTCGGGGTGCGTGATGTAATCCTTGTTCTCGCCCATAATGCCCTCCTGATAGTCAAAATCAAAATAGATCCGTATCTTCATAAATATCCATCATGATTCTAACACATCTGGCGGGAAAAATAAAGTCAAACTTCTAAAAATTCTCCCGGAAATTCTCCCGCGGGGCTATTTGATCTCCGTGATGGTCAGGTCGGCGGCCTTCAGGCCCGTGCCGGTGACGATGATATCGGTGATCTGGGCGGCGGCCGCCGCGTCCAGGCCCCCCTCCCGGGCCGCCGTGACGGTGGCCGATCCGGCGGTGAGATACACCACGCAGTCGATGAAGCCCTTGGCCCGAATGAGATTTTCAAGCTCCGCCTCCTTGACGGCGTACCCGGCCATCTCCGTCATGGCCTTCAGCGCCCCGTCGATGGTCTCCTGGGAGGCCCCGCCGGTCTCCGCCACGGCCTGGAGGGTGGCGGCGGCCTCGTCCCTGGCCTGACTGCGCTCCAGGCGCACCTGGGCGAAATACGCCTCATATTCCCCCGTGTCCGCCGACGGGAGATCCTTACCGTCCCCCTGCTCCGACCCGGCGGTGTCCTTCCCGGCCACGCTGTAATAAAGCCCCGCGTCGTCCCCGGCGGGGATATCCCCGGCGCTCTGGCCCCCGCCGGTGGTGTCGGCGGCGGTGTCCTGGGGCGTATCCGGCCCGTCCACCTTGGCGGCGTCCTCCACCTTCCTGTTGTACGACCAGTTGAGATACACCGCCGCGCAGATAAACAGCATCACGGTGAGTACCACCGCGTTCCTCTTGACAGCCTTCATGTTGACCTCCTGATTTGCTAAACTTTTCCCTTGAGGAGCCTACCTTGCCGGCCCCATCTTCACGATCCTGATAACGTCCCCGGAAAGGCCCGTGGCGGCCTTGACGGCCTCCAGAAGCTCCAGCCGCACCCGGGCGTCGTCCGCCCCCTGGGCGGCCACCACCGCCCCCCGGTAGCGGGGGGCGCGGCAGGTGATCTCCACCGGCTCGCTGCCGCCGGTGCGCTGGATCACCACGCTGGTCTCCGCGCTCTCGGTCCTGGTCTCGCCGTCCCGGCTCTCGCTGGCCGTCTCGGTGTCCCTGGCCAGCACCCGCTCCCCGTCGTCGGCGGCGGTCAGCAGTACCCGCACCTGACCCGCCCCGTCGATGAGGGACAGGATATCCTCCAGCCGCGCCTCCAGATCCCCCGCCGCGCCTGTCTTAAGGCCGCTGTCCTCCGCCGGATCCTGCCCGGCCTTCTCCTCCCGCCCCGTGGGCAGCAGGAGCAGCACCAGCCCCGCCAGCAGAACCAGGAGGACGTATTTGGCGCCCTTCAGCTTTTCCAGGGCGGCGTCAATTTTCTTCCTGATGTCCATCGTCCGTACTCCATGTCTGATTTTCCGGCGCTATCCCCAGCTCCGCCTCTATTGCCCTTGAAAGCTCACGGCTCTCCACCCCTCTCAGCGTACACCGGTAGGGGTACCAGAACCCCTCGCCGCTCCATTTGGCCGTAACGGCCACGTCCCGCAGCGTCACGCCAAGCTGTCCGGCTTTGTCCAATATATATGCCTCGCACCGCTCCTCTATGATAAATCTTGTCTCCGTCTCCGCCCGCCGCTGGGCCTCCCCGGCGATCTCCCCGGCCTCCTGGCGGTACCGCTCCACATACACGCCTATCCCCGGGGCGTTGATATCCCCGGCCAGGGACAGCATAGCCGCCATGGTGGCAAAGCCGCCGATGACCCCCAGGGTCTTTCGCCCCCGCTCCCCCGCCAGGGCCATGCCCACGCCCCACAACAGGGCGGTGCCGCACACGGCCATGATCCAGCTCCGCAGCGCGTCCAGCATAGTTTAGCTCCCCCTTTCCCGTATCGCACGTTCCGCCAAATTATGGATAATCGAATTCCCGGAAAATCAAATTCCCAAAAAATTAAATCTAAACGCCGTACGGGCCGCCGCCCACGGCGGCCCACGTCTTACGCAATGGCCCCCATTGAATTGTAAATTTCCTACAACGCACATTCTTTCCGTACGGGCCGGACGCGTCGTCGCGGAACCGGCTTCACCTCGCGTCCCCGCGCGGCGGGAACGCTCAGGCGCACGG
>CANPWM010000077.1 GCA_947584295.1 uncultured Oscillospiraceae bacterium | reverse complement strand
CTTTTTCGACAGTCCTGCCGCGTTGACGGCCCAGCCGTCCACAATGGCTGTCCGCACGCTCTCCCAGGTCTCCGGGGAGGGGGCGGCGGCGTACTGCCCCAGGGCGGCGGCGACGGCGGCCCGGTATGCCTCCGGCCTGGGCTGGAGCCGCGAGGCCATATTCATCACCGTACAGCCCGAGGCCGCGAGGCTCTCCGCGTCCCGGAGGAAGCCGTTGGCGGAGGGAACGGCATTTTTAAAGGGCATCACGCCCCAGATCCCCACCAAAAGGGCGCTGGCATCCGGGTCAGTGACGCACCAGTACAAAAAGTCCAGCGTGGCCTGGCGATCCTTCTCGGCCGCCTGGCCGTTGACGGCCAGACGAGCGTCACAACCGCAGACAAGGCCGGCCTTCTCCTCCCCGCCGATGCCGCAGTAATAGGGGATCATGGCCGCCTCCGGCACGGGACCGGCGATAGCGGAGTACTCCTCGGAGCCGCCCAGGTAGAATACCGCCTTACCGGCGCAAAATTCCCCCCTGGCGTCGTGGCCCCCGGCGGCAAGCTCGGAAGGCGGGACGGCGGCGTTGTTGACAATCAGATCAAAGAGCTGGTGGAAATTCTCCACATAGCCGCCGGTGATGGTGGCCGGTGTCTTTTCCCATCTTGTTCGGGAGGCCACCTGCTCGTACCAGTAGGCCACGTTCATCATCTGCTCCGTGAAGCGTTGGGCCGAGCCGGTCAGATCCATGGCGGCGAACGCGTCAAAGCCCAGCTGGGCCGCCCGGGCGTGGATATCCTCCACCGCTTTTTTCAGGGGCAGGAACCCCCGGATATCCCCAAGGCTGTACCCGGCCTGCTCCAAAAGGGCCTTGTTGACGATGACGCCGTAGCACTCATAGCCGCACCCCAGGGCCACCAGCCTTCCGGCGGAGTCCCGCAGGTTGAATTCCCCGGTGGTCATCTCCCCGGCCACGGCGGCGCCGGTCAGATCCAAGGCGTATTCGGAGAAAAGCTCCATCGCCGTGGCGTCGTTCATGGCAAAGATCGTCGGCGGGGTATCCTTTTTCAGCTCGCTTTTCAGCATGGACTCATACGTTCCCTCAGAGGCGGCCACTACCTTCACCTTGACGCCCGTCTGCCGCTCATAGAGGGCCGCCAGCTCCTGCAGCGTCCCGTCATGCTCCGGCATGGAGTTGAGCCAGTAGACGCTCCCCTGCTTGTTCCCGGAACAGCCCGTCAGAAGCGCAAGCGCAAGGAGCATACAAAGGAGAAGCGACAGTCCCTTCTTCATGTTTTCCCACCTCCGGCGCGATGCTTGAAAACGTTTCCAGAGTCTACATAGTAATAATACCCTATCCTCTCTCTTATGACAAGTCGTTTTTTCGTAGAATCGTCAATTTCGTGATATTAGTCAAAATCTCCTGTCCCAAATTGTGCAAATCCACCATATTCTGTGGCTGTTCCCCCGGGGAAACACAAAAAGAGCCGCCCGGGAGGGCGGCACGGGTGCGTTATACAAAAATCCCCGGAAATTCGGCGGGCCGGCCGGGTGTTCGGCCCGTACGGGGGTTGGTGCGTTGGGGGAAATCGTAAAATTTATTGGGAAAAATATTGCGTAAGACGGCGGGCCGCCTAAAGAGGCGGCCCCTACAAGCCCTGATGAAAGATTTTGCGAAAATATCGCATAAATTTTCCTCAAAAGCCGTAGGGGCGGGTTCAAAACCCGCCCGCCGAATTACCGAAAAGCTTTCCCATATGTTGTAGGGGCCGCCTCTCTTGGCGGCCCGCAATTCAAATACGCGGCGAAGCCGCAACCTTTTTCGGAGGCGGCATCGAAATTCGATTGGTGGGCCGCCGTGGGCGGCGGCCCGTACGCCCATTGACGAAACAGCTCTATTATACGCCAAAGGGGCCGATGCGGTCATCGGCCCCTTTGGGATTTTAAGTTTTTTATATGCAGTCTTCCCTTTAAGCCGCCGCTTCCGCAAGCTTGATAAAATCCCCGATAAAGCCGTCCGCGCCGGTCATGGTGTAATGCCCGCTGCCCGCGGACAGCGCGCCGGAATCGGAAAGGATAACGGAATCCACCAGGGCGCCGCCCTCATATACCGAGATCACCAGCAGCTTTTCACGGGGCGTCATATCGCTGTCCGAAAACGGAAAGCTCCGCCTGAAGGGGTGTTCGTCCAGCAGGCTCAGTATGTCCTTGGTGACGGCGACGTTCTCCCAGGTCTGCGTGTCGTTATGCGCCGCGCCGTCCTTGGTTCCGAGGGTGGTGCAGGTCACAAAGAGCGAATCGTTTTCCGTGATCCTCTCGGTAAGCCTGTGGGGCTGGAAATAGACGTTCACCCCCACGGCAAGGGCCGCCGCCAGAAGAAACGCCAGGGAAATAAGCACCGCTTTTTTCATTTCACATTCCTCTTTTCAGGTTTTGTCAAACATGCGGATACGCCGCGAAAACAGGACAGGCAAGCACACAAATGCCAAAAGAAGTATATCTATTCCCTGTCCCTCCACCGATTTCAATTTCCTCAGTCAAAGCTCAGGAGCATGGACGGCTCAAAGAAGATCGGGTGGACAGACCCGCTTCCATAGCCGTATAAGGCGCCGTCCCAAATGGGGCCGTATGCAAAGGCGGCGGTACAGACGATGCCCGTTTTGTCCACTAAGAGAACGGCGCAGTCGTAATTTCCGTTGGCGATGGCCAGACGCTCCCCGTCAAAGGCAAAGTCGATCTCCGAGGGTGTGCCATTCAGCACATCACGCACGGTCTCGGATCTGCCGTCAGCCGTCTCCACCGCCCTATCCAGATCCACCTTCGAGGTGAACATGACGCGGGCCGTACCGCCGCTCTCCTCCGTCAGAAAGAGGTTCCCGTCGCTGTCCAGGCCCAGGAGCATGGTGTCCTTCGGCCGCTGGAAGAAAAGCTTCTCCCCGGCAAAGGGCATGACCTCCCGCCTGTCGATGAGGTTCCCGTTCCCGGCGTCCAGCACCGTCAGCCAGAGAACGCCGTCCACCTGGGAGTAGAAATGGATCTGCTTTTCATCGGCGGACAGGCGCAGCTCCACCGGTGTCTCCTCCGTGGGGTAGAAAAGCGTGGGCGCGCCGTAATCGGTTAAGATGTCCCCGCTTGTCCTGGGAAGGAAATAGATCCCCTGCCCGTCCCGGTACTCCACCACGTTCTCGCCGTCCTTGTCCCGCACCGTGGGATAGACCCATATGCCGGCCTCCCCCACGTCCCCGGGCGCATAGGCGGTGATAGGGGGATCCATGTAGAAGGTATTGGGCAGCGGCTCCCCGTCCAGGCCAAGGACAGGCTTGACGTCCCCTAAGGGGCGGGTGTTGATCTCCGTTATGCCGCCGTCCTTATTTTTTGTGACAGTGACCTCCACCTGGGCGTCCTCGGGGAAGCGGACCTTGAAGATCTCAGCCAGCTTCCGGGTCTGGGCGGCACTGTCGCGGGTGGAATAATAGTAGTAGCTGGCGGACATGTTCCAGTACGCCCACCCGTAAAAATCCGAGAGGGACATGACCTCCTGCCGGGTCTCCCCCGCCCCGGTTCTGGACGCCACCCGCGCCAGGCCCTGGATATCCCGGACAGGACTGAACTCGTAGGCATCGCCGACGGAGATGTACTGGCCCGTATTCCCCCCATAGGAGAGGTTGGCGGACAGCAGAGCCATTTCAAACTCCCTGCGGAAGAACAGATTGTACCGAGTCCATTTCGGCTCGTAGGTGAAGTCCGTCCTGGCGTCCCCGCCGCCCACGGTCAATACGGTATTCCACCCTATCAGGCCGTTTTCGCAGAAATAGCTGACGGTAAGGCCCTCCATGGCCTCCCGGTCGCCTGTGACGACCTGCCTCACCTCCACCCGCTCCCGGGCGTCAAAGAGGGAGACGGTGACGCCGGTGATCAGGGAGATCGCCAGAACGAGGATCACAGCGAACAGGCAAAGCTGTTTCATTTGGATCCCTCCTCCCCGTTTTCCTCCCCGGCAAGCTTGTCAAGGGCGCGGCTGACCCGATCCGGCTGGTAGCCGTAGGTTCGTTTCACATAGGTCATAAGGCTCTCGCCCCTGTCCTCCAGGTCGCTTACGCTCTCGTCGCCCACGATAGCGCCTTTTTTGATGAGGACGGCGCGGCTGACAAAGTTCTCCACCTCCTCCAGCAGATGCGTGGAGAGGATCACCGTCTCGCCGGGCTCCAATATCCCCAGCAGGACCTTGTAAAAATCCTCCCGGTTAAAGACGTCGTTACCGGCGAAGGGTTCGTCCATCAGGATATAGTCCGCCCCCTGGCTCAGCGCCAGGATCGCCTCGAACTGGTTCTTCTGGCCGTTGGAGTAGCTGTTGAGGCACCTGAGCTTCGGCAGGTTGAAGAAGTCCATCAGGGCCGTAAAGCGCTTGTCCCGCCAGGTGGGAAAGTGGCTTTTGTAAAAATCCCTGTGTCCGTCGGGGGTCAGCATGGGGAAGAAGGAGTGTTCGCAGGTGGCAAAGGAGAACCGCTCGATATTTTTGCGGGTCACCGGCTCCCCGTCCAGGGTGATCTGGCCCGAATAGGCCACCAGGTTCAAGATCGCCTTCATCAAGGTCGTCTTTCCCGCGCCGTTCTCCCCGAAAAGGCCCACGATCTCCCCGGGGCCCACAGTCAGATCCACCTTGTCCAGCGCCTTGGTCCAACCGTAAAGTTTTTTCACATTTTTCAGCTCAAGCATTGAATCCACCTCCGTTTTGGGCGTATCCGGCCCCGTAGGCCCGGTTGAATATCTCCTCCAGAGCGCTACGGTTCTCTAAAAAGCGCCCGTAATAGAGCAGCGTCAGGATTATGGAAAGGCACATGGCCGTGGCCACCCCCAGCGCCGGCACGGCCAGCGCCCGGACGTGGGGGGCCTCCACCTTCTCCTTGGCCTTTCTGATCTTCGCGTAGTGCCACATGGTCAGGAACACCATGGCGATGGCCGTCAGGTAAAAGCCAAACAGGGCCGTACCCAGTATTCCCTGAAAGCCCGTCAGAGCCACCGCCTTGCCCTGGGCGGCCTGGGGGGCCAGGGCGTCAAACTCCCGCCCCAGCCGACCCAGCGTCCCCAGGCTCCAAAAGGCCGAGGCCGCCAGGGCGACGCCGGTATACGCCAGCTCCTTTTTGGCGCTGACGCCCTCCGGGGCCAGCCGCTTCCAATCAAGCTTCCTTCTCATCGACAAAGCCCCCTCTGTCCGGCCTGTACGCTCAGGGAAATGAGCCGCATAGGATCCTCCACGCCGGCGGCGGCCTCGCGGAAGAGATGCCAGTACACCGCCCGGTAGATGGCCCACAGCGCAAGCGCAACCAGGACAGACGCCGCGATCCCCAAAAGCGGCACCGTCAGGCACCGCCGGTGGTACTCCCACCGGTCCGGCAGGCGGCGCATCAGGTAGTCCGTCCGGGCGCCCTGCCGGAAGGAGGCGTAATTCCACACCGCCAGCCCTGCCAGCACCAGGCTTACGAGGGCGAAGCCATAGAAGGCGGAACCCAGATACTGTGGATAAGGCTCCACGAAGTCGGACACGCCCTGGTCGATGATGGCTTTCAGGATCTTCATCTTCCCGACGATGCGAAAGAGCGCCCGCAGGCTCCAGAGAGCCGACGCGGCCAGCGCGATCCCCGTCCAGCGAAGCTGTCTTTGGACGTCGGCCCCCACCGGGGCCAGCTTTTCAAGTGCTATCCTCTTCCCTGTCATGGCGCGGCCCTCCTGGCGCAGCGGATCAGGGTGGCGATCTGCGCCGC
Organism: uncultured Oscillospiraceae bacterium; assembly: GCA_947584295.1. Taxonomy (GTDB): domain Bacteria; phylum Bacillota; class Clostridia; order Oscillospirales; family Oscillospiraceae; genus RUG626. The sequence continues at coordinate 3,476 of CANPWM010000077.1, read as the reverse complement.
CGTCACGATCACCGTGCCGCCTATGACGAACCAGTGGACGGTCCCGCCGTAAAGGCCGAAGGTCAGCAGCCACGCCGCCGTCAGCGCCAGGGACGCCAGCGGGAAGCCGCCGTCGCGCTTGGTATCCGCGTCCACCGCCATGGACACGGCCAGGCCCGCCGTCAGCAGGACGGAGGCCGCGCCCGCCAGCCAGTCGGACAGGGGCAGGAGGCCGTGGAGCGCCTTGCTGTCATAAAAGGCGATGACCAGGGACTGGCCGCTCAACAATCCGGGATACACGGTTTTTTTGAACAGGCCAAAGGCAATGAGCACCGTCCCCAGCTGGGCGGCCAGCAGGATCAGCAGCCAGCCCAGCGCCGTCAGGGCGTACCAGGCGGCGATCTCAATCTCCGACACCGCCAGCCGCCCCATGGTCTCGTCCCGGGTCCGGCAAGCGAGCAGAAGCCAAAGGGGCATCAGGAGCCGCGCCGCCTGGAAAACGTAGTAGATCCCGGCCCTATCCGTCAGTTCGGCAAAGGTGGACACCACCTGGCCGGTAACGCTGGTGAGCTGTTCCCGCGGCACCTGGGAAAGCCCGCCGTGATAGAGGATCAGCGCCGCGATCATCATCGCCGCCACGATCCCCAGCGTCCCCCAGAGGGTCATGCGCACCCACAGCAGCGGGACAGATAATTTTCTTTTCATTCGCTCTCTCCCCTTTCTTCCGCCTGTTCGTCCTGATCCCAGAGGCGGGACAGAAGCGCCATGGCCTCGCTCTTTTCCATGCCGCTCCTTCTCAGCGCCGAGACGACCCGCCCGATCTCCTCGGCCTGGAGCCGCGCCCTGGCGGCATCCACGCTCTCCGGCGTCACCACGGCGAAGCTCTTGGCCCCGGACCGGGACACCATCAGCCCCTCCTCCTCCAGCATCTTGTACGCTTTCTGCACCGTGTTGGGATTCACCCCCAGGGTGGCCGACACCACCCGCCGGGAGGGCATCTCGTCCCCGTCCACAACGGTTCCCGCCGCCACGCCCGCCCGAATGAAGCGGACGATCCGCAGATAAATAGGCCCCTCCCCCTCCGGGGGGAACCCCGCGAAGCTGACCATCACACCGCCTCCTTTCCCGTTATAACCGTATTATGTGGCTAATACAGTTCATCTAACCGTATTATACGAGTAATACGGTTGTTTGTCAACAGGGAAAATGAAATTTTTTAAAAAAATTTCTGCCCGCCAAAGGGGCATAAAAAATCCCCGGCTGTCCGGGGACGGATCGGCCGGGGCGTTTTTAAATTATTCTTTTAGAGAAGCTCTTCATAGGCCACGCGCTCAGAGCCGGACAAAAGGCGGATAACGCCCCGGCAGGCGTAACCGTTTTTCTCCAGGGCGGCCCGCATGGGGGCGTTCCCGGCGTGGGTATCGCACCGCAGGACAGTATATCCGGCGGTCCGGGTGATCCCGGCGCAGTAGTCCATGATAAAGGATCCCACGCCCTGCCGCTTGCACATGGGGTCAATGGCGATGCGGTGGATAATGCCGTAGATTTGGTCGTCAGACAGCCACGCGCCATTATAGATCGTATCGTAGGTGGGTTCGTGTCCCACATACACCGCCGCCGCAGCGATGACAAGGCCCTCCCGCTCCACCACCCGGGCAATGCCCTGCCGGATATCCGTCAGCGCCGTCTCCCCGTTGGGGGAGCCGTCCTGCCACTGGTCGGTTCCCATGGCCCGCATGGCGGCCCTGGCCAGATCGTAAAGCCTTGCCATCTGGGGAATATCCTCCGCCACAGCGTCCCGGATCGTCAGTTCCGCCATATCCGCGCCTCCTTTTTTCTCTTATAGGTCATATGTATCTTATAGGCAAAAGTATATCACATCGCCGCCGTTTTGAAAATCCCCTTGATTTATTTCCCCGGGGGTGATACAGTAGATGGGCGATATAATCCTGTGCGGGGAGGTCTGCGTATGAACAAAGAAGCCGAAAAGCCGCGCTGTTTTCTGCGGCCCGCGCCCTTTTGGAAGCGCCTGACGGTGATGATGCTGGGCGTGCTGGTCCAGGGCTTCGGCCTGTCTATTCTCCGCTCCATCAACTTGGGGCTGGATCCCTGCTCGTGTCTCACCCAGGGCGTCGCCAACCACCTGCCCCTGAGCTTCGGCACCTGCCAGGTGCTGTGCCATCTGGTGACCTTCGCCGTGGTGATCCGCTTCGACCTTACCCGCATCGGCTACGGCACCGTGGGGAACATGGTCTTTTTGGGCTACATATCCGACTTCTTCACCTGGCTCTACCGTGTCTGTCTCCCCGCCGGTTTTTTCGATCCCGCCCTGACGCGGTATCTTCTCCTGCTCCCCGGCCTTGCGGGACTCCTTTTCGGGGCGGCGGTGTATATGTGTTCCGGCCTCGGCTCCTCCCCCTATGACGCGGTGCCGTTCATCATATCAGCGCACACGAAAAAGCTCTCCTTCCGCTGGGTGCGGATCCTCTGGGACGTCGCCTTCATGCTCCTGGGCCTCCTGCTGGGGGTGATCCCCGGCGTCGTCACCGTGGCCGTGGCCTTTTTCTGCGGCCCCGTGGTAGCCTGGGTGCAGAAAAAGTTGGAGACGACCCTTTTCCGCCGCTCCCCCACCCAAACCTGACTGCCCATACGCCAAACGCGGCCCACCGAGAAAGGTGGGCCGCGTTTTTTGCCGGTATTGCCTCAGTCGTCCATGATCTTCCCGTCCACGGAGACCGTTACCACCTGCCAGGGGATAACCTTCCCGCTCGCCTTCAGCGCCCGAACCACCGCGTTCTCCAGCCCGCCGCAGCAGGGAACCTCCATGCGGACGACGGTGACGCTCTTGATCTCATTGCCCGCGAGGATCCCGGTGAGCTTCTCCGCGTAATCCACGCCGTCCAGCTTGGGACAGCCGATCAGGGTGACGCGCCCGCGCATATAGTCCCGGTGCATGGCGGCGTAGGCGTAGGCGGTGCAGTCGGCGGCGACCAGCAGCTTCGCCCCGTCAAAATACGGCGCGGTGACAGGCGCCAGCTTGATCTGCACGGGCCAGTTGCGAAGCTGCGAGGGCAGCCTTCCGGCCTCCGCCGGGGGCGTCTCCCCGTCAGGCCGCAGCTCCCGGAGCCTTGTCCCCGGACACCCGCCGGGGGCGTGGGGGCGCGGCGCGGGGCGCTCCCGGCGCAGCTTATGCTCCGCCACGGCCCTCTCGTCGTAGGCCTCCGCCTCCCGCTCTTCAAAGGTGATGGCCCCGGTGGGACACTCCGGCAGGCAGTCCCCCATGCCGTCGCAGTAGTCGTCCCGCAGGAGCCTGGCCTTGCCGTCCACCAGGGCGATGGCCCCCTCGTGGCAGGCCTCGGCGCAGGCCCCGCACCCGTTGCACTTTTCCTCGTCGATATGAATGATCCTTCTTACCACGCTCGTCCCTCCTCGTATAATAAGATTTGACAGGAATTTTGTAAGTGTTATCTGTCATTCACTCCGAAAAACCAGCAGGC
>CANPWM010000076.1 GCA_947584295.1 uncultured Oscillospiraceae bacterium | reverse complement strand
ATATCCGGCTGGCTCACACAGTAATTGTAAAGTTCCATTGCCAGTTCCTGTCCGGTGGAATTCGTACCAGAAAAAGCGTCACTGCTCCCATTGGCATAAGCAGCCGCCAGATGGGTAATGATAAAGCGTTTTCCTGTGGAAAAGTCCGGATGCTTCTCATCAAAGAATCCATTCTCACCGCTGGCTTTCGTTCCGTAATAACATACTTTTGCCAGAGTCTTTCCATCCGAGAGCTTATTGATTGTGTACACGCCATCTCCCGGTCCCGGTTTGGATGGCTGCACACAATAAGCGGTTGCAGTGATATTTCCAAACTGAACCGTGTATGGGCAGGTCAGATAAGTTCCAAGGCCATAATCTGCATAATAATACCATGGTCCTTTTGTTACCGTTACACTTAAATTCCCGGTATTAGATCTGGCAGAAGCCATAAAGGTAACGCTCTCCCCTGCTTCAAGCGAAAACAGCCCGACTTCTTCCTCCACGGCCTGCTCCATAACATCGGAAACAGACAGTCCGCTTTCCTCATCCACGGTATCCTGCGTTTCCGCTTCTTCAAGTGCTTCATCCAGCTCTGTTTCCGTTAATCCCTCTGTCTGCACGGAACTATCCGGCTCACCGTCTGTCTGGGGTTCGGTCTGTGGCTCTGTCTGTTGTTCTGTCTCCTGGCTTTCCGTCTGCGAGGCATCCTCCCCGTCATCCTGAGATTCTTCCGTCTGCCCTGCGTCCTGGCTCTCAGCCTCTGTCTCCACGCTGCTGCGTAAGACGGATCCTGTTTCCTTTACTGCCACGTTCCGGCTGATCTGGTAAACAGGATGGTCCGTAGTCTGAGGTTCCACATAATAGACTGCCTTATAGGTATCGGCATGGTCTGTGGAAAAATCTTCCCCTTTGGTATTTTTCGCTTCTTCAAATGTGACTTTTACTTTATTGTCATCGATGATGTCGATGCCCGTAAAATCAAACGTAATGTCAAAATCACTGCCGACCTCCACCTCATAGTCATGTGCTGTAACCACTTCATCCTCATCCAGCTGGTCTTTAACTTCCTCATAAACCGGAGGTTTCTTTTCCTCCTGGCCTGTTTCTGCAGCAGAGGCAGTCAAAGGTGATAAAGCTCCGGACAGGATTGTTACCGCAGCCAGCAGGCCGGATACAATACGTTTCATACTTCTTTTCATTTTCATGATCTGTTCATCCTTTCAAAAAATAAGCCGGAAAGAGGTTGCTCTATCCGGCTGGTTTTATTTTTTTCATATTCAATTGTTATATCACCGGGGTTCCTGCCCCCGGTTTCTTTGCTGTAAGCAGGCATACTGGCTCTTGTCATAACGCCACGCCCGGTCACCTTCCAGATTCTTCAAAAGGTGTTCCCGGACATTTTTATATTCCGGCCCGATCAGCCCAAGCCTTAAAAGAAATGTACGGAATGTAAACGCAGGATTTTCGGATATCTCCGTTTTCCGCATCTGTGTGCATTTCTGGTTGATGGCCTGCGCCGAGATCGCCAGCGCCAGCGTGATGTTCGCCCTCACCTGCCCCGCATGGAGCGTGCTTTCAAAACAGCGCCATTCCAGCGTCCCTTTCGAGAACACCGCATGCAGGTTTAGGGCATAATATCGGCTCCAGTTGTAATGTTCATCGCTGCCATCACCGCCCTCATACCATGCCCTCTTAAATTTTTCCATCGTAATCGTGCTGTTTGGCATCTTCCGGATCTTTTCCAGCACAGCCGGACGCACCTTCTGGCAATAATCCCGCTCCCTGGAAGTCTGCACTTTCAGTGCTTTGAACAGGATATCCTCTTTAGAATACATGATCGTCATGGCATTCTTCAGGCTTCTTGGCGTGTGATTGGAAGCGTCCACATGGACATGCTGGCCGCAGGAACTATTGACAAATGCCCCATGATGGCGCAGGCACCGGACAACTTCCTGCAGCTTTCCCATTTCGGAATACTCCAGTTTCGGGCTTACCATCTCGGTTGAATATTCCCCGTCTGCCCATACTTTACGGCCTGCCTCTTTTTTTTCGGTACAGATACTGCCATCCCTGGAGAATTTCCATTTCTTTCCCTGCTGGTCGCGCACACACCACGAATCATACGAAGTCCTGTGGTAATAGTCTGTACCAAACATTTGTGCCACAGCCTTTGCCGCGCGCAGTCTGGTGATACCCGTCATTTCGATCTCTGTACCAAAATACTGGTCCCGCAGGTCAATCGGCATAGACAGCATCCTCCAGCCTTAATTCCTCATCCACCGCTTTCAGATTTCTGCCAATGGCTTCGACAACCGTCACAGTCACGCCATTTCCGGCCTGCTTATAAAGCTGCCTGTCAGACATCCCTACGACCATCCGGTCAATCTGGCTGTCGTAATATCCCTGCAGCCGCAGACATTCCCTGGGGATCAGCCTGCGGATCCGTCCATGGTAAACAACGCCATGGCGGTCTGTAGCCGTGATCGTAAACATCGGTTCCTCCGGCTCTTTCATCCTCCGGCCATTCTGCCTTTTCTTAAGCCTGTCCGGTGTCAGGATCGCCCTCGGCCCTGTCTCAACAAGGACACCGGAACACTCCCCTTTATGTTTATGGATACTGGAATCCTGCCTTGTATTCAGGCAACGGGCATGTTCCGTCACGATCGGCGGAACAGACAGATCCACAAAGTGAACCGTTCCCTGCTGGCTCTCCGTTGTCAGTGTATGGGCGATCTCATGCCCGACTCTCCCCCTGCGGGTGTTTAAGTTCGCATACCCAAGGTCAATGCTGTCACCGGGATATGCCATCTTGTATCCTTTTTTCGTGTTCTCCTTAATCGGGATCCCCACTTCATAAAGCCCGGTCTTGCCTCCCATGCCCCCGGCCTGTGAAGTAAGCGTACAGCTTACTCCGGCGGGATCGTAGACTCTTTTTCCCTGGCTTCCTGCAAGGATTTGTATAAGAGCTGCTCCGTTTGGTACTGGGACAGGTAATATTTTTCCGGCACATCTTCCATCAAGATATCCGATAAGATACACCCGCTTTCTTGACTGCGGGACTCCGAAATCCTTGCTGTTAAGCACCTTCCACTCGACATGGTACCCCAACTCAGAAAACGTACCGAGGATGGTGTGAAACGTCCTCCCTTTGTCATGCGATAAGAGTCCGGGAACATTCTCAAGGAGAAAATACGCAGGTCGTTTGTCTGCAACCAGTCTGGCAGCTTCAAAGAACAGAGTTCCTCTGGCATCGCCAAACCCTCCACGTTTTCCGGCAATGGAGAAAGCCTGGCAAGGAAATCCTGCGCATAAAAGATCAAAGTCCGGCATGGCTCCTGTTTCAATTTTTCTTGCATCGTCACAATACCACTCCCCTTCCGTATCGAACAGCCTTCGGTAGTTCGTGTCCGCATAGGAGTCCATTTCGCAGTGTCCGACACATTCAAAACCCCCGGCACGTCTCAGCCCTTCACGGAATCCACCGATTCCGCTGAATAAATCAAAAAATCGAATCGTTCCGGCTATCCGCCTCCTTTCTGAAAAAAAACGGCATGGCTTTTAACCACACCGTTTCCTCTGCTTCTGATCTGCTGTTTTCCATGTATCTGCTGATTATGCTCCTATTGGTTCTTCACCCTCATCTTTTCCCTCTGGTTCATCCGGCTCTGCTCCGGTATCCTCTGGTTTCCCGGCTGGCAGCACTGTTTCGGATCCTTCGGTCACCTCTGGTTCTTCGGATTCGGGTTCTCCCTCAGTTTCTTCTCCTGCACCCTCAGTGCTTTCCGATTCTTCCTTGGCTCTCTCCGGTTCTTCCTCGGCTCCTTCCGGTTCTTCTTCGGCGCCCTCTTGTTCTTCTTCAGCCCCCTCTGCATCTTCCTGCCGGGATGCTGCAATTTCTTTTGCCCTTCTCGCATTCTCCTGCTCATCCTCTATTTCCTTGATTGCTTTCTCGATGATGCTTGTAAGGAAATCCTTCTGTTTGCATCCCTTCCATGCGACTGCTGCTTTGAGCCTTCCGAATAATTCCTCTGTTACCTGTACTGCGATTGTTCTTGCTGCCATCTGGTCCACTCCTTTTTCCATAAAATGTTCTTCGATTACCTGTTGCAGAAATTCTGGTGTGCTGATCCCACGCTGTTCGATCTCCCCTCTGACCTTCGCATGAAGTTCGACCGGGATCCTGCCGCATATGTTCTTCATTTCCATCTGCGCTCTCTCCTTTCGTTTTGTTATACACACCATACTCCAAAGATGCATACAAAGCTATTCACAATACCCAACAAACATCGGCTCCCAGATCATTGCATAACCAACAATACATAGATGTATCTATACTTTCAAAACAGCACCACCTCCTTTACATCCCATCCTCCATCGCAGACAGAAAATCCAGCATCTGCACTGGAATTTCATCCGCTTCTGCCTGCACCGGGTTCTCAGACACGAAATGCGTATGCTTAAGTTCTTCCCGGATCACCTGGCGGATTATCCCCACCATTTTTTCACTGTCCTCAGACTGTAAGATCGCCTGAACCAGAAAAGCATTTTTTTGTCCGTTAGGAACACGCTGCAATATCTCCCATGCCCGTTTATGCTCCGGATCATCCAGTGTCGGGCGGAACGAAAAAACGGGGCGGCTCACCTCGCGCACATCTGCCCCACAATCCGTTCATATCCGGCAGCGTTGGCTTTTACGTCTGTTAGGTAAAAAGCCCTGCAAAGCCCGTCCTGCGGCGTCACGTGGCGTCTTACGATGGTGGAGCCGCCACCCATAAAAACGGAGGGGATTGCCCGCAGGTCAAAGCCTGCCTCCATAATGGCAGACAGGATCCGCTCTGTATAACTGCGCCCATTCTTCTGGATGATCTCTTTGGCTTTCGGATCCAGGCTGCAGCTGTTTCCATTCAGGACACGCTCAATCTGGATATCTGTCACAGACAGCCCGGTACTCCTGCGCACCTGTTCCATTGTTTCATCGATACAGCGGATAACGCCAAGCTCAAGGCTGCGGCAGGTAGCCGCATTAGGAACAGCATTATCCAGCCGCATCAGGTCCACGGTCCAGCCGCCAATGTCCACCAAAAGAACAGACGGTTCATCCCGGACATACTCCGGATGGAGAGCCAGCGCAGAATAGCCCTGGGGGAACAGTTTCACATCCTCGATTGTTAGTTCATACGCTTCGTTTTCATATCGGAAACAAAGCGGCTGCTCCTTCCGGAACAGATACTGCCGGAAAGCCGTCTTTTCCCTTCCAAAACCTGCAAGCGGCAATCCGGCTGCGAGGATGATCTTTCCCTTTCTCCCTGCCCTGCGGTATTCGATTTCCTGTGCCAGTGCTGCCATGGTCAGCAGGTAATAATTATCATTGGCAGTCTTATCTTTCATAAGCGTCTGGCGTCCGGTACCGCAGACATAATAATTCCCCGCATACTGCAGCACGTTCTGCATCGTGTATGGCTCATAGTCATACCGGGACAGTCCTGTTGGGAAACAGATATGCGGGGTTTTCATGGCATAATAGCCATGGTCGATTCCTATAATCATAGGCTCACATCCCTTCTATTTAATTTTTGAAACTGTGGGGGATCTTTGAACATCCGCTGCGGGAAACCTGCCGGGAAAGGGAGTGCCTGCCGGCGGCGGGGATTTTTTTCCCAGCTGGTTAGAGTTCCCCAAAAAAATGGCAGTCAGAACTTTTTCTAAAAAGTCTGCCTGCCATTTTTTATAGTTTTCCGTATTATGGTGCGGGATTTGATTGTGCCGGATTGGATTTTTATGATTCTTCATCACTGCATTCTTTTCCCATCACAGCCCCTGCCTTTCTATCAGAAATGCCAGGATATCTTCCAGCGCATACTGGTAAATCAGATCGGCATATCGGCTCCAGCAATCATTGATGGAGCAGGTAAGCAGGTCAACCTGATCCATGATATCCTTTGGTGGATTCATAGATTTTAAGATTTTATCCTGCTGCAGCGATTTTTCCCGCCTTTTCTGATATTCTTCATCTTTCTCCAGGAATTCCATCTCTGCATCGCTGGTCCTTGCCTCTATCAGCATATCCGCCAGTTTTTTCTTTCTTGCCACATCTCCATCCGGATTGATCTCCTTCTGGATGCTTCTTAACATGCGCCCGTAAGAGAATACATGAGACTGTCCATAATAATAGTGGTATTCCTTTTCCAGACGCTCCATGTCATCCTGATTGGACAGGTATTCTTTTAAAGCATAGTGTTCTTTTTCATTTAAAGTAACTGCCCCATCCCCATCCACCGCTTTTTGCAGCATTGGATACTCTTTGATCAGTTTCCTCTGCCTTTTTTCTACATCCTGGTATTCCGGATGTTCTTTTCTCAGATACTTTACGATCTGCTCGCCCACTTTCATTTCTATGGCATCCATCCACAGTTCTTCTAATTGTACATGCATTCCGCTTCGCTCCCTTCTTATTCATTGTGTTCTATCAAGCATTACACTATACCATTTTCGGCTGAGAAAGCTATTCACAGAATGCAACAAGATTTTCTTCCACAGATCGTGCAAACTACCTATTATCGCTATCTGGATGGATCGTTTCGCTTTTGAGGTTTATCCCTATTTTTTTGTTTCGCCTTTTTAAGTTTCCGCACCTCAGCTGCCCCTTTTTCTACCATTGCTTTCAGCTCCGGCAGTGAAATATTCCAAATGGAAGAATCCTTGCTGAAAAAGCGGATACCATGCGTTTTCATAATCATGTCACCTATTTCGGGATATACCGTAACCACATCCGGAGGCTGCAATGGATACTCAATCAGGGGATGATATTTAATCTCCCCGGATATTTCCTCCAGCACCCTTTCTTCCATTTCCGGTGTGCAATCCTCATAAGCGCTCCGTCCGGTCAGTTCATGATAGGCTTCATCCCCAACATAATTAAGTAATTCAAATTCACAGTCTCCATACTGCTCTACTTTTGTCAGGGAATCCGGATTCTCCAACGCCGCCATATAGATTTCTTTCCCCTGTGCGATCAGCCATGCCCTGAAATCCATAAACCCATCATCCGAACAGCCATACTCTTTTATTAGAGTGGCTGCCGTCCAAAGCCCGTATTGATCGGCTGCATCCCGGTACCCGTGCATAATCGCATGAAATTGCAGGGATTGTTCCGGCGGCATACGAAGCAGTTCTTTTTTGATCCAGGAAATAGATGCGTCCATATCCTGTCCGCATTGATTTTTTGTTTCTTCAATGAGCTGCCAGAAAGTTTCTTTATTTATTTCCGTTATTTTACTGCCCATATCAAGCCTCCCTCATTATACTTGTGGATAAACCTCACGATCTTTCCTGCTCTTTTTTCCTGCCTGCTTTTTCCGTCACCATCTCCCGGCTCATATCCTCAAAGAAATACTCCGCCAGATGCTTCATCCCCTCAAAGGACTGTTCATCAGGCATGGCTATTGAAATAACCACGGCATCTATATATTTTTTCCCATTTATTTCACGGTACAGTTCCTGATAATCTCCCCAATAACCCTCCCCGCCTGTCTTAATATCCTCATATCGTCCATCAACCTCAATCAGGTAGCATGCCGTATCAACACCAATTTCTTTTCGTTCTGTCTTTTGTGACGCATACATCTTTTCATCCATATATATGGGAAGATGTTGTTCCGGGGCAAAATAAACGGTCATTGTCCGTGCCATGTATCCTGGAAACTCAGGATATTCCGTTTCCGTCAGCAATACGCCTGCCTTAAACTCCGGATTGGGCTTATAATCGACTACCAGCTTTTTAAGTCTCTCCGGTTCATTTTTAAAATCTTCATAATACAATGGATCCCCAAATTGAATTCGTTTGGGACATTTAATTTTTAATTTTTCTTTCCGCACTCTATCACCTCCTAGCATTGATGCGTTTCGCCACATTTTGTTGCATAATTCCTGACTCCCGAACGCTTTCTTTACCATTTCAAGTAATTAAATGAAATTTATTCTATTTTCTCCAAAAAGAAAATAGCCGGAAAAATCCGACTATTCCTTATTATCTATATCATAATAGGTTACATTTATTTTTTATTAAAAAGGATTGCTTCCTTAGTACATTTACGCTTTTGAATGTGTTTTAGTTTAAAAGATATCACTTTAACTAACCCAATGTCTTCTTATATGCTATTTATATATCCCAATATCGCAACACCTTATCTACAGCTGATACCACACGCACCTTAAAGCGTGTATATTTTCCATAAAACTGTATTTTGAAAATATAATACTGCTTTCTAAGAGGTATTATATCTAGGTAGCATAAAATTCCAAAAACACTTATTATTATGAAAATAATTACCCCATTTTTCTCTCCTTCTCATCCTATTTAAAAAATAATTTGTTCATTGAATTTAAAATTGTTAATGCCTGTTGAAAAATTATTTTTTTAGGTAAGTTCTCCATTCCATATAGTCGTGCCCACTCTTCAATAGCACTGCCGACTAACCTCATGAGGTCTTGTGTCATTTGGTCTTGCATCGTTTCATTACTTGCTTCTTGTCTCTTCTCAGATAACGCATCAGAAACAACCTCATCTACTTTATTACACAATTCTACTTTTCCATCTCTGTCCTCTTTTTGACGAGAGGACAATGTGTTTTTTCCGAACCTTCTTACACTTTTAATATGAAAAATTTTTTTAAAACCCATTCATGTAGACCTCCAAATTACTATTAAGCATATCATTTAATCGATCCATATACCCCATCGCATAGTCAAGTGCTGCCCCGTCCATATGGAGTTGATCAATAAAAACCTGAGTTTTTGCTATCTCATCAATATTAGCCCTGGCTACTTCTCCCATTCCTCGTGCTCTCGCAATCGTTTGAAAAGCTCGAATTTTTTCTTTCAAGATAATTGATTCCTGCTTCTTTACCGTCCTAAGAGTCTTGTATGTGTTAACCATAGCTCCTAATGCGGTGCTAACTTCTTTAGCTGCTGTCCAAACTGTAAGATTATTACTCATAATACCACACTCCTTCGTACATGCTAAGTTCACAGCCTTCAGGCAAAGCAAGAAGAATATTTTTTCATTATCTTCTTGATATTACCATTTTATACCATTAAAGAAGTACAAGCAATTACGTGGTTTGTGAGAATAGAAAGACGGTTTGTGACAAAACAAATAATATTTTTGTCACAAACCGTCACATCACAGATGATTAATTATTTCTGTTAAATCTTCACAAGTTTGGATACACCTATTCCAAACAAGCGTATTAGTAGTATCAGTCAACTTTGGATTAACACACAATGTCCTGGCACCCGATATATACGCAAACCGATCATTAACAGAATTTCCAATAAATAATATATCTCTTGGCGAAATTTTTAACTCCATTGCAATTTCTGTTATAAAATCTGCTTTACCTTCAAAATC
>CANPWM010000075.1 GCA_947584295.1 uncultured Oscillospiraceae bacterium | reverse complement strand
TTTTTGGAGCTGCTACCCAGATTCGAACTGGGGACCTCATCCTTACCAAGGATGCGCTCTACCGACTGAGCTATAGCAGCATATTGGCGACCGAGAAGGGGCTCGAACCCTCGACCTCCGGCGTGACAGGCCGGCGCTCTAACCAGCTGAGCTACTCGGCCGTATCTGCTTCCTTTACGGCGCTCGATTATTCTACCCCATTTAACCCCCGTTGTCAATAGAAATTTTTAAAAAATTCCCCGATTTTTATCATATCCTCCCGCCGGATCGCCGCCCGCAGAGAGATCGTCTCCCCGCTGGCGCGCTCCCGGAAAGTCAGCCGTCCCGCGTGGAGCAGGTGCGCCGTCAGGCCGAGCGCGTCGGCCAGCGCCGCGCTTTTCGCGTCCCCGTAGAGCCTGTCGCCCAGCACCGGCGCTCCCAGATACGCGCAGTGGACGCGGATCTGGTGCGTCCTCCCCGTTTTCAGCCGCAGCCGCGCCAGCGACACCTCCGCGCCGCCCACCGTGGCCGTCTCCACCGTCTCATACGCCGTCACCGCCGGTTTCCCGTCGCTTCGCACCACGCGCCGCTGATACCCCTCCCGCTCCCGGGCGATGGGCAGGTCAATAACGCCCCGCTCCTCCGGAAGCCTCCCCCACAAAAAAGCGGTATATTCCTTCTCCGCCTCCGGGGCCTTCAGCGCCTCAACGGCCAGATTTTTATAATGGGCGCTTTTCGCAAAAAGCACCACGCCCGAGGTGTCCCGATCCAGCCGGTTGACCGCGTGACAGACGGCGCTCCCGGCGGTATCCAGCAGGTACCCCGCCGCGAAATTGGCCAGCGTCCCGGTGTATTTCCCCCTGGAGGGATGGGTCAAAAGCCCTGCCGGCTTGTTCAGCGCCAACAGGGCCTCATTTTCAAATATGACCTCCACCGGCCCCCGCTCCGGCGGAAAATCCGGCGGCGTCTCCAGCCGCTCCAGCGCCACGGTGACCGTCTCCCCGGGGGCGAGGATCCTGTCCGTCCACACGGACGCCCCGTCCACCGTCACGGCCTCCGCCCGCTTGACGCGCTTTATCTGCTGGGCAGACAGGCGCAGCTCGTTTTTCAGCACATGATAGACCCTCCGGCCCGCGTCCCGCTCCCCGCAAACATAGGTCAGCGTCATTTCAGGGCCTTCAGGAGCTTCACGATCTCATAAAACTCCATGCTGTGGCTGGCCTTCACCAGCACAACGTCGCCGCGTCCCACGGTTTCGGCGATGTCCGGCGTGAAGTCCTCCCGGCGCAGATAATACCGGGCCTTCTTTCCTCCGGCGGCCAGATACGCGTCATAGATGTTCTTGGCGTCCTCGCCGATACACACCAGCGAGTCGATACCGCACTCGGCGGCCAGCTTGCCCATCAGATAGTGCAGATGCGCCGAATCCGCGCCCAGCTCCTTCATGTCGCCAAGAATCGCCACCCGCTTGCCGTGGTCGCCGCTGAGGGCGCGAATGGAGCTTAAGGAGCGTATGGCCGCCGCCATGGAGTTGGGATTGGCGTTGTAGCAGTCGTCGATCAGGGTGATGTACCCGGTATCCGTGACGCTGGCCCTGCCGCCCACGGGCCGGTAGTCGGCGATGCCGCGCAGGATCTCCTCCCCGGTGTCGCCCAGGATATAGCCCACCGCCGCCGCGGCCAAAGCGCCGTAGACGATGTGGCTTCCAAAGGCCGGGATCATGGTGAAAATGCGGTCGTCGGCAAAGCAGATGTCGCAGCTCACGCCCTCCAGGCCCAGATTCTCCACGTTCTCCGCCCGCACGTCGTTCCAGGGCCCCGCCCCGTACAGGATCTTCCTGGTGCTGGTGTCCAGATCCCGCAGCAGCTCGTCGTCGCCGTTCAGAACGGCCACGGCGTTGGGTTCCATAAACTCAAATACCTCGCTCTTGGCCTTCAGCACGCCCTGCAGATCGCCTAGCTTCTCTAAGTGGCAGTAGCCGATGGACGTGACCACGCAGATATCCGGGCGCACGATGGCCGCCAGCCTGCGCATCTCGCCAAAGTCGGAGATCCCCATCTCCACCACCGCCGCCTCATGCTCCTCCCGGAGCTTCAAGATGGTCAGCGGCACGCCCAGCTCGTTATTGTAGTTCTCCGGGGTCTTCAGGGTCAGGAAATGCCGGGACAGCACCCGGGCCGTCAGCTCCTTGGCCGTGGTCTTGCCCACGCTGCCCACAATGCCCACAATGGGGATCTTGAAAAGGCGCCGGTAATAGGCCGCCAGATCCCGCAGGGCCTTCCGGGTGTTGGCCACGCGGATATAGGGGACGGTGGTCAGCTCCTCTTCGGCCAGGCACAGCTTGGCGCCCCGCTCCTCCACCGCCTGCAGGGCAAAGCTGTGGCCGTCGAAGCGCTGGCCCTTGATGCACACAAAGAGGCCGTCCGGCTCCACCTCCCGGCTGTCGATGGAGACGGAGCTGATCTTGTCGTTGCGCAGGGAGCGCGGGCCGATGTACCTCCCGCCTACCACCTCGGCGATCTTCTCAACGGTAAGGGATTTTAAGCTCATTTCTTTGCCCTCCTAAAGACGTATTTCCGGCAGCCGCGCCGGGCTGTCAAGCATCGTGGGACGGTCGGGGACAGCGGCCCCTACGGAAGCGTAAGAATTAGTCGTTGCGAAATTCGACAGTGCCACGGGCCGCCAAGAGAGGCGGCCCCTACAAGGCTATACGGTAGATTCACGGGAATTCGGTGGGCCGCCGTGGGCGGCGGCCCGTACGGCGTTGTGGGGTGGCCGTTCGGTAATTCGATACGTGGGCCGCATTTTGGGGACCCCATCGGGCCGTTGCCCGATGGGGAAAGGAGGAGCGAACCTGGCGCCTGAGGGCGAATACTTGCAGCCCGAGGTTAAGCCGGTTCCGCGACGACGCGTCCGCCCCGTACAGAACATTTTGCGTAATAATTAAATTTCCGTATGTTCGGAAAGAAGGGATTGGAAGGGGAACCATCAGGGTTCCCCTTCTGATTCAATCACCCCGCCGCCGTGCGGCGTAGGGGCCGCCTCTCCAGGCGGCCCGCCGTCATACGTACGGGTTTCCGAAATTCTTTTGCATTTCCCCCAACGCACAATCCCACCGTACGGGCCGGACACCCGGCCGGCCCGCCTTCCGACTTCCTGAAAACCTATCTTTAAACGCCGTAGGGGCCGCCGCCCACGGCGGCCCGCCGTATTCCTGACACATTACGTTAAACGCACCCGTAGGGGCCGCCGGGTCAGGACGCAAACCGTCTCATGGACTCCTCGATGATCCGCTCGCACAGCTGGTTATACCCGATGCCCGCCGCCTTCGCCTCCTTGGGCAGAAGGCTGGCCGGGGTCATACCGGGCAGGGTATTGGCCTCCAGGCACCAGGGGCGGCCCTCCGCGTCCACGATGAAGTCCATGCGGGCGTATACCTCCAGCCCCAGGGCGTCATAGACCCTCACCGCCGTCTCCCGAAGCTCCCCGTCCAGCCTCTCCGGCAGGTCGGGAATGGGGCAGATCTCATCGGTCATGCCGTCCTGATACTTGTTCTTATAGTCGAAAAAGCCCGTCTTGGGGACGATCTCAATGGGCGGCAGGGCCTCCCCCGCCAGAACGCCCACGTCGATCTCCCGGCCCTTTATGTACCGCTCCACCAAAAGCTCGTCGGCGTAGGCAAAGCCCAGCCCCAGGGCGTCGGCGTACTCCTGCTCCGTGTGGGCGATGGATGTACCCACGGAGGAGCCGCCGGAGCGTGGCTTCACCACGCAGGGCAGGAAGGGCGCGGGGGCGTGGGCGGCGGCCCGGGTGATGTTCACGCCCTCCGCCACCCGGATCCCGGCGGCGGCCATCAGCCGCTTGGCCGTCTCCTTGTCCATGGCGCAGGCGGAGCCTAAGTGTCCCGAGCCGGTATATTTGATCCCGGCGATGTCGAACATGGCCTGCAAACGCCCGTCCTCCCCGTCGGCCCCGTGAAGCCCGAGAAAGACCAGATCGGCGGCCCTGCACACCTCGATGAGATTATCGCCCACCCGCGCCTGGTTTTTCTGCTTTCTGGACGCCTTCACCGCCTCCAGATCGGGTACGTCGGCGGAGATGACCGCCGCGCCGTCGTCCACGGGCCGTTCAAAAATCTCATGGGGATCGTCATACGTCCCCGTATACCCAAAAAACGCGTCCACAAGCACCGCCCGGTGCCCGTTCTCCCGGAGAGCCCTGGCGATCAACGCCCCGCTTTTCAGCGAGACGTCCCGCTCCAGGGAAAGTCCCCCGCAAAGCACGATGATATTCAAAATAACCGCCTCCACACGTAAAATTTCACACTGTGCATTATACTACAATCGGGCGGCGGATACAACAAAAAGTTTCCATTCGACCCGGGTCCTGTCTCAATGGGATCCGCGAGGCCGCGGGTCACACCCCCGTCAGGTCAAAGTCCGGGGTGTACTCCTCCCGGGCGGAGGACAGCTCCTGATAAAACCCGTCCTCGATGCCGCTTTGCTCCATATACGCCACCGCCGCGTCGTATTCCTCCCGCGTGAGCCGCCTGTCGATCTCCGGGAACTCCCCCGCACGCCCCATGGGGGTGTATTGGCTCATCAGGGAGAACAGGATCTCCCCCGGCCCGAAGGTCTCCGCCACCCAGTCGATAACGGCCCTCGTATTCCCCGGGGCGTTGGGCAGCACCAGATGCCGGATAACGACCCCGGACTTCAAAAGGCCGTCCTCCCCCAGCCGGTACGGCCCCACCTGGCGATACATCTCTAAAATGGCCCTTTTGGCCGTCCCCGGGTAATCCGGGGCGGTGGAGTACTTTTCCGCCAGGGCCGCGTCCATGTATTTCATATCCGGCAGATAAATCTGTACCTTCCCCCGGAGGCTCCTCACCGCCTCCACCGACTCATAGGCCGAGGAATTCCACACCACCGGCACGGGCAGCGGCTCCCGGAGGGATGCCAATACCGCCGGCAGAAAATGCGTCCCGGTCACCAGATTGATATTGTGTACCCCCTGCCCGATCAGCTCTTGATAGATCTCCCGCAGCCGCTCCGGGCTTACCGGCTTTCCCACCTGCCCGGTGGAGATGACCGCGTTCTGGCAAAAGACGCACCGCAGATTGCACCCGGAGAAAAAGACCGCCCCGCTGCCCCGCTCCCCGGAGATGGGCGGCTCCTCCCACATATGGGGCGCGGCCCTGGCCACCCGGGCCGTCAGACCCTCGCCGCAGAAGCCCTCCCCGGCAAGCTCCCCTCTCTCCGCCCCGCACTTCCGGGGGCAGAGGCCGCAGATAAACGCCACAAAACGCACCTCCCGCAATTGACTTTTTCCTTATAAGGTTTATAATAAGGTGTTGATTTAAAGAAGTCAAGGAGGATTCCCATGAAGATCGTGGTTCTGGACGCCCACACCGAAAATCCCGGCGATTTGAGCTGGGGCGGCTTTGAGGAATTGGGCGAGCTGACCGTCTATGACCGCACGCCCAAATTTGACGACGCGGAGATCATTCGCCGCATCGGGAACGCCGATGTGGTGATCACCAACAAGACCCCCGTGCGGGCCGCCGCCCTGGACGCCTGCCCCACCGTCAGATATGTGGGCCTGCTCTCCACGGGCATCGACGTGTGCGACTGCGCCTACGCCGCGCAAAAGGGGATCCCCGTCAGCAACATTCCCGCCTACTCCACCCAGGCCGTGGCCCAGCACGCCATCGCCCTCCTGCTGGAGATCTGCTCCAAGGTGGGCGTCCACTCCCGGGCCGTCCACGCCGGGGACTGGCAGCGGTGCGAGGACTTCTGCTTCTGGGAGGCGCCCCTGATGGAGCTTTCCGGCCTCACCATGGGCATCGTCGGCTTCGGCCAGATCGGCAGGGCCACCGGGCGGATTGCCCGCGCCCTGGGCATGGACGTGCTGGCCGCAGGCAGCCGCGAGACCCCGGAGGGGAGAGAGATCGGGACGTATGTGGATCTGGACGCCCTCCTGCGAAGATCCGACGTGGTGTCCCTCCACTGCCCCTTAAAGGACGAGACGCGAAAGCTCATCAATCGGGACACCGTCGCCAAAATGAAGGACGGGGCCATTCTCATCAACACGGGCCGGGGCGGCCTGGTGGACGAGGAGGCCTTGGCGGAGGCCCTGCGCTCCGGCAAGCTCTACGCCGCCGGGGTGGACGTGGTGTCCGTGGAACCCATCTTGCCGGAGAACCCGCTTTTGGGGTGCGACAACTGCTTCATCACCCCCCACGTGGCCTGGACGCCCAAGACCTGCCGCCAGCGGGTCATGGATATCGCCGTTGCAAACCTCCGGGCTTTCCTGGCGGGAAAGCCGGAAAATATCGTCAATATGCCTTGACCCGGCAGGAGTTTATAAGGCTGCTCCTTTGCCGCGTATTTGAATTGTGGGCCGCCGTGGGCGGCGGCCCCTACGGCGTCTAATAGAGCTGTTTCGTTAATGGCCGTACGGGCCGCATTGGGGGCCCCATCGGGCCGTTGCCCGATGGGGAAAGGAGGAGCGAACCTGGCGCCTGAGGGCGAATACTTGCAGCCCGAGGTTAAGCCGGTTCCGCGACGACGTCGGCGGCCCGCCGAATTCCCAAACATCACCCCCCAACGCAAAAATTTTTTCCGATCTTGCAATAAAACCCCTTTCCCCCGCATTACTTCATTGACAGGAGTGAGAAACATGGAGGATCTGGTCAAGGAACCCGACGCCGAAGCGGCTGAACTCGAGCGGCTGCTTCTGAACGTCGGAGAAGGCGACAAGGACTCCTTCGGAGCGCTTTACGCCCGCACCCACGCGGCGGTCTACGCCCTGGCGCTTTCCATTTTGTCCAACGCCCACGACGCCGAGGAGGCCGCCCATGACGCCTATCTGCGCGTCTGGGATTACGCCGCCTCCTACAAGGCCAAGGGTTCGCCCATGGCGTGGATCATGGCGGTGACGCGCAACCTCTGCCTCATGGAGCTGCGGCGCAAAAAGCGCCAGAAGGAGCTTTCCGAGGACGAGTGGAACGCCATTCCCGCCGAGACCAGGGGCCTTGGCGCCGAGGATCGGGCGCTGCTCCAGTGGGCGCTGGGTTCTCTGGATCCCGCCTCCCGGCAGATCGTCCTTCTCCACGCCGTGTCGGGGCTTAAGCACCGGGAGATCGCCCGTCTCCTGGGCCTCCCCCAGAACACGGTCCTGTCAAAATACAGCCGCGCCATTGCCAAAATGCGCGCGGGCCTTGAGAAAGGAGAGTGAGCCCCATGACAGATAAGGATATCGAGCAGAAGCTGAAGGCCGCCATAGAGCGCACGGCCCCCGACGGGCTGGACCGGCTCCTCTCCGCAGTGGACGACAGGAAAGGAGCTGCCATTATGGAAAATACAAGTCGAAAAAAGAGAAGCCGCTGGATCGGCGCCATCGCCGCCGTCCTGGCCGTGGCCCTCCTGGGGGGCCTTGGCGGATATTACTACGGGCAAAACTACGCCGTAGCCACCACCGTATCCCTGGACGTGAACCCCAGCATCCAGCTGGAGGTCAACCGCTCCGAAAAGATCCTCACCTGCACCGGCCTCAACGACGAGGGCCGTGAGATCCTCGCCTCCATGAACGGCGGGGCCGACCTGGAGGGCTCCAAGCTCAACGTGGCCGTCAACGCCATCGTGGGTGCCATCGTCCGGGCCGGCTATTTAGACAGCCTCAGCTCCGCCATTCTCATCTCCGTGGAGGACAGCAACGCCGCCCGGGGCGAGCGCCTCCAGGCCCAGCTTGTGGCCGAGGTGGACGGCGTCCTCCAGACCGCCGCCAACTCCGCCGGCGTCCTCAGCCAGTATTTGACCGTGGACGCGGGCCTTAACCAGCAGGCCCAGCAAAACAACATCTCCTCCGGCAAGGCCGTCCTGGTCAATCAGGTGCTGGCCCTGAACGCCAGCCTGGATTTTGAAAAGCTGGCCGCCCTCTCCGTGGAGGAGCTGCGGGATCTCATCAAGATCGGCGCGCCGGGTATGCCTATCGGGAAGGCCGAGGCGGCCCGTATCGCCGGGGAATACGCCGGGGGGCTGGCGCCGGACAGCATGGCTCCTGAGGTGGACCCGGAGCTGGACGATCCGACGCCCCACTACGAGGTGGAGCTCACCTGGGGCAGCCATATCAACCATTATGAATACATGGTGGACGCCTTCACCGGCGCGATCCTCTCCGGCGAGGCCAACATCACGGGCCGCACCCCCGCCATCACCGCCGACGAGGCCTTTGACGCCGCCGCGAATTATTTTACAGAGAATCACGCGCTTAGGGGCAACTTCCTGAATATCAAAAACCAGTACGACCCGGAGGACGGCTGCTTTGAGGTCGAGTTCCGGTGCCAGGGCTGGGAGTTCGACTACGACGTGGACGGCCAAACCGGCGAAATTCTCCGGGAGAAGACGGACTACCGCGACACGCCCACCACCGTTCCCGATACTCCCCCGGACACTACCCCCCAGGATACCACACCTCCCGACACCACCCCCGCAGATACTGCCCCCAAAGATACCACGCCTCCCGACACCACCCCCAGGGACACCACCCCGGCCCAGCCCTCCGACATCGGCGCGGAGGCCGCCAAGGCCGCCGCTTTGAACCGCGCCGGGATCGCCGACGCCGCCTCAGTCCTCTGGATCCGCTGCCAGCGGGAGTACGACGACGGCAGGCTCGAGTATGAGATCGAGTTCACCGTCGGCGCCACCGAATATGAGATCACCGTCCTGGCCGCCGACGGCTCCGTTCTGAAATACGAGACGGAAAAGGCCCATACCGCCCCCTCCACCCCCAGCCAGTCCGGCGACGTCGGCGCGGACGCGGCCAAGGCCGCCGCCCTCCAGCACGCCGGCCTCTCCCAGAGCCAGGTCACGCGCCTGAAGTGCGAGCGCGACTTCGACGACGGCAGGATCGAATATGAGGTGTCCTTCCGTTATAACGGCTTCGAGTATGAGTACAAGATCGACGCCTCCACCGGCTCGATCCTGGAGCATGAGCGCGATTGGGACGATTAACGCCCCCGCGAATCGCAAAAGAATATTCCCCCTCGCGCGGGCGGGTTCACCCCGCCCGTGCGGCTTTTGAGGAAGATTTTGCAAAATCTATCGTCACAGCTTGTAGGGGCCGCCTGCGTCCTCGCGCGAGCCGCTTAACCTCGGGCTGCAAGTGTTCGCCCTCAGGCGCTGGCTCGGCTCGTCCTTTCCCCATCGGGCAACGGCCCGATGGGGCCCCCAATGCGGCCCGCCGTCATGCGCAACGATTTCCCCATATTTTTTCATTCCCCCCCAACGCACCAACCCCCCGTACGGGCCGGACACCCGGCCGGCCCGCCAAACGAATTACGAAATAACCATCGTTCAACCTTGTAGGGGCCGCCTCTCCAGGCGGCCCGCCGAATTTCCGGCAATCTTTCTTTTATCGCCGTACGGGCCG
>CANPWM010000074.1 GCA_947584295.1 uncultured Oscillospiraceae bacterium | reverse complement strand
AGCTCCTGCTCGTTTCCGTCGCTATGTTCGGCGTGAGAAAACGCTTCTGTTACGACCTGAAAGACCGCATTATAATCGTCTGCCCGTTCTTGCCTTATTTCCATACAAGCGCACCGCCTTTTTAGAAAACCCTTTATACGTTAAATCCCCAGCTGCCGCTTTGTTGGGTCATACCGATATTTTAGCATGTTAAGGGAGCGGTTTCAAGATGTGAACCATTTGGGCGAAAGACCCCTTGACAAACCGCTTAGGGGTTTCCCGTTCCTTTACACGTTATTTTTTCTCTCATCTGCGCTTGACAGGGGGGAAAAAGGGTGATAAAATCACATAAAACAGCGTTGACGGAGAACGAACCGTTCAAAAGCCACCCAGAGAGGGGCGCGGAAGGTGGAAGCGCCCTGTGGCCGGAGCGGGGAGACCGCTCCCGAGCCGCCCGGGAGGACCGGGACGGGCAGGCCCGTTACAGCCCGCGCAAAGCGACGGATTTTGGACACACTATCCGTAAGCAGGGTGGAACCGTGGAGCTTGACTTCACCCCTGAACCTTCAGGGGTGAATTTTTATTTGCCCCGACGATTGAAAAGGAGCGAAAAAAGATGTCCGAAGAAAACCTGTATACCTTTGAAAACCCCGAGTACCGCCACACCTACTGGCACTCCTGCTCCCACATCATGGCCCAGGCCGTGAAGCGCCTGTGGCCGGAGGTGAAGCTGGCCATCGGCCCCGCCATCGACGAGGGCTGGTACTACGACCTATACGCGCCCTTCGCCTTTACCCCGGAGCATCTGGAGCAAATCGAGGCGGAGATGCGCAAGATCTGCAAGGAGAAGCTGAAGATCGAACGCTTTGAGCTGCCCCGGGAGGAGGCTCTGAAGCTGATGGCGGACGAGCCTTTTAAGGTGGAGCTTATCAACGATCTGCCCAGCGATGCTGTCATCAGCTTTTATAAGCAGGGGGAGTTTACCGACCTGTGCGCCGGCCCGCATCTGGACTCCACGGGCCGGGTCAAGGGCAACGCCCTGAAGCTCACCGCCTGCAACGCCGCCTACTGGCGGGGGGACTCCAACCGGGAGACGCTCCAGCGCATCTACGGCGTGGCCTACCCCAAAAAGGAGGAGCTGGACGCGTACCTGACCCGCATCGAGGAGGCGAAGCGCCGCGACCACCGCAAGCTGGGCCGTGAGCTGGGCCTCTTTATGCTCCGGGACGAGGGCCCCGGGTTCCCCTTCTTCCTGCCCCGCGGCATGGTGCTGCGCAATACCCTGCTGGAGTACTGGCGGGAGGTTCACAAGAAGTACGGCTATGTGGAGATCTCCACCCCCATCATTCTGAACCGCAAGCTCTGGGAACGCTCCGGCCACTGGGATCACTACAAGCAGAATATGTATACCACCGTCATTGACGACGAGGATTACGCCATCAAGCCCATGAACTGCCCCGGCGGTATGCTGGTCTATAAGTCCGAGCCGCACTCCTACCGCGACCTGCCCCTGCGGGTGGGCGAGCTGGGCCTGGTTCACCGCCACGAGCTTTCCGGCGCGCTCCACGGGCTGTTCCGCGTCCGGTGCTTCACCCAGGACGACGCCCACGTTTTTATGACCCGGGAGCAGATGCAGGACGTGATCCAGGAGACGGTGCGGCTCTTTGACGAGGTGTACTCCGTCTTTGGCCTTACCTATGAAATCGAGCTTTCCACCATGCCGGAGGATCACATCGGCACCGTGGAGGAGTGGGAGCGCAATCAGGACATTCTGAAGGCCGCCATCACCGCCATGGGCAAGAGCTATACCATCAACGAGGGCGACGGCGCCTTCTACGGGCCGAAGCTGGACTTCCATCTGGCGGACTCCCTGGGCCGTACCTGGCAGTGCGGCACCATTCAGCTGGACAGCCAGCTCCCGGAACGGTTCGAGCTGGAGTACACCGGCGAGGACGGCCAGAAGCACCGGCCCGTCATGATCCACCGGGTGGTTCTGGGCTCCATCGAGCGGTTCATCGGCGTGATCACCGAGCATTTCGCCGGGGCGTTCCCCACCTGGCTGGCCCCCGTGCAGGTGCGGGTGCTGACCATCACCGACCGCACCGACAGCTACGCCAATGAGCTGGTGGCCAAGCTGGACGCCATGGGCGTCCGGGCAGAGGCGGATCTGAGGAACGAGAAGCTGGGCAAGAAGATCGTGGAGGCCCGCGGGCAGAAGATCCCCTATCTGCTGGTGGCCGGGGACAAGGAGGCGGAGAGCGGCATGGTGGCCGTCCGTACCCTGACCGGCGACAAGGGCGCTATGAGCTTTGAGGACTTCACCGCGAAGCTGATGGAGGAGATCAGGACAAGATCCAGGGAGAACCTTATGTAAGACCGTCTGCCCGGAGGCGAAAAACGCCTCCGGGCGGCTTTATAAAGCGGAAAAGGGCCGGAGATCCGGCCCTTTTTTCTGCTTTTTTGCCGGGGAACGGGAGATGGACATTTCACAATGGGGCGGAATAAAATGAGTTGCGGAATACCGCCAAAAGGAATGTGACAAATGGAGACAAGAGAGCTTCCGGCCGGTGAGGAGCTTCGGAACCTCAACGCCGTCTATGAGCGGGTAACGCGGGGGGAACCGCCTCCGGCCCCCGCCCCCGGCGGGGAGGAGACGCTGGGCCGCCTGATCGAAGAGGCCGCCGGGGCCGCCGCCATGTATGAGCTTCTGGCCCTGAAGCTCCGGGGCTCGCCCCACGAGCGGACGCTGAGGAGGCTGGCGGCGGAGGAGAAGGAGCTGGAGCGCAAGCTGCAGGCGGATCATCTGATCCTGACAGGCGACACCCACGCTGTCCCCACGGCCTACCCCAGCGCGCCGTATCTGCTGCGGGCCCTGGGCGAGCAGGCCCGGCGGGAGCTGGCCAGGGCGCGTCTGCCCCTGCCGCCTCTGCCGGAGCTTCCCACGGTGAGCCTGCGCCACGCGGAGGAGCTGAGAAACATCATCGCCAGGATCGTCTATTGACGCAAGGCAAAAAGGCCGCCGCCCGAAAGGGCGGCGGCTCAGCTTATCGGAAAAGGCCGTTGGCCTTTTCCGATAAGGGGAATATGCGGGTGATTTTCCCGACGTACAGGCCGCCGGGAAAAATACGTTTGAAATTTTGGACAGGCGGCCTCAGCTTGTGGGGGAAAGCTCTGAATGATCGCTTTATACGCGATCCCGGAACCTGACATAGACGGGAATGGTATCCAGGGGCGCGGGGGCGGTGAGGGTAACGGGGCCGGTGACGGTCTCATCGCCGTCAAGCCGCCGCCAGACGCCCCGGGGGAGATAGACCTGCCGCTCCCGGAGGCCCTCGTAAAGCACCGGGGCCACCAGGTAGTCCGGGCCGAACATATACTCGTCGCCGATCTCCCAGCACCGCCCGTCCTCCGGGAACTCGTAAAACAGGGGGCGCATGACGGGGGAGCCGTTGCGGCTCGCCTCGTCGAATACGGACTTGATGTAGGGCTTCAGGGACAGGCGGATCTCCAGCGTCTTTTTGAGAATGGCGTATACCTCCTCCCCGTAGCTCCACAGCTCGTTGGGGCGGCCTGTCTCGGAGAAGCCGCCGCCGTAGTCCAGGTCGCTGAGGCGGGGGATATCGTGGGGGCCCCGGTCGCCGTGCATACGCAGGACAGGGCAGAAGGCGGAGAACTGGAACCAGCGGATCAGAAGCTCGTTGAAGCCGGGGGCGCGCACGTCCCCGAAGAAGCCGCCGGTGTCGCTGGTCCACCAGGGGATCCCGGCCAGGCCCATGTGGAGGCCGGCGGAGAGCTGATCCCGCAGGGCGGCGAAGGTGGAGGGGATATCCCCGGACCAGACCAGGGCGGCGTATTTCTGGCTGCCCACCCAGGCCGAGCGCACAAGGTTCACGATGTCCCGCTGGCCCTCCCGGCGCATACCCTGGTAAAAGGCCATGGCGTGATCCCGGGGGTAGCGGCACCCCACCCGCAGGGCCGGGCCGGTGTAATGGCGGAAATGCTCAAAGTCGTAGGCGGAATACTCAGGCTCCGCCTCGTCCAGCCAGAACATGTCGATGCCGGCGCTGTAATAGGACTCCCGGCATTTCTCCCAGATGTAGTCCCGGGCGGCGGGGTTTTCCGCGTCGTAGATGACGGTGTCGCCCTGGAAGTCGAAGCATTGGACGCTCCCGCGCTCGGTGCGGATCACCAGGCCCCGCTCGGTCATCTCGGCGTAATGTATGCTCTTCCTGTCCACCGTGGGCCAGACGGACACCATGCACCGTGTCCCGTAGGCGTGGAGCTGGCGCACCATGGCGGCGGGATCGGGCCAGTAGACCGGGTCGAAGCACCAATCCCCCTGGCGAACCCAGTGGAAGAAGTCGATAACGATGACGTCCAGGGGGATACCCCGCCGGTGGTACTCCGCCGCCACCGCCAGAACCTCCTCCTGGGTGCGGTAGCGGAGCTTGGACTGCCACAGCCCCAGGGCGTTCTCCGGGAACTCCGGGGCGCGGCCCGTGACGGCGGTATAATTTTTCATGATCTCCCTGGGGGTATCTCCGGCGGTGAGCCAGAAATCCAGCTCGGGGGTGAGGCGGGCGTGCCAGACCGTCTCGTTTTCCCCGAAGACCGCGGTTCCGACGCCGGGGTTGTTCCAGAGGAAGCCGTAGCCCAGGCTGGACAGACAGAAGGGGACGCTGACCTGGGAGTTGCGCTGGGCCAGCTCCAGCACACAGCCCTTCAGGTCGAAATTGGGCTGCTGGTACTGGCCCATGCCGAAGAGCTTCTCCCCGGGGGTGGCCTCAAAGCGCAGGGTCACGTCGTAGTCGTCCCCGGCGGCGGGCTTGTAGAGGCGGGCCTCCAGCTTCATGCTGGGGCTGTGGTCGTTGGCGCCGCGAAAATTGCGGTGAAATTCCTTTAAAACGCGCCTGTCGCCATGATAGAACTCCATCCAACCCCGGCAGGAGACGAAGGCGCGGAGCTTGCCGTTTTCAATGGACGCGCCCTTGTCCGTAAGGGCGATCCGGCACCGGCACTCCGCCGGAGGCTCCAGGGCGTGATCCTCCCCTGTGAAGCGGGCGTTTTTGGTGGCCCTGACCCGCAGGGCGGAGACGCCCCAGGGTTCCAGGAGGATCGTCTCGTTGCCCTCCCGGCACAGGAGGGCGTTTTCTTTGGCCTCGAAAAACACAGGAATACCCCCTTAAGATTATCGGCAAAGGCCGACGGTTTTCTACGGACGGATTTTCCCGGCGCGGAGGCCGCCGGGAAAACGGGTGAAATGATTTAAATGCTTATCCCCTTCAAAATCAGCGCCAGCAGCAGGAGAGCCGCCAGGAAGCCCAGGTTCCAGAGGGTGAAGGTGCGGAAGTAGCGGCCCTTCAGCGCGGGCGCGCGGCGGGCCAGGTGCTTGTAGGAGATCAGGCTTGCCATGGAGGCGATGAGGGTACCCAGACCCCCGATGTTGACGCCCACCAGCAGCTCCCGCCACCGCGTGGTGAAGCCCCCCAAGAGGAGGGCGGCGGGGACGTTGCTGATGACCTGGCTGAGAGCGGCGGAGACAAGCAGGACGTGGCCCTCCAGCACCGACAGGACGGCGTTTTTAAAGGGTTCAAAGCGGCCCATGTTGCCGATAAAGACGAAAAAGCACAGGAAGGTGGCCAGCAGGCTGTAATCGGGCTTCAGCAGGAGCCGCCAGTTCTTGATCGCCACGGCGACGGCCACCACGGGCAGGAGCGTCCAGATGCTGAGGAGCTTGGCTACGGCCAGGATACATCCGGCGAACAGGAACAGGAAATAGACAAGGTCGAAGCGGTCAAGCCCCTTTTTCCCGTCGGAGAGTTCCACCTTTACGGGGGCGTTCTTCCCCCGGAGGGCCGCAGCGGTCAACAGCGCGGCGGAGAGCAGGGCGTAGGGGGCCACGGTGGCCGTGAACGCGCCCAGGCTCAGGCCGGAGACGGAGTAGATATACAGGTTTTGCGGGTTGCCGATGGGCGTCAGCATACTGCCCAGGTTGGCGGCAATGGTCATCAGCGTCACGGTGAGGCACAGGCTGTCGTCGCCGCCCTCCAGCTCCGCGATCAGCAGCGCCAGGGGGACGAAGGTGATGAGGGCCACGTCGTTGGTGATCAGCATGGAGCCGAAAAAGCACAGGGCCACCAGGGTGAGGGTCAGCATACGGCGGCTTTTGAGGCGGCGGAGAAGCGTCTCCGCCAGGGCGCGGAATACGCCCAGCTCCGAAAGCCCCGCCGTGACGGTCATCAGGCAGAAAAGCACCACGATGGTGTCCCAGTTGATGTAGGCGGCGTAGCCGCTGTCCGGCGGGACGAGGAAGCAGGAGACAAGCGCCAGCGCCGCCGAGACGCACAGGACGGTCTCCTCCTTCAGAAAGGACAGTATTTTCTTCCCCATGGTCATCTGGCCTCCGCGAAGATCCGCACTACAACGCCGGTATTCTTCTCACGATGGTTCATATGTTCTCCTCCCCCAGCATAAGCCGCAGGATCTCATTGTCCGTCTCCCGCATACCGTCCCGGGCCAGACGGGAGACGGCCTCGATGGTGTTCTCCACGCCCTTGATAACGATGCCGTCGCCGCCCACGAACTCACTGCCGCCCACGTTCATCTGCCAGCCGAGAAGCCCCGCCTCCACGGCGGAGGCGATCTTGGCGGCGCAGCTGGCCTTGGCCCCGTCGCAGATCATGCCGGAGTTGATGGCCAGGGCGTTGACGACGGTGTGGGCGATCTCCTCATACCGGCCCCCGTAGAGCCAGCAGATGCCCGCCCCGGCCCCTGCCCCGGCGCTGGTGGCGCCGCAGTAGGCCGAGAGGGAGCCTATGCCGTCCTTCAGGTGGAGGGTGATCAGGTTGGACACCAAAAGCGCCCGCAGAAGCGCCTCCTCGTCTACGCCCAGGTGGCGGGCGTAGACGATCACCGGCACGCTGGCGGTGATGCCCTGGTTGCCGGAGCCGGAGTTGATGATCACCGGCAGCTCACAGCCGTTCATGCGGGCGTCGGAACCGGCGGCGGCCATGGCCTTGGCCCGGTTCCAGACGGTGCCGCCGTAGGCGTGGAGCAGCGTCCTGCCGATCTGCGCGCCCCACGCGCCGGAGAGGCCCTCCTGGGCGATGGCCATGTTGTATTCCATCTGCCGGGCGAGGGTGGGCCTGACGGCCTCCAGATCGGCGTTCTCCGCGTAATCCACGATGTCCCGAATGGTCAGATACCGCTTATCCGTCGAGACCGGCGCGGGGCTGTCAGTATAGGGCCTGTCCACCGTGGCTACGCCGTTTTTCTCCACCCGCACCACGTTGGTGTGGTGGCCGATGACGCGCACATAGGCGGCGTCCGCCCCGGCGTAGAGCCGCACCTGGATATCAAAGGGGTTCAGGGCGGCGGATTTGTCCAGGGCGATCTGGGCGGCGTCCAGATAGGCGTCCAGCGCCTTCAGATCCTCCCGGGTGACGGCGGACAGCACCTCCAGCCCGGCGGAGGCATCGCCGCAGACGATCCCCGCCGCCACGGCGGTGCGCAGGCCCCGGCGGCCCCCGGTGTGGGGGACGATGACGCTCTTGACGTTCTTGATGATGTTCCCCGATACGGAAAGCTCCACCCGGTCCGGCAGAGCGCCCAGGGCCTGTCGGGCCAGCGCACCGGCCAGAGCCACGGCCACAGGCTCCGTACAGCCCATGGCGGGTACCAGCTCGCTTTTCAGTATGGTCTCATAGATGTGCCAAAGCTCTCTCTTCTCCATCTTTCTCCCCCGCCGTTATTTTTTCAGGCCAGCCTGCACAGGACGCACCCGTGGGGCGGAAGGTGGGGATCGGGCGCGCCGCCCGTCCACATATCTACCCCGCCGGAGAGGTCAAGCCCCGCCTCCACCGGGCTGTCGGACAGATTGAAAACCGCCAGACAGCGCCCGCCGCCCGCCGGGATCAGCTCCCAAACCACCAGGTCTCCCTCCCGGGAAAGCTCCCGCCGGGTGTTGGCGGGATCCAGCAGGGCCAGTACCTCACGGTTGGTCAATAAAGACAGCGTCCACGGGTCAAGCTTTGTCAGCTCCGCCCCCAGCATCAGCGGCGAGCCAAAGACGCACCACAGGGTCATCACCGTGCGCTGTTCGTCCCGGGTCAGGCGCGTCATGCGCTCGTCCAGGAACTTTCCGCCGATGACCCCCAGGGGGAGCATATCGCAGTCGGGATAAGCGCCCGCGCGGCCCAGGCCCTGCCAGAGACGGCAGCGCAGGAACATATTCTTTACATGCTCCCACCGATCCCACATATCGTCGGTGATCCGCCACATATTGGCGCACCGGGCGTACTCCTCCGCCATATCCAAAAGCGCCGGCCCGGGGGACAGCGACAGGACGATGGGCCGCCCGCATCTGTCGATGGCCCTGCGGAGCATACGCATCTCATGCCGCCCCGCCCTGGCCCTGTCCGAAGGCTCCGTCCAGTTGTCGGTGTTGCAGATGTCGTCGCACTTGATAAAGTCCACGCCCCAGGAGGCGTAAAGCTCCAGGAGGCTGTCGTAATACGCCTGACCGTCCCTGGTGTCCCGGACGCCGTACATATCCGGGTTCCAGCGGCACACGTCGGCGGGGTCGGCGATCTCATCGGCCGTAAGGGCCGTCCCCAGCACGGGGGCGTGGGCCTGGGCGGCGATCCGGGGGATCCCGCGCATGATGTGGATACCGAATTTCAGCCCCAGCCCGTGGACGTAGTCCGCGAGGGGCTTAAAGCCCGCCCCACCGGCGGCGGAGGGAAAACGCTCCGGGTCAGGGATCAGGCGGGAGAAGCCGTCCATATGGAGCTGGTTGAAGGGGATATACTGGTACCGCTCCCGGAGCCTGTCGGGCCGGTGGGCATACCACTGGATATCCACGACCACATACTTCCAGCCGAACGCCCTCAGGCGCTGTGCCAGAACGGCGGCGTTTTTCCTGACGTCCGCCTCCGTCACCGCCGTGTCGTAATAGTCGTAGCTGTTCCAGCCCATGGGAGGCCGCGGCGCGGCGCTTTTGTGATCCATAGGGGCACCTCCTTTTCGTCTATTGGACAGTATACCAAAGCTTCCCCAAAATTACAAGGGCCGGCGGGAGGCCAGGGGGGGGAGCGGGGGCGGGAAAAGGGCGGAATTTTTTTATATAAAAATACAAAATTTTTATTGACACCCGGGGGCAATCAGGGTAAAATGATAAACGAGGTACTTTTTGCCTCACACTTTAATTAAGGTCGGCGGCGCTACTCCACAACATAGCGCCGGTGAGCCCGAAAAAAGGAGGAAAAAACCGTTTGCTCACGGTGCGGCAGTGTGGAGACCTGTCGTATATACGGACCGCCTATCGCGACGGACGTGAGGCACAGGCTAGCGGAGGCTCCTGTGTCAGAGCAGAAAAACTATGGCGAGCCTTACCCTGAAAGACATCAAGAAGGTCTACCCCAACAGCGAAGAGAAGAAGTCGAAGAAAAAGAAGAAGAACGACGAACC